>NZ_MQUB01000001.1:323750-647500 GCF_002943755.1 Aureitalea marina
CACCTTCGACACTGACCAATTCTTGGTATCAGGAATATTACACGGTATATTGGGCAACTGATATTTCTACCTATACAGCCATAGACGCAAGTCCACAGGTAAGACCCGGTGGGATCATTGCGCAGGCGGTGGTCAACGAAAATATAGACATGAGTGCTTATGCCGGTCAGACTGGTCACCTGGTCTTCCGTCATCACAACTGTACGAACGAGGAGTATATCGCCATAGATAACCTATTGCTGAGTGGATCTGTAGATACAGGCGTTCAAACTGCTGTAAATACAGGAACCACTGATCCTGAAGTTGATCTTCCAGGTTCGGGTTCAGTTTATCTGTCCGATACCTCTACCGGAGATCGACTTGCCGATGTGACCTCATCGGATGGTTTTGATTATGGATGTGTTGGTATTTCAGTAGATCGGGCAGGGACATCTGTTCAGCCTTATCAAGGTAGTAGTGGAATTGATCAGGTAATGGATAAATCCTTCCTTGCAACTGCCACTAAAAATCCTTCAGGCTCTGTGGATCTAACATTCTATTTCACTTCCGCTGAGATCAGTGGTTGGGAAGCCGCGACAGGTCAATCAAGAAACAACCTGGTAGCAGCTCGAAATAACGGGACAGATGTAGAAACCGCCGCTCTGTCCGTTGGGTCTTTTGGCTCTCACATTACACTTACAGGTAGTTTCACGTCCATCGATGGAAGCTATTTCTTTGGTCTGAACAGTGCTTTCGGTCCTTGTCCGGACTATACCAGATTTAGCGGAACTTGGAGTAATGGAATGCCACTTACCGATCAGAAGATCGATATCAGCTCCAATTATAATGCGGTGAGCGACCTGGATGGGTGCGAGATAGTGGTTAAGAACAATTCGACCTTGACCATTTCTGCTTCAAATTATCTGAGAGTAGCCCATAATATAACCGTAGAATCAGGATCTACTTTGATCGTAGAGCACCAGGGAGTCGTTGTTCAAACCGATGGAACCGCATCGGTTGTTAACAACGGCACGATCAATGTAGAGATCACCACGCCTAATCTTCTGCGAGATGATTTCATGGCTGTTGGAAGCCCTATGAGTGCGGAAACAGTTGCTGGTGTCTTTGGTGGAGTCAGGAATGTACAATATCACACTCCGGAAAACTTCATTCCCAACACACCTGGTTCCGGAGTGACCAACTTCTCAGATGATAATGGAAACTTCTGGAGACGTTATAACAGTGGGTCTTTGACGGCAGGGGAGGGCTATTTGATCTTCCCTCAGGACAATCCAAGCGGTACTACAGACCTGACCTTTAGCCTGGGGACCCTAAACAACGGTGATGTTAGCCGTCCAATGGTTTTCAACGGCGATGGAGTCAATGAGTATGGAACGCCTAACGTCTATGCTAATCCGTATGCATCACCGATCTCGGCAGATGATTTCTTATCGGCCAATGGGTTAACGGATGTTTACTTTTGGGAGCATATTACAGCACCTAGTTCAATTATTCCAGGCCCATATGCAAGAAATTATTCTATGGACGATATTTCGATCTATAACGACATATCCGGTGGATTGGCAGCGGCCAATGATGGTGGTGGGACCACCCAGCCCAATGGGATCATCTCGACGGCTCAAGGTTTTGGTGTACTAGCCACCTCTGGAGGTAATGTGACCTTTACCAACAGCATGCGCCGTACAACAGGTAATACCACCCTGAGGACTCAAGACTTAGAATTAGACCGAATGTGGTTTAGGGTAAGCAGTGATGCCTATGAGTACCCCTTGGGTAGTAATACGCTGATCGCCTATAGTCCTGAGGCCACCGATGGTCTGGATGGTGGAGACACCAACAGGCTGGATACCTCGGTATCGCTCTACAGTAGCATCAGTGGAACCAACAAGCATCTGACCATTCAGTCTTTAGAGGAATTCAATGAGGAGGATAAGATCTCCATGGGCTTCTCGACCTTGGTGGAGGCAGACCTGGAATACACCATCACACTGACCCAAGTACAAGGGACACAGCTTGGAGATCGTTCGATCTACCTGATCGATAACCTGCTTGGAAGGATCACGGACCTGACCCAGGAGAGCTATAGTTTCAGATCAGGACCAGGAGACCAACCCGGAAGGTTTACCCTTCAGTTTGAGTATGAGGTCCTTGCCACTGCTCAAAACGAGTTGGAGAGTATTGGTCTGTATCCAAACCCCACCGATGGTCTGCTCAATGTTGTATCACCGAGGGCTGCAATCCATGAAGTAGTGATTTACGATCTACAAGGAAGGGTGGTACTTTATCAACAATTGGAGGGGATAACTCAATATCAGCTAGAGGTTGATAAACTGGAATCTTCTTTATATTTGATCGAGTTGACTACTGTTAATGGTAAAATAATTCAACGCTTTACCAAAAGGTAGTTTAATAAAAATATCCCCATGAAGAATTTGAACCCATATGGTCTATCCCTTTGTTTGATTTCTGTTATATGCTGGTCATCCTTGATCGTCTATTTCAATCGAGACACACTTTTCTCTGAAGTAGATCAGGTATCGGAAGATTTACTGCATATGAATTTAGAAGAAGCTAAGAACGTCGAATTGAGTTCGAGCGAAGATATAGAAGACGTTTAATAATTTACATATTATAACTATAAATGGCCCGCTATGGGCCATTTTTTTTGGTTAAGAGCGAAAATTAGTTAGGGAGATTTCTGCGGATTCTGGTAAAATCTAAACGTACACTACGTATTTATACTTAGGACAAATGTTAAAAAACATGCATGATTCTTAAAAAAAAGCGCATTTCAACGAATAAAAAAGTATTACAACGATATTTTTACTAAAATTGAGGGTACCCCAAATACACAGTTATGAGCTCAATATTTACTCTCAGATTGAAATTGCTAACACTGATTACCTGGTCAGTTTGCTATTGTTCTATGGCTCAGGTCGGTATCAATACTACCTCTCCCGCCGATGGAGCCATGTTAGATATTACCGCATCAGACAAAGGTGTACTGATCCCAAGAGTGGCTCTGACATCAACATTGTTGAGTGCTCCTGTTACTCCAGAACCTGTAACGGGTGTCTTGGTATTCAATACCAGTACGGCCGGTACAGTCCCTAATGATGTCGAACCAGGTTTCTATTGGTGGGACGGTGTGCAGTGGGTAGCTCTAGAGGCAGAGGCAGAAGTGACCACAGACGATCTGGATGATAAATGGGATCTGCTTGGGAATGCAGGTACGGATCAGTCCGTCAATTTTGTGGGTACGACGGACAATACTGGTCTAACCATGCGAACCAATAACGTTCAACGATTCCGAGTCACTACGCAGGGTGGAGGCCAGGTGCAAGCCATGCAAGATGGAAGTCCAGGAAGTCCATTCTACTCCTTTAATAGTGACCCAACAGCAGGAATATGGACCAATGCGGTTGGAGAACTCGATTTTTCGATAAACAGCTATCGCTACATCAATATTAATGGTAATGCCACTGGAAGTCAGCGGGGAGAAACCACTATGAATCCTGGTAGTTTTGATATAGACTTCATTGTCCAAACACAGAGCAGTAATTCCTCTCTCGTCGTTAACGGTGAAAATGATAATGTGGGATTGGGTACTACGAGTCCTGATGAAAGTTCTCAATTACAAATGGCCGATCCAGATAAGGGACTGCTCATTAACCGGGTCGTGCTATCCGCGACCAACAACGCGTCCCCTATCACCTCTCCGGCTACAGGGCTGCTGGTGTACAATCAAGTGAGTGCCGGTTCTGGATCTACTGCGGTTTCACCGGGATTCTACTATTGGAACGGAAGTTCATGGAGGGCCCTGGATGGGACTAATGGTAGTGATTGGTCACTTGCGGGTAATGCAGGTACCAATGCGGCAACTAACTATGTAGGGACTTCAGACAGTAACGCTTTCGTGTTAAAAGCCAATGATACGGAGGGTGCTCGTATAGAGACAGATGGGCATGTGACCATTCAGACCTTGATCAACATAAAACCCGGTACGGCACCGGGAAGTCCGGAAGAAGGAGATGTATACTACGATGCTGCTGCCAAAAAGCTGCGGGTCTATACAGGTTCAGTCTGGGAGGATCTCAATTAGAGAGAAAACTAATTATGTGAATATCAGGTTAGATAAATAATAGTCTCGGACCAATTATGTGATAAAATTTCAACAAAAAAGTAGTCTAAAGACTACAAAATTAATGAAATAATGTATTTCATCGAATAAATTTGCACTTTATGGATTACAATACTTAATATTGTTATCCCGAATCAAATTTGTTAAAGATGAACCTTATTCTTATTTGTGCGTTACGCCAAATTTCTATTTTGGCTGTTTTCATGACAATTACATCGCTCTCTGCCCAGGTTGGTATTAATACTACGACACCTGCAGATGGAGCTATGCTTGACATTACGGCTAACGACAAAGGGATTTTGATTCCTAAAGTAGCCCTCACCTCACGAGCAGTTAGTGCTCCTGTTACCCCAGAACCTGTTGTAGGAGTATTGGTATTCAATACCGATACAGCTGGAACCGCCCCAAATGATGTAGAGCCAGGATTCTACTGGTGGGATGGAGTTCAGTGGGTAGCCCTTGAAGCCCTGGATGAAAATGACCTGGACGATAAATGGGATATACTTGGAAATACCGGTACGGATCAGGATGTTAACTACGTAGGTACTACCGACAATACAGGTTTGACCATGCGTACAAACGATGTAGAGCGTTTCCGTGTTACCACCCAGGGAGGTGGACAGGTAGTGGGAATGCAAGATGGTGCACCTGGTGCTCCATTCTACTCCTTTGCTAGTGATCCCTCCGCTGGAATCTGGACGAATGCTGTTGGAGAATTAGATTTTTCGATCAATAGTTTTCGATATATCAATATTAACGGGAACGCTACAGGAAGTCAACGAGGAGAGACTACATTGAACCCAGGTAGCTTTGATATTGACTTCATTGTTCAGACACAGAGTAGTAATTCTTCATTAGTAGTAAACGGAGAAAACGACAATGTCGGTTTAGGAACTACTAGTCCTGATGAAAGTTCTCAATTACAAATGGCAGATCCAGATAAGGGGCTGCTTATAAACAGAGTAACACTAACTGCAACGGACAATGCCTCACCGATCACATCGCCTGCCACAGGACTACTCGTGTACAACTTGGTATCTTCTGGGAGTGGAGCTACAGCTGTCTCACCAGGATTCTACTACTGGGATGGTTCGGCATGGGTAGCCTTAGACGGAACCAATGGTAATGATTGGTCTGTAGAGGGTAATGCTGGTACAACTGCAGGTACCAATTACATCGGTACATCTGACGATGAGGATGTTGTAATAGCTCGAAACGGAACAGAAGAGCTTAGAATATTGGATGATCAAGTTTCTATTAACGACAATACACCCAATGCCGGTGAACGATTTACGGTGGTGGGTGATTCGAATGAATTTGCCATGAGTACCTATGCCAGTGGTTCAACTTCGGGAGTTGGACTTTATGCACTAAGTCAGAATCTTGATGCTGTTGTTGGTATCGGTGCGCGATACGGATTATATGGATCCGGAACCTACGGAGTTCGAGGGATCTCCTCATCAGCCACTGGATTTGGTGAGATAATTTCGAATTCTTCTGGTGCAGCTTCTCTAATCTCTGGTCAAGGAACAACCTTGGTGTATTGGAACAATGTTGGTACTACTTCCAATGGAACTTCAGGTTTAGCTGGTGGTGCGCAAGGTGCAACAGGTACAGGGATTATTGGTGTAGGAAATGGTGGAAATACTTCTGTGACTAATGTAAATGGCTCCGGTGTAGCTGGAAGTGGATCCGTTTTGGGCGTTTTTGGTTATGTAGGAGATGGAACAGTTGCTAATGCTAACCGAGGGAATGCTGGGGGTCGATTCACACTTGATTCTGACAATGATGCTACGACCACCAACTCCAGAGCTACGAGTATCCTTGCCGGCTTCAATCGATTAGACCCGGGACCGGGTGGAAACCAGGATAGTTACTACGGAGGATATTTCAGTGGAGGAGCAGAAGACTCTGGTACTCCAAGTTATGCATATGTTGGTTTAAGACATAACACAAGCTCAGATGGTACATCCGGAACGGACTATAAGATTGTAGGTAGTGGTTCCAATTCGACCATAGTTAAAGACGCTCAAGGAACATCGCGAATTATGTTTTCCCCTGAAGCACCGGAGATCGTTTTCCAGGACTTCGGCGTAGGCAAATTAGTCAATGGTGAAGCGAGGATCGAATTGGATCCGATTTTGTCCGATGTTATTTACGTGGACGAATCACATCCGCTTAAGGTATATGTAACCTTGGAAGGAGAGTGTAACGGTGTGTATGTGAGTAAAAAATCCATAAAAGGTTTTACAGTCAAGGAACTGGCCAATGGTAACAGCAATGCCTCATTCTCCTGGCAGATCGTGGCCAACAGAGCTGACACGCGTTCCTCAGGTGGTCGTGTCCAATCGAAACATGTTGGACTGAGATTTCCAGAAGCTCCAGGACCTATGGATATGAACGATGCCAAACTAAGGGCCCAAGGAGATGTAGCCAAAAAGGCTAACACTTCATTCACCAATAGCAATCCAAGGTATTCCCTTCAAGGAGCAAGCTCCTCGAAACAAAATTAATCGACTTAAAAAATAGCAGTTAAGGTGCCCATTATCCCACATGGGCGCTTTTAACTGAGTCTTTGATGCAACCCAACCATCTAACTATTTGATTAACTTCAAAATCAACTGCATTGAAAAAACTACTAATTAAACCCCAAGTATTGGCAGCTGTTGCTACGCTGGGAATCTGCGTAAGCTTAGCCTTATTTAAAACAGGCCAGCTAGAAATTCTTCCTAGACCCATTACTGAACAGGACAATCTAAGCAAACAGTATGGCGAGTTTTTGATGGAACACCCGTTTAGGAAATCGATGAGTTTAACCAAGGCCGAACGACTTGATCTGGGAATTCCTCCAAACAAGTATTATGAGCAGGAGTATCTATATACGTCCGATCCACAGTTGCTCCGTCCAGCGCCAGAACGGTTGAGTGAACTTATGGAAGAGCTCAGCGTCAACTCCAATTTAAAAGCCCCTCCTGGAACTAATGGGAATAATTGGACCGAGCGCGGACCGGATAATGTTGGCGGACGTACTCATGCCCTGATGTTTGCTCCTGGTAGCAATCAGCGAGTCTTTGCGGGTGGAGTTAGTGGTGGTCTATGGATCAATGATAATATCACCAGCAGTTCGACAGTTTGGAGACGTGTAGAAGGGGTCCCTGGCAATTTGGCCATTACCTCTATCACAGTCGATCCACAAGATAGTAATGTCATGTACATAGGAACCGGTGAAGTGTACACCTGGGGAGCTGTGAACGGTAATGGAATTTACAAGTCTACCGATGGGGGAGAGAATTGGGTGAATATTTATAGTGGGGGAACTACGGCAGAGGACAAACTGACATATGTTCAGGATATCGTTGCATGGGTTAATCCATCAACGGGCCTGACCGAGGTATACTTTGGAGCCGATTCTATGGCCTACACTGAAGAAGTGGACGCCAACTCAGGAGGAGCAGGATTTACTTTTCTAGGTTCAAACACCATAGGTTTGTATAGAAGTACAGATGGACAAACGTTCTCGCGTCTTACAGGATCCCTTTATGAAAGTTCTGCCGGTAGTTACTACGCGCCAAATGACTTCGACATTGGTGCAGATGGTAAATTATGGATGGGAACAAAATACAGTTATTATACCGGTGAAGGCGGTGGTCGCGTTTTTTCCAACGACGGAACCGGATGGACTTTGGTCAGAAACCTAGGGGACAATGGTCGTATAGAATTGGCCTGTTCACAACAGAACGCGAATAAAATATATGTTCTTGCCGAGGACAGAACCGACAGTGGAAATCCCGTCAAAATTTACCGAACCAATAATGGTTTCAGTACATTTCCAAATTCATTGAATCAACCGAATGATGCCGATACAGGTATCGATTCCACCGACTTTACTCGTGGTCAAAGCTTTTACGATCTGCTGATCGGAGTTGATCCTAACGATGATACCACACTATATGTTGGAGGAATTGATCTGTTCAAATCGACCAATAGTGGTAATTCCTGGAATCAATTTTCACATTGGTACGGGGGATTCGGATATCAGGAAGTACACGCTGACCATCATGGAATCGCTTTTTCTTCCAGCAGCAGAATTATCTTCGGAAATGACGGAGGTGTTTACTATACCAACAATGGGGGGGCAATACTTTTGCCCGCAATAATGGTTATAACGTAACCCAATTCTATCGGGCGTCCATTAATCAAAGTTCGGCTACAGACGTATTATTGGCTGGAGCACAGGACAATGGTTCTCACTTGGTCATGAGCGCAGGACCAGGGATTAATTCGACTGTTGAGATCACGGGAGGTGATGGTTGCTACACCTTCATCGATCAGGATTTTCAATACATGATCTCGTCTTATGTGTACAACAATTATCGATACATAACCAACGGAGGTGTTTACCTGGGTAATTTTACATCTTACAATGATGGTGATTTTGTGAATCAGACCGGATTAGATAGTGATACCAATGTCATGCTCAGTAACGCCACAAGTGGTTCTACATATCGTATAAGAAGGTGGGCAATCGATCCTTCGGGGCCGTCCTTTACCACTGCTACACTCACTAATCCTGCCTTGGATGCCACACCAATAGCGTTCACACCCTCTCCACATACTAGTGATAGATGGTTGATCGGAACAGCATTAGGTAAGATTCTCCGATTTGACAATATGAGCACTGGATCTCCTTCTGCCACCGATATTTCTATTCCCGGTGCTATAGGAGCCATTTCGGATATTCGATATGGATCCAGTGAAAGTGATATCATGGTCACCTTCCACAACTACGGAGTTACCAGTGTCTGGTATACCAGTAACGGTAATACAGCGAGTCCGAATTGGGTGAGCAAAGAAGGAACACTCCCTGATATGCCTGTTAAATGTATTCTTCAAAATCCACTGGACGCTGATGAGGTGATAATCGGTACGGAGCTGGGTGTGTGGAAGACCAACGACTTCAGCAGTAACTCGCCAACATGGGTTCAATCTCAAAATGGAATGAGTGATGTAAAAGTACTTTCATTCGATTATCGAAGTTCAGATCGGACCATACTGGCATCTACTTTTGGACGAGGAATGTTTACTGGCCAATTTGAGTCCAATAGCTGTACGGCAACCACTGTGTTCAGTAGTAACTGGGACAATGGAACACCGACCAGCTCTAGAGCGGCAATTATTGACACCAATTATGATACTGCTGTTCGTGGAAGTATAGATGCATGCACACTGATTGTACGATCGGGTACTACATTAACGGTAAGAGCCGGCGATTATCTTAATATTGAAGGAGAAATAATAATAGATGGTAACCTCGTTGTAGAGCATCAAGGAGCTGTTGTTCAAAATAGTAAAGATGCTATTGTAACCAAGAACGGAACGATCAATGTAGAGATCACCACGCCTAATCTTCTGCGAGATGATTTCATGGCTATGGGAAGTCCGATGAGTGGAGAGACCATTGCTGATGCCTTTGGTGTTGGTAGGAAGGTGATGCAGCATACCTCTGCTAATTTTATAGCTAATCCAGGAGTTGCTGGCGCCACTAATTTTTCGGACGATAACCGGAACTTTTGGAACAACTATACCGGTTCAATTGCACCGGGAGAAGGCTATTTGGTCTTTCCACAGACCGGTGCTAGCGGTACGGTCGATATGACCTTTAGCCAGGGGACCCTAAACAACGGTGATGTTGTTAGACCGATAGTCTACAACGGGGCCGGAGTTAACCCTGCTGGTACGCCCAACATCTATGCTAACCCCTATGCATCACCGATCTCGGCGGTAGACTTCCTGACCGACAATGGTTTGGACGATGTCTACTTCTGGGAACATCTTACGGCTCCAAGTAATGGAATCCCAGGACCCTACAACCGCAATTATGACATGGATGATATCTCGGTCTACAATCGCTTATCGGGTGGAGTAGCTGCGGCCAATGATGTTGGTACATCGACCCAGCCCAATGGGATCATTTCGACGGCTCAAGGTTTTGGTGTACTAGCCACCTCTGGAGGTAATGTGACCTTTACCAACAGTATGCGCCGTACAACAGGTAATACCACCCTGAGGACTCAAGACTTAGAATTAGACCGAATGTGGTTTAGGGTAAGCAGTGATGCCTATGAGTACCCCTTGGGTAGTAATACGCTGATCGCCTATAGTCCTGAGGCCACCGATGGTCTGGATGGTGGAGACACCAACAGGCTGGATACCTCGGTATCGATTTACAGTACCATCAGTGGAACCAACAAGCATCTGACCATTCAGTCTTTAGAGGAATTCAATGAGGAGGATAAGATCTCCATGGGCTTCTCGACCTTGGTGGAGGCAGACCTGGAATACACCATCACACTGACCCAAGTACAAGGGACACAGCTTGGAGATCGTTCGATCTACCTGATCGACAATCTGCTGGGTACGATCACGGACCTGACCGAGGAGCAATACCGCTTCAGATCAGGACCAGGAGACCAACCCGGAAGGTTTACCCTTCAGTTTGAGTACCGGACACTTTCAACTCCAGAGAGCGAGTTAGAGCGTATAGGTATGTATCCGAATCCAACGGCTGGTATTTTAAATATCACTTCTCCGATATCACCCATTACCCAAGTCACTATTTACGACCTACAGGGTAGAGTGGTCAAGCGTATGTCGCATTCCGATAACATGCTGCAATTGGATCTAAGCGAATTGAATACGGCAATGTATATGGTTCAAATCAAAACCGAAACTGGTCAGATAACCAAAAGATTAATCAAGAATTAAGGTTGACATCATAGACTCTGATTTAAAGGTGGCTCGAGAGAGCCACTTTTTCTAATTTTTAAAATTTTTCATTCGTCCTATAAATGGGTATTTGGTCGACTAACTATTTGAATACTAGTAGTGAATACTTACTTTTAAGGGCCTAATTTGTGAAGCTAATTCTATGAAAATTACATTACTCTCCCGTTCATCTTTATCTTGCTTTCTGCTGTCCGCGTTCATGTTTGTCGGATTAAGTTCCGCATTGGGCCAGAATAATATCGATATAGTCTCGGCTATACAGTCTGGGGATTCCAATCAAATGGTTGTTACCTCGGAGCATATCAGTTCTATTTCTGGCATTCATCATATCTATGTCAGACAAGCACTATCAGGTATTGAGATAGTTGGAACCGAATCAAGCGTTCACCTTGGAAAAGATGGTGAAGCTTTGGTTGTTCACAATTCTTTTGTTCCTTCACCGGCTTCGTTGGTGAGAAATGCATCGGCCAACCTGAGTGCCGAAGAAGCAATTTTGTCCGTCGCACGAGAACGCCAATACGGAGAACCGAATCTCCGCGTAAAAGGCGTTTCTGATGACAGTGATCGGTTGATGTATGACAAATCGATAATCTCTACAGAGGATATACCTGTGCGTCAGGTTTATTTGCTTCACGACGAGCAATTGTACCTGGTTTGGGAATTGTCAATAGCAGAAGTAAACAGCAGTGACTGGCTGGATTTTTTCGTTGACGCAAGTACGGGTAAAATTCTTCGGACGGACAATTGGACCAACTATTGTGAGGTTGGTACATTTAATAACCTATCACGAGCAGAGAGGGCATTAACTTTTGATACAAGATTAGATCAATCGGAAGCCAATGCTTTCAATTTTTCAGCTGTTTCAGGGGGTGATTACACGGTTTATCCAGTTCCATTGGAATCTCCAAACCACGGTAGCCGTTCTACGATTAACGATGCTGAAGATGCCATTGCTTCTCCGTTTGGATGGCACGATACAAACGGGACTGCGGGAGTAGAATACACCATAACCCGGGGAAATAATGTCTACGCTTATGAGGACCGGGATGCAAACAATATTGCAGGTTATAGCCCAGATGGTGGAGGTTCTTTAGATTTTGACTTTCCACTGGATTTCAATCAGGCTCCCTCTGGGTACCAAGATGCGGCTATTACCAACCTGTTCTTCTGGAATAACGTGATCCACGATATGTGGTATCACTATGGGTTTACCGAATCTGCCGGAAATTTCCAACAGAACAACTATGGAAACGGAGGAAGTGGATCAGACTACGTAAGAGCCGAAGCACAGGACGGTTCAGGTACGAATAACGCCAATTTCGCAACCCCATCAGATGGAAGTAGACCCAGAATGCAGATGTATGTGTGGGATCCCGCATCGGTTTCAGACCTGTTAACCATAAATTCTCCCGCGGGAATTGCAGGTGATTACTCAGGTGTGGAGGCTGGATTTGGGCCCGGCATTACTGCAGTGATCACTGCAGACTTGGCGCTGATCGAGGACGATAACTCTGGCGCTTCGACAGATACAAGTGATGGCTGTGATAATGTGATTAACGGCGCAGATTTGTCTGGTAAAATTGTAGTGATCAGACGCGGTTCCTGTGAATTTGGAACTAAGGTGTTAGCAGCCGAAAACGCCGGAGCTACAGCTGTCATTATGGTAAATAATGTTGCTACAGATCCCATTGTCATGGGAGCGGGTGCGGTTGGTGGCAGTGTAACTATACCATCCATCATGGTTAGTCAAGCAGATGGTCAATCACTAATTGATCAACTAGAGCTATCCAATACCGTCAACGGTACTTTACAGCCAGGAGGATTCCAAATAGATGGAGATTTTGATAACGGAATTATCGCCCACGAATACGGTCACGGTGTTTCCAATCGACTAACCAACGGTCCTTCAAGTGTTAATTGTCTTGGAAACGCTGAACAAATGGGAGAAGGATGGTCCGATTATATCGGTTTGATGATGACCATAGAACCCGGTGATTCTCGTGAGGATATTCGCGGAATAGGAACTTTTGCCCTGGGACAGTCAACTACAGGAGACGGAATACGTCCGGCGCCGTATAGCACAGATACGGCGATCAATAATTATACCTATGGTAACTCCAACAGTGGCGTAAGTCAGCCACATGGTATTGGATTTGTTTGGGCAACCATATTATGGGAAATGACCTGGGACCTGATAGACAAGTATGGCTTTGACAACGATTTTTACCAAGGAACAGGAGGAAATAACATAGCCATGGCTTTGGTTACCGAGGGTATGAAACTGCAGCCTTGTAGCCCCGGATTCGTAGACGGTCGCGACGCTATATTGGCAGCGGATCAGGCCCTTTATGATGGTGCAAATAAATGTTTACTGTGGAAGGCATTCGCCAGACGAGGGTTGGGTGCCAGTGCTTCTCAGGGATCCTCCAATAACAGGTCAGACCAAACTGAAGCATTTGATCTGCCTGGGGCAACATGGAACGGATCTGCCTGGGCAGGAAATATTGTTCCGGATCGAGGTTATTCGCTTAACATCCAGGGCGATTTTGATTCCTCAGTGGATGGAGAGCTTATTCCTACCACGACCATCAGAAAAATCGAAGCCTGTAGTTGTACTATTTCGAATAACAGTACGGTTCGTATAAAGGCTGAGGACTACATGTTGATCGATGAGAACATCACCGTCGAATCAGGTTCTACCTTGATCGTAGAGCATCAGGGTGTAGTTGTTCAGACAGACGGAACCGCATCGGTTGTTAACAACGGCACGATCAATGTAGAGATCACCACGCCTAATCTTCTGCGAGATGATTTCATGGCTGTTGGAAGCCCTATGAGTGCGGAAACAGTTGCTGGTGTCTTTGGTGGAGTCAGGAATGTACAATATCACACTCCGGAAAACTTCATTCCCAACACACCTGGTTCCGGAGTGACCAACTTCTCAGATGATAATGGAAACTTCTGGAGACGTTATAACAGTGGGTCTTTGACGGCAGGGGAGGGCTATTTGATCTTCCCTCAGGACAATCCAAGCGGTACTACAGACCTGACCTTTAGCCTGGGGACCCTAAACAACGGTGATGTTAGCCGTCCAATGGTTTTCAACGGCGATGGAGTCAATGAGTATGGAACGCCTAACGTCTATGCTAATCCGTATGCATCACCGATCTCGGCAGATGATTTCTTATCGGCCAATGGGTTAACGGATGTTTACTTTTGGGAGCATATTACAGCACCTAGTTCAATTATTCCAGGCCCATATGCAAGAAATTATTCTATGGACGATATTTCGATCTATAACGACATATCCGGTGGATTGGCAGCGGCCAATGATGGTGGTGGGACCACCCAGCCCAATGGGATCATCTCGACGGCTCAAGGTTTTGGTGTACTAGCCACTTCTGGAGGTAATGTGACCTTTACCAACAGCATGCGTCGCACCTCGGGTAATACGACCCTAAGGACTCAAGACCTGGAATTGGATAGGATGTGGTTTAGGGTAAGCAGTGACGCCTATGAGTACCCGTTGGGTAGTAATACGCTGATCGCCTATAGTCCTGAGGCCACCGATGGTCTGGATGGTGGAGACACCAACAGGCTGGATACCTCGGTATCGCTATACAGCACCATCAATGGTACTAATAAGAATTTGACCATTCAATCCCTGGAGCAATTTGACCAGGAGGATAAGATCTCCTTGGGCTTCTCGACCTTGGTGGAGGCAGACCTGGAATACACCATCGCACTGACCCAGGTACAGGGGACACAGCTTGGAGATCGTTCGATCTACCTGATCGACAACCTGCTTGGAAGGATCACGGACCTGACCCAGGAGAGCTATAGTTTCAGATCAGGAGCAGGGGATCAACCTGGACGCTTCACCCTTCAGTTTGAGTACCAGACCCTGGCTACGGTTCAGAATAAGTTGGAAGCAATCGGTCTGTACCCGAACCCCACCGATGGGGTCTTGAATATTGTATCACCGCGATCACCGATTACCCAGGTTACCATCTATGACCTGCAGGGTAGGGTTGTCAAGCGAATCGATTCAGATCAGAGTAATTTGCAGTTAAACCTGGATCAATTGAATTCTGGAATCTATCTGGTCCAGATCAAAACTGATGCTGGAATGATCGCTAAAAAATTAGTCAAGGAATAATTTCCAAGAACCCAAGTAAAAAAGGTAGTCCAGACGGGCTACCTTTTTTGTTACTAACTACTTATCAAAACTAACCCGCGACATATCGAACCAAAATAACCATTCATCAGATAGAATGTTCCATTCGTCGAGGAACTAGTTGATAATCAGAAGTAAAGACTTATTTTAATAACTTAAACTCGCTAAAGACATTACCATGAGATCCTCCCGACTATCTCGTAAGAAAATTATTCTACCCTTAATTTCTTCAGTTCTCTTATTTTGTTTTCAACTAGATGGAATCGCTCAGGAAATGGGATCCAAGGGCCCGACCTTGATCGATAGATCGGACGGTATGCGGTATGTCCCTTCCTTGACCACCCGTACCGCTCAGTTGATTCCGCATACTGACGTACCGGGTGAGGCCAAAGACGGCAGATCCAAAAGAAATGTTCCTGTTCCTGGCAAAGGGAGTACCGGAGATGACCCTTTGGCGATCAATCCTCACCCTTCCTCTCAGTCCAGGCAGGGAAGAGCACCATCCCTGGTGTTCGATGCCTACACATCGAGCTCTAACCCAACGGACCCTTCTGGGGCATTAGGTCCAAATCATTACTTCGTTGTATTCAATACGGGATTCATCATATATGACAAGAGCGGAAATGACTTGACAGGACAATTGGCCGTAGAGAATATTTTCTCGGCTGGTGGTTGTTGTGATCTGACTGTCTCTTATGACAATGCAGCAGATCGGTGGGTGTTGAGTTATTTGATGGGTGCAGGAGCCGGAGCTGAGATCGCCGTTTCGGATGGACCAAATCCGATAACCGCCGGGTGGTACGTCTATACCTTGTCTGCCATAAATGACTACCAGAAATTGTCTGTTTGGAGTGATGGATACTACATGACGGACAATACCACGGCTACCAATAGGATCTATGCCCTGGAGCGGGATGAGATGCTCTTAGGTAGCGCATCGATCCAGATTATTGGATTTCCCTTACCCGATATAGCCACCAGTGGGTTTTATTCACCCCAGGCCTTTAACGTTTCAAACGATGATCTACCAGCTACCGGAAGTTTACCCATAGTGTATTTGCAAGACGATGCGTGGGCTGGGGTCAGTGATGACCATATTAAGCTCTGGGAAGTGGATGTAGATTGGGTAACTCCAGGAAATTCTACTATTTCGGATCCTCCCCAGGAGATCACCACTGCCGACTTTACATCTGTGTTTGACAATGGAAGTTTTTCCAACCTGGCTCAACCGCAACCTGGAGGTGGGGGTTCCATAGACGCCTTACAGGCTACCATCATGAATCAGGCTCAATTCAGGAGGTTTACTAATCACAACTCTGCTGTCTTCAATTTTGTAGTAGATGCCGATGGCGGCTCCGGAGAGCTTGCTGCCATAAGATGGATGGAACTTCGGCAGGATGCCGATGGCGACCCGTGGTCCTTGTATCAGCAGGGTACTTATACGGCCCCAGACGGACGGCACGCCTGGAATGCCAGTCTGATCATGGACGATGATGGTAACATTGGGATGGGATATACGTCCATGTCTGGACCGAGTACCCCTTCGACGGTCCGCGTTAGTTCATATTATACAGGGCGATTAGCGGGAGATACTCCTGGTTCAATGACGGTGGCCGAACAACTGATCGCGAATGGCGATGGCAACTTCACTACCTCTACCCGCTATGGAGACTACAGTAAGATCGACGTTGATCCCTGTAACGACAAGACCTTTTGGTTTATCACCGAATATATAAGTTCACAGAGAAAGGGAGTTGTGGGAGCCTTTCAAATTGCGCCTCCAGAACCTGAGGTTCGTTTTACCAACAATTCCACTACCGTAGCTGAGGATCCAGATCTCTGCTTTACCGATGTGGCCATTTCTTTGGAAATAGGTGCAGCAGCCACAGCAAATACGGATTTGAACTTTAATATCGACATGACCAGTACGGCAACAAGCGGATTGGATTTTGAGCTACTCAATAGTAACTTAACCTTCCCATCGGGAAGTACGGCCAATCAAGATCTGATGGTCCGGGTATATCACGACGGGCTGGTCGAAGCAGATGAGACCGTCATTATCGATTTCAGTTTAAATGCTAATGGAGGAAACGCTTCCAAGAACACGTGCTCATTAGCACATACCTTGACAATAACCAGCAGTGATACGGCACCGGTCACTGACCAGACCATTACCGTCTTCTCCGATGGTTTTGAGTCCTATTCCGATTTTGCCATCACCCCGGTTGGGGGCTGGACCATGTTAGACAATGATGGGGACAATAGTTTTGGTTCTAACACCTATGATTTTCCCAATGAGAATTATATTGGGACATTTATCATTTTTAATCCAAGTGCCACCACTCCCAGTTCAACCGGAACAGCTTTTGACACCCGCACGGGTAGTAAAGGTTACTACAGTTTCGCATCCACGGGGAACAACAGCGGCACCGTTCAGAATGATGACTATATTTTTACCCCTCAGATATCCTTGAGTGGAACCAGTAGCGAACTTCGGTTTTGGGCAAGATCCGTAACCGATGCATTTGGATTGGATCGATTTAGGGTCGGAATATCAACTACCGACACCAATCCGGCAAGTTTTACATTTATATCCTCCGCTCCTTATGAACAGGCTCCAATTGCCTGGACGGAATATGTTTACGACCTGTCGGCCTATGATGGCAGTGATATCTATATCGCCATTCAGAATGTTTCGGCAGATTCCTTTGTACTAATGCTAGATGATTTCTCGGTAACCACCTTTGTCACCACAGCTATTCAGACCGCGGTTAATATGCCTACGGCGGATGAAATTCAGCTCAATGGTCCTGGAACGGTTTATACCTCAGATAGAATTAGCGGCAATGTGATGATGGACATTGCCAACAAGGACCAGACAGATTACGACTGTATCGATGTATATGTCTCTAGAAGTGGTTCTGGTGCCCAAGCGTATGCCGGTAGTGCCTCTCCTAATCTGGTCACTGATAAGACCTTTGAAATCAGCTCTTCTAATGGGACAAATGAAGGGTTCCTGGACATTAGCTTCTATTTTACCGAAGCGGAGGTTTCCGGCTGGGAAGCAGCTACAGGATTGAATAGGACGGATCTGGTAGCGGCAAGAGGCAGTTCGAGCTCGGCAGAGGAAACCTCGGCCTTGACCATTGGATCTTTTGGTGCCAGTGGCGTAACATTTACCGGATCATTCACAGGAGCAAATGGTACTTTTTATTTCGGTCCCCTGGCTACTTTTCAGTGCAATGGCGTTTTAAAGACGTGGGACGGTACCAGTTGGAGTCCTCCTGGTGCTCCAGACCTCAGGAATTCCGTTGTGATCCAGGGCAATTACGATACGAATTCACACGGTGATATCAAGGCTTGCTCCGTAAGTATCGATCCAGGATCCACTTTGCAAGTGGATGCCGGTGGTTTTATGGATGTAGTTGGGAATATTACTGTCAATGGAAGTCTGATCGTAGAACATCAAGGATCTGTGGTCCAGCGAGAATCCGGCGCGATCGTAACAAATAACGGCACGATCAATGTAGAGATCACTACGCCTAATCTTCTGCGAGATGATTTCATGGCTGTTGGAAGCCCTATGAGTGCGGAAACAGTTGCTGGTGTCTTTGGTGGAGTCAGGAATGTACAATATCACACTCCGGAAAACTTCATTCCCAACACACCTGGTCCCGGAGTGACCAACTTCTCAGATGATAATGGAAACTTCTGGAGACGCTATAACAGTGGGTCTTTGACGGCAGGGGAGGGCTATTTGATCTTCCCTCAGGACAATCCAAGTGGTACCACAGACCTGACCTTTAGCCTGGGGACACTCAATAGTGGTGATATCGTGGTGGATAGAACCTTTAACGGTGCGGGAGTTAATCCCGACGGAACGCCGAACATCTATGCCAACCCATACCCCTCGCCCATCTCCACATCGGAATTTCTCTCTTCCAATGGTTTGACCAATGCTTATTTCTGGGAGCATATCACAGCACCTAGTTCAATTATTCCAGGCCCATATGCAAGAAATTATTCTATGGACGATATTTCGATCTATAACGACATATCCGGTGGATTGGCAGCGGCCAGCGATGGTGGTGGTACCACTCAGCCCAATGGGATCATTTCGACGGCACAGGGCTTTGGTGTACTAGCCACCTCTGGTGGTAATGTGACCTTTACCAACAGTATGCGCCGTACAACAGGTAATACCACCCTTAGGACTCAAGACCTGGAACTGGATAGGATGTGGTTTAGGGTAAGCAGTGATGCCTATGATTATCCGTTAGGTAGTAATACGCTGATCGCTTACAACCCGGAGGCCACTGATGGTTTGGATACGGGAGATGCCAACAGGCTTGATACCTCTGTTTCTTTGTATAGCCAAATAAGTGGTACCAATAAGGCGCTGAGTATTCAATCCTTGGAAGAGTTCAACGAGGAGGATAAGATCTCCTTGGGCTTCTCTACCTTGGTTGAGGCAGATCTGGAATACAACATCAAACTATCTGAGGTTCAGGGAACACAGATCGGAGATCGGTCTATCTACCTGATCGATAACCTGCTTGGAAGGATCACGGATCTGACCCAGGATAGCTATAGCTTCAGATCGGGTGCAGGGGATCAGCCGGGACGATTTACCCTTCAGTTTGAGTATGAGGTCCTTGCCACTGCACAAAACGAGTTGGAGAGTATTGGTCTTTATCCAAACCCGACGGACGGCTTACTGAATATTGTATCACCTCAATCACCGATCACTAGGGTAACAGTCACCGATCTTCAAGGTCGGCAGATCTTGCAGTGGGCCGGTAAGGAGCACGAACAGGTAACGCTTGATCTAACCTACTTGACCGAAGCCGTTTATCTGATCACTGTTCAGACCAGAACCAATCAGCTTAACACCAAGTTGATCAAACAATAATTTTTGTTGGGAAATACCAAATGAAGCAGCCTCTCTCGGGGCTGTTTCTTATTTTTGATATCAAAATAAGCGTGATGGCTCAACCCCTTACCGAACAGGAATTACACAATCTGGCTATGAATATAGTCGGTAAGGAACTGGAGGAATCTGGTTACGAATTCCTGGGTGTGAATTCCAAATTACGGAAGGATCCTCAATTTGTTGCTTTGAAGGATAAGACCTTGCATTTTATCATTGTGCGGGCCATCCGTTATCCTCAGGATGCGCATACCTATGACCCCGTGTTTATGCAGACCATGAAAGAACACGCGCTTAAATTCGAGGCACGGACCTTCTATGCCGGGGTCGGATTAGGTCATGGTTCGGATTATGCTAAGCCAGTAATCAAGGACCAGGCATACAGTATGGTCTATAAAGGATTACAAGAAATATGAAGCGATTAATTCTAATATGTTTGACGGTTTTCGTCCTATGGGGATGTAGCCAACCCACTCCTAGTCTTTATACCTTAAAAGGGGAGGCTTTTGGTACCACTTATGCTATCCAATATTACAGTTTGGAACCTACTGTTTCCATGACCGGGGTCGATTCTGTTATCCAGATGGTAAACAACTCGGTCAGCACATATATTCCGGATAGCGATATCAGCCGTATCAATGCCGGAGACAGCACGGTAGTAGCAGACCAGATTTTTGCAGAAGTCTTTCAGCTTTCAGAACAGGTCTTTAAGGAATCGAATGGTTATTTTGACCCCACTATTGGTGTGCTGAGAAATGCCTATGGTTTTGGAGATGTAAGCCCCTTGGAAGTTATCGATGAAAGCGTATTGGATTCATTGATGGTTATGGTAGGTTTTGATAAAGTAAAACTCTTGCCAGACGGCCAGGTGATCAAAGAGCATCCTGGAATTTACTTCGACTTCAATGCGGTGGCAAAGGGATACGGAATCGATCTGCTCGGAAAGTATCTCGATACACAGGGGGCTACCGATTACCTGATCGAACTAGGTGGAGAGATCGTTGCAAAAGGTATGAACCTGAACCGGCAAGGGCCTTGGGTAGTTGGGATAGAAGCCATTAACTCTCCCTTGGAGGACCGTAGTTTTCAAGCCAGCTTGCAGATATCGGACAGGGGCATGGCCTCCTCCGGGAATTATCGGAAATATCGAATTGATGAAGTGACTGGTAAAAGATATGTCCATACCATCAATCCCCTGAACGGAGCCGCCCAACAGAGTGATCTGACCAGTGCCACGGTCTTGGCTCCCACTTGTGCACAGGCGGATGCCTATGCCACCGCATTTATGGCAATGGGCTATCAGCGATCACTGGAGTTACTTTCTGAATTGAATGGTATAGAAGTCTATCTGACCTATCAGGAAGGAGATGAGGTAAAGGTATTTGCTAGTCCTGGCTTAGGGCAGCAACTGTTAAGCGGGTTTCCTGCAGACGGGCAATAATTCTCCCTTTGCCAGACGATATCGATCAATCTGTTCCGCGCTGAATTGATTGGTATAATCAATTGCTTCAACTTCGAAGCCGACTTTGGCCAAACGCTCAAAGTAGTCCATGCCGTACACGCGTACATGGTCATATTGCCCGAATATCCTGCTACGCTCCTCAGGATCTGTTATGCTATCGTCCTGAAAAGTTTGCTTCCTATCCGCTTCGTATGGTACCTGAAGAATAGCCGTTCCTCCAGGAGCGAGTACTCGAAATAACTCCTTCATGGCCTGGATATCGTCTGGAATATGCTCCAGTACATGGTTACAGATGATGAAATCGTATTCATTATCGGCAAAGGGCAGTTGGCAAATGTCGGCCTTGACATCGGCCAGGGGAGAGTTGAGGTCTGTGGTGGTATAGTCCAGATTCTTTAGTTTACGGAATCGCTTGTAGAAAGCTTGCTCCGGTGCAAAATGGAGCACTTTTGTAGGGCTTTCAAAAAAACTGGTCTCCAGTTTCAGATATAGCCAAAATAATCGATGTCTTTCCAGCGAAAGGGTTCCGGGAGACAGCACATTGGATCTGATCCGTGTATAACCGTAATCCAGAAATCGCTTGTAAGACCTGCCATCGATAGGGTCGGTGTATCGACTTCCGCGATAGAAAAGAGCAAGAACCGGTCTCACCCAATGACTGATGCGAATCAGCCACGGTCTTGGAATGCGGTTTAGAAAGAAGTTAAACACAGATCTCATCCCTTAGAGGACCAACTTCTCTTTACGAAACTCGTCTTCCTCATCACTTTCAATACCCAATTCTTCGTACACATATGCAAAGGTGGAGAGCAATTCGGGCTGGCCATCGACTATGGCCACATTGTGTTCAAAGTGGGCAGATGGTTTTTTATCCTTGGTCACTATGGTCCAGCCATCTGCTAGTTGAGAGACCAAGTGAGTTCCCATATTGATCATGGGCTCAATGGCTACAGTCATACCCTCAATGAGCTTCTTTCCGCGCCCTCTTCGTCCGTAATTAGGCATTTCAGGGTCTTCGTGTAATTTCTTGCCGAGTCCGTGACCTACCAGTTCCCGTACAACACCATACCCATGGGACTCACAGTATTGCTGAATGGCATATCCTACATCGCCAACACGATTGCCGGCCTTCAATTGCCGAATTCCAACATAAAGTGATTCCTTGGTGACCTGGAGCAACTTTCTGACCTCTGGTGCTACTTCGCCAATCTCGAATGTATATGCATGGTCGCCATAGAATTCGTTTTTGATCGCCCCACAATCTATCGAAACAATATCCCCTTCCTGCAATGGCTTATCTGTGGGTAGGCCGTGAACAACTGCCTCGTTTACACTGGTCAATAGGGTAGAGGGGCAACCGTAGAGTCCCAGAAAGCCAGGTGCGGCCCCTTGTTCTCGTATAAACTCTTCCGCCATCTTATCCAGGGCTTGGGTGGTAACTCCTGGTTTGACCTCTCTCGCCAGCATGCCTAGTGTCCTGGAGACGACCAGGGCACTTTCCCGCATCAATTCTATCTCTTCTGCTGTTTTGGTGATGATCATAGCTTATATCCGAGGTTAATCTTCGTAATAGTGTTTGTACTCTTTGCCTTGCAATATGGCAAGCAGGTCTTGTTCCAGGGTGCCTACAGGGTATTCTACAATACGTTTGATCTCTTCTCCATCTTTCATGAGCATGATGGAAGGGATGTATTCGATGTTGTGATCAGCTTCGTAGTCCTGGGGGGTGATCTTATCGTGGTCTACCGCGATCAATTCGATGTTGGAGGTGTCAAAATCGGCGTAATCCAATATTTTGAACAGGGCAGGGACTTCCCGTTGGCTGTCTTCGCACCAGCTCCCCATAAAGATCTTGAAGGATACTCCACTGAGCAAGGGTTTGATAGAATCCACCAGGACAGTATCCATACGATGATCAGTATAGCTGACCTCGTACCAGTCCTTGAACAGATCTTGTTCCAAAGCGGATCGATCTATTCTACCCAACAACATTTCGCCACCATCTACTGTATCCGGTACGATCTGGTTAAATCCTTGCAGATCGTATTCTAAGGTTTGAATTTCAGCATTAACCGGAAGCTCCGATGATGATTTATTTTCTTTACAAGCCATGAAGGCCAATACAATGATCAGAATAAGTGTTTTCTTCATTTAAGTTAGATTAGGGATGTACCGGTCATTTCTTCGGGTTGGTCCAGACCCATTAAGCTTAGGATAGTTGGAGCAATATCTCCGAGTACCCCATTGCTCAAGGATTTCACATCATTATCCACCAGATAGAAAGGAACTGGATTAGTGGTATGAGCGGTATGGCTGGAGCCATCTGGGTTTTTCATGGTCTCGGCATTACCGTGATCGGCGATTATCAATACAGCGTAACCACTCTTTTGCGCTTGATCAACTATGGCTTCTGTACAATTATCCACAGTCTCACAAGCTTTCATGGCGGCTATCATATCACCGGTATGGCCCACCATGTCCGGATTAGCAAAATTGAGGCAGATAAAATCTACTTCACCTTTTTCCAGTACGGGTAATATCTTATCTCGTACATCAAAAGCACTCATCTCCGGTTTAAGATCGTAGGTAGCCACCTTAGGTGAAGGGCACAATATGCGTTCTTCCCCTTCAAAAGGTTTTTCCCGACCTCCGTTAAAGAAGAAGGTCACATGTGGATATTTCTCGGTTTCGGCAATACGAACCTGTCTTTTGCCATTGGTTTGAAGAACCTCACCCAGGGTTTGGTCAATATTTTCCTTGTTGTAGATGACCTTGACTCCTTTGTAAGTGTCGTCGTAATTGGTCAGGGTGACGTAGTACAAATCCAGAGGCTGCATTTGGAAGGCTTCATTGGCTTCCTGGCTCAATACCTCGGTTAGTTGTCTTCCGCGGTCTGTCCTGAAATTGAAGAAAATCACCACATCACCTGTTTGTATGGTCGCAACCGGTTGGTCACCTTCCATCATAACGATAGGTTTAATGAACTCGTCTGTCACACCTTGGTCATAACTGGTCTGAATACTCTTTGCCGCATCATTTGATGGGCTGCCGATCCCATGAACCAGCAGGTCGTAAGCTTCTTTCACCCGTTCCCATCGTTTATCACGGTCCATGGCATAATAGCGTCCTATTACAGATGCCAACTTACCGCCATGATCGTCCATGGTCTTCTGTATGTCTTCTACAAATCCTTTTCCCGAGTGCGGATCTACATCCCGACCATCGGTAAAGGAGTGAACAAAGTAATTGGGAACATCGGCCTGTTCGGCGGCTTGGATCAACCCTTTGAGATGATCGATATGCGAATGCACCCCTCCGTCGGAGAGTAATCCTAGAAAATGAACATTTCTTCCTTCTTTTTTGGCATATTCAAAGGCGCCTTGCAGAACAGCTTCCTTGGCCAGGCTTCCATTTTGGACTGCCATATTCACTTTGGCCAGATCCTGGTATACGATTCGACCAGCCCCCAGATTCATATGGCCCACCTCACTATTACCCATTTGCCCCTCGGGTAGCCCAACATTCATCCCATCTGTGCGTAACTCAGCATGGGCATATTTCCCTGATAAGGAATCTACAAAGGGAGTATTGGCCTGGGCTACTGCAGATACCGCCGGATCCTGGGTAATTCCCCAACCATCCAGTATCATAAGCATGACTTTTTTGTTCATTGGGATAGTGTCTAAAAGAATGATGCAAAGATAAAAACAATTGGTCGGCTGGCATAGCGACCTTTTCGCTCTATAACCATCTCTTAAAGCAGGGCAGGATTGATATCCAGGATATGCTGATTCCGGTAGTCCTGAATGAAGTCTTCAGTAAAATGTGCGCTACCCAGAACAGCTTCTTCTTGCAGTATACTTCTTAAATCGAGATCTAAGTATGCCTTGAGGAAATCTATGGATACAGCCGCATAACTAAAATGCCAGGGTTCATATTTAAACCCTTTCCGATCTGCCTTGTCCGTGTAAACTTCGTAAAATCCAAAGCGCTCAGCATGCTTGTCCATCCATTCCTTGAATTTGCAAAAAGGCCCCTCTCCATGAAAATGCCGTGCTTTTAGGACGGATTCAGGCCGGGGAGCGCTGGCGTCGATCAAATCGATATCCGTCCCCCAATGATGTCGTGAGGTTCCTGGGATGGTAGAGTACTCTATGATCTTGTCAATGGCTGCCTGGGGATTGAGTCCTTCTTCCGTATAGCGCAAGTATTTGCCTTCGAAGATCTGTTTCTGGCGATGAAAACTTCTAAAGGCAGAGACCACCTCTATCTTTATACCCTCATTAGAAGCAGCCGCTACCATTGCGTCAAAGGCGGGCTTAACTTCCTTATGCAATTTGAAACCAGTACCTATCAGGTGATCCTGGGTTTTTCCGATCAGCATGTTCCGGTCCAACTGTTCTGTTGATGTCCCGGAAGCATGTAGCTGGTGGATACCAATTAGTCCAGCTATTGAGAAGCCAAGAAAATCTCGTCTATTCATTAAATGAATGTTAATCTTACGGCATTTCCTTCAAATTTAACACAATCCCATTCCTCCTTAGGGTTTTTGTAAGAAAATGATCAGTAACTTTAATCTATGCGACTAACGATAACCATCCTTTTTTTATTTTTTAGCGGACTCGTTCTTTCTCAGGAGATCGATCGCGTCACGATACAGGGTCAGATCACAGCACCCACTGGTGAAGACATTGAGGGTATTAGTATCTATAATATTTCTGACCAGGAAGGAACCATTACCGATAAGGACGGGAAGTTTGAATTGGCCGTTGCCAAGAATGACAGGGTCCAGGTCACTGCCCTTCAATTCCAGAGTTTTACCGTCATAGTGGACGAAGGTGTGATAGAAGTCCGTAAACTGACCATCTATATGAATCCGGCCATCAATCAGTTGGAGGAAGTAATCGTAAGGCCTTATGATCTCCTCGGAAATGTGACGGCAGATGTGAAACGGATCCAAACTTCCGTGATCTCACCAGATTGGGATCTCTCTTATTCAACCTTGGAGTTTGATTATCAATTTACTCCGGATGCCCTTACGGGGGTTAGAGGAAATGCAGCCGAAGAAGCCCTGGGCTATTCTGATCTAAGAGCTGGAGCCGATGTCATCGGATTGGTGGGATTGCTCTTTCCAAAAAAGAAAAAGACCGAAAAACAAGTGGCCACAGACAAAGAGGTAATCACTACTGCACTGCGTCAGCGGTATAGCAATGCCTACATTACCCAGACGTTTGGAATACCATCTGAGAAAGTGAACGACTTTATCTACTTTACTGAAGAAGAAGGAATCGACCAGAATTTGCTGAAAGATGCCAACGAGATTGAATTGCTTGAGTTCCTCAGAACACAGAGTATCAAATACAAGTCACAGCTTGACAATAACTAAGCTACTCCTACTTTTTATTTTCTTTTGTTCTTTTCGCCTCCTGGCCCAGGAGAAGATCATAGACGGGCAGATCGCCAATGAGGTTGATATTGAAGGGATACACATCCTCAATCAAAGTTCTGGCTATAACACCGTCACCGATGATCGCGGAAGATTCCGTATCCAAGCCAAAATAGGAGACACCTTGTTCATATCTTCCATCCGGTATCAACCTACCCAGCAACTCATTGATCGTGAGATAACAGAAGCCGGTAAGCTGGAGATCTTGCTGAAGGTATTGGTCAATGAATTGGATGAGGTGGTGCTGGGCCATCAGCTATCCGGCAATATACAGGCCGACATCAAGACCATTAAGGTTGTGGATACCTTGAATTTTGACGATGTGGGTATTCCCGGCTTTAAAGGGAACCCCCAGGAAAGGATCGTTCCAACCTGGCAGGCCGTAATACCGACATCGGTTAATCTGGAAGCTATTTATAAACACATAAGTGGCTATTACGCCAAGTTGAAGAAGAAACGCAAATGGGAAGCCCAACAGACTGCCGTAGCTCGAATGATCAATTTCTACACTCCGGAATTCTTTCGGGAAAGTTATGGTGTTCCAACAGATCGTGTTTACGATTTCTTGCTCTTTTGTATTGAGACCACTTCGGTCCGGACCGATTTCCTCCGAGAGAACTATGCTGGTGTATTGGATGCCTTTAAAAGTCAGGGAGCCATATATGTTAAACGTCTGAAAGCAAAAGCGGAATAATCTTTGTAACATTGCAGCACATCAGAAAATGCCATGCTTAATTTGATGAAGTCGAAAACGATATTCCTTGCTTTCTTGATCCTGATCGCTCCTGTGTTGATCTCCTCTCGGGCACATAAATTCTATGTCAGTATCACTAAGGTAGAATTATCCGAGGAAGCCAAGTCCGTTCAGATAATTACCAAGATATTTATTGACGATATCGAAGCGACCCTGCAGAAACGCTACGATCCGAATGTATCCCTTGATACAAAAAAGGAAACCGAAGCTCATGTCAAGCTGCTGGAGAAGTATGTGCTCCAGAAGTTTAAGGTCGAAATTGACGGTGTAGCCTATCAACTGGAGTACCTCGGTCGTGAATATGAGAATGACGTGGTTAAATGCTATTTGGAAGTCCCGGGAATCACCGATCTGAACAAGATCGAGATCGAGAATAGTGTACTGATGGATATGTTTGAAGAGCAGCAGAATATCATACACGTAAAAAAAGGTAAAACCCGCAAAAGCCTGGTGCTCGATAAGGAACACCCAAAGGGTATGTTAAACTTCGATTAAAGCTTTTTTGGTCTGTTTAATTACACTTATTTTTAGAAGCTAAATTTCAATCAATCTAATTTTTTCCGAATGAAATATTTAAAATTATTGTCTCTCGCGCTGGCGGTGATGTTCTCTGGAGCCATGATGGCCCAAGAGGAGGACGTCGAAAAGGAAGAGCGTCTGCCTGGACACTACAACAACAACAGATTCAAGCAACTCTACGAAGAGTTCTCTACACCAAACATGTACCGTTCTGGAAACGGAGCCCCTGGTCCTGCTTACTACCAACAGCAGGCAGATTACGACATGCAGCTGGTACTGAACGACAAAGATGCCAGAATTGATGGTGAGGAAACCATTACCTACACCAACAACAGTCCTGATGCCCTGGAATATCTTTGGGTACAATTGGACCAGAACGTGAGAGCTCGAGATTCTAAATCTCCCCTGATCGAACCTAGTGGTGCGGCTCCGGCCGAGATGGCCTCTAGCTTTGTGGCCGAGCACATGGGCGAAGGATTTGACGGAGGGTTCAAGATCATGTATGTAAAGGATGCGAGCGGAAAGGATTTGCCTCATACCATCAATCGCACCATGATGCGGGTAGAAATGCCGTCTGACCTCAAAACTGGAGAGAAATTCACCTTCTCTATCAAGTGGTGGTATAATGTGCCTGAGCACACCATCGATCGTGCCCGTAGTGGTTATGAGACTTTTGAAGACGGGAACCGCGGTTATGTGATCGCCCAATTCTATCCTCGTATGGCTGTTTACAGTGATGTGGAAGGATGGCAGAATAGTCAGTTCTGGGGAAGAGACGAGTTTGCCCTACCATTTGGGAACTTCGATGTAAGCATCACGGTACCTTCTGATCACGTATTGGATGCGACTGGAGTCCTTCTGAACAGAAAAGAGGTCTTCTCCAAGGAGATGATGAAGCGTTACAACCAGGCCGCCAAGGAGTACACGACTCCGGTTCAAATTGTAACGGAAGCTGAAGCTGAAGAAGCCTCCAAAGGCTTTGCTACAGATACCAAGACTTGGAAGTTTCGTGCAGAGAATGTACGTGACTACGGTTTTGCCACCTCTAGAAGATATATGTGGGACATGATGGCCGTTAAGATCGGGAACCGAGACGTAATGGCTGTTTCTGTTTATCCACCGGAAGGTAACCCGCTATGGGAAGACTGGTCAACCAAAGTTGTTGCCAGTACTTTGAAGTCCTATTCTCGCATGACCTTCGATTACCCTTATCACAAGGCCATCTCTGTTCATGCACGTAACCAAGGAATGGAATACCCAATGATCTGCTGGAACTACGGACGACCGGATAAGGAAGGTAACTACAGCGAACGAACCAAATACGGAATGTTCGGAGTGATCATCCACGAGGTTGGGCACAACTTCTTCCCGATGATCGTCAACTCTGACGAGCGTCAATGGACCTGGATGGACGAAGGGATCAACACCTTTGTTCAATATGTAGCCGAGCAAGATTTCGGTGAAGCATATCCTGAGGCTATTGCACCCAACAAGAAGTATCCTTCTCGACGCGGACCTGCCAAGAGTATCGTAGATTATATGGCAGGAAACCAAGAGCGCATGGCACCGATCATGACCAAAGGTCTGAACACCTATAATTTTGGATCCAATGCCTACTCCAAGCCTGCGGTAGGATTGAACATTCTTCGTGAGACCATCATGGGGCGTGATCTGTTTGACTACGCATTTAAAACCTATTCCCAGCGCTGGATGTTTAAGCACCCAACTCCAGAGGACTTCTTCCGCTCAATGGAGGATGCATCTGCTGTAGATCTGGATTGGTTCTGGAGAGCATGGTTCTACACCACTGACTATACCGACATCGGTGTTAAGGAAGTGAAGAAATTCTATGTGACTTCCAAAATGAATCAGGAGATCAAAGATTTGATGGAGGCGCGAGGTCTTACTGAGGCTGACCTGCCACCACTGGTTTACTTGGTAGAAGAAGACAGCGATGATTTCGAAGAGAGCATGCGTACCGCCAGTCTGAAAGACGTATCCACACTGCAAGAATACATCATGGACAATATGAGTCCTGAAGAGCAGGCCAGATTGAAGGAGCCCAAGTATTTTTATGAGGTGACCTTTGAGAAGCCGGGAGGAATTCCAATGCCTATCATTGCGGAGTACACATACAGTGACGGAAGTACTGAGCGTATTACCTATCCGGCTCAGATCTGGAGAAAGGACGATGATGCCGTTGGGAAAGTGATTGCCTCCGACAAGGAGATCACCAAGATCGTCGTCGATCCTGACGAAGAAACCGCCGACATTGACACCTCTAACAACAGCTGGCCCAAGCGTAAGAAATTGGGTGAGTTTGATCAGTTCAAGAACAAAGTCAAAGGCCAATAACCTGGCTTTAACCATATAAATTTGCCCGGTCATTTCATGGCCGGGCATTTTAATTCCCGGGTATTTTTTTAGGTATATTTGCAGTATGAATCCAGGGTCAATTGCTTTATTCATCAGCGGGGCAGAAATTGCCTTTATTCTTTTTATCGTGCTGATGGTGTTCGGTGCCGATAAGGTTCCCGAAATAGCACGTGGCCTGGGTAAAGGAATGCGTCAGATCAAGGATGCCACAAACGATATCAAGACAGAGATCACCAAAAGTGCAGAAAAGCAGGGTATCGATGTCGATATAACCAAGGACGTCAGATCCCAGATCGATAAGGTCAAAGAGGATGTTGACGATATAACCGGTCCCATCAAAAGGCAGTTTTGATGCTCAATTCCCTGGAGCAATGGGATCGGGAATTATTGCTATTCTTCAACGGTTTGAGTCAGGAAGCCTATGATCCATTTTGGTTGGTCGTTACCAAACCAGAAAGCTGGGTTTTACTATACGTATTGATCTTTTATTTGATCTTTGCCCGATTTGGTCGGACCACTGGTGCTATTGCGGCAGTATTTGCAATTTTGACAGCATTGCTGTCCAATTTGAGCAGTGAACTGATCAAGCGCTTAACTACGAGGCTTAGACCGAATAACGATGCCTCTTTGAATGAACTGCTCAGAATCCTATTAGATGCAGAAGGGTATAGCTTTTTTTCCGGCCATGCCGCCACCAGTTTTGCTGTTTCTACCTTGGTTGTTCTGCTCTTTCGTATACAGCTTCCCTGGATTTACGCCATACTGATCTGGCCCTTTCTATTTTCGCTCAGCAGATTGTATCTGGCTGTTCACTATCCTTCGGATGTGTTGGTCGGGATGCTGGCGGGGATTACAATGGGCGTGATTGCTTACCGCCTTTTCAACAAATTCTTTGGTGGTTCAAGGGAGATGGAATCACTTCACCCGACTAATAGTTAATCCATCCCGAACGGGTAAGAGTACACTTTCCAGCCTAGGATCCTCGTTTAGCATTCTGTTGTACCGGATCAGTGCTGCCGTATCTGCATCATCCTTAGCCACTTCCTGCGTTACCTTACCGCTCCATAAGACGTTGTCGCTCAAGATGACAGAACCGCTTCCTAAGCGCGGTAAAAGCATCTCCAGATAGTTGGGGTAATTGTTCTTGTCTGCGTCAATGAAGACCAGATCAAAATCAAGATCTAAGGAAGGGACAATGTCCAATGCATTACCCAGATGCTGAACAAATTGTTCTCCTCTTCCCGTGCGATCAAAGTAACGGCGTTGCAAGTCTTCTAATTCTTCATTGATATCTATGGTGTGCAACACCCCGTCATCCTGCATACCTTCTGCCAAACATATGGCAGAATAACCGGTATAGGTTCCGATCTCCAGGATATTCTTGGGGTTGATCAGTTTGGAGATTATACTGAGTACCCTTCCTTGGAAGTGTCCACTAAGCATACGGGGTTGCAGGACCTTCTGCCAGGTCTCCCGATTGAGTTCTTGAAGTAATTCTGGTTCGTCTTGAGTGTGATCAACCGCGTATTGGTCGATGTGCTGAGGTAAGAACTCCATTATTTTAGTATTCTGTCTATCAGTTTTTGTTTCGCCTTCTCATCATCCCCACACAGCCATTTGATCACATTGTCCTCCCAGATCGCATCGCATTCATCTTCGGTAAGAATATCTCTTTCCTTGGCCAGGTCCAAGATCTTCCCGGGATAAGAGGATTGAGGGGCGCTCTCCATTTCTCCCAGCGGATAAGGATCGTCAAGTCCCATCAGGATCTGTTCTGCTCCTTGGTTTTCTACCAATAGTTTCAAGGAACCAGTATCGTGTACCAAGGTGTCGAAGAAAATGTTCTTGTGGCCAACGGATTTCCTGGGGTGGACCATACCTTCAAACAGATCTGGTCTGCCATCAAAGCCTTGGATCCTTCTTCCTAGGTTTATCTGAGCTAACTGCCCGCCATGAGCAAAGCAAGTTCTCATATGGGGGTATTTGTCGGCATATCCGTTCAAGGTCAGGAAATGATAGGCGTCTGCGCATTGAGCCAGCATCCAGATCAGGTGGAAACGCCAGGCCGTATTTTCCAGCAAGATGAATTTCTCCCCGTCGTAGGGATGAATCTCTACAGCCAGGTTGTATTTGCTGGCCAGATCAAAGATGGGTTCATTCTCTTCGTCGAAGATGCATCTCCAGGTTCCGATGGTATCCATGTAGTGCGTTGGCAGGCACAAAAGTTGCAGGCCAAGTTCTTCCACACAGCGTTCGATTTCCCACAATGCACCTCGAACAAATCCGGGATGCACAACAAAACCACAGGTAAATTTGGAGGGATGATCGTATTGAATACGAGCGTTGAAATCATTTTGGAACCGGAGGGCCTTTTTCATTTCTTCCAAACGCAAGCCGTTCCCGTACAATTGGGACAGATTGAGTACCACCGCATGATCGATGTTGTATTTATCCATCCACTCTAATTTCTCACTCAGGAAAAAACTGGAGTCTGTAACGGGCCGGCTCCAATTCTTCTGAAGCATATACTTGCGGTCCTCATCTACCCAAAAGATCTCCTTTTCCCGCATGAAATCTGGGATCTCTTCCGGGTAGGGGAGTAGGTGAGAATGACCGTTGATGCGCAGTTTTCGCTTCATGGAATAAAGTTACAAAGATTTGGTTCGACCTCCGTCTACCGGCACATTTATTCCGGTGATGTATCCGGCAGCGTCCGTGCATAGAAAAGCGATGGCAGATGCTATTTCAGAGGGTTGTGCAAACCGTCTGAGAGGCACGATCTTCTTCATGAATTCCCGTGCTCCCTCTTCAGAGGTATTCATTTTACGAGAAGCTCCTTTAACAATGTCGTCCAAACGTTCTGTTTCGGTAAAGCCGGGTAAAACGTTATTGATGGTGATGCCATGGGGTCCAAGTTCGAAGGAAAGTGTCTTGCTCCAGTTGGCCACCGCTCCGCGGATGGTATTGCTAACACCCAATCCTTCTATGGGCTGCTTGACCGAGGTTGATATCACATTGACGATCCGACCAAAACCGGCTTGTTTCATGGCCGGTACCACAGACTGAACCAAGATCTGGTTACAGATCAGATGCTGCCGGAAAGCGGTCTCATATTCGCTGACCTCGGCAGAGAAGGCCGTGCCCGGTCTGGGCCCTCCTGTGTTATTGATCAAGATGTGGTAGTCCGTCTTTAGGGTAGCTTCCAGAAGGGCTTTTTTTAGTTCTTCCGGTTTGTCGAAATCCGCTGTAAGGTAGTTGTGCTCTTGATCGTTGGATATGTGTAGTTCTTGAAGAGCAGTTTGTAGTTTTTGCTCGTTCCTGGCCAAGAGAGTCACCTGGGCTCCAAGTTCACTCAGTAGTATAGCGGTAGCTTTTCCGATTCCGGCACTACTGCCGCATACCAGCGCATTCTTATTTGTCAGGTTGAGATTCATATTAGATTAAGGATTTTATTGGTATTCAATACAAACGTTCTTGGGTTCTGTAAAAAAGCGGAGGGCTTCAAACCCACCTTCGCGGCCAACACCACTTTGCTTAACCCCACCAAAGGGTGTTCTCAGGTCTCGATTCAGCCAGGTGTTCACCCAAACTATTCCCGCTTCCAGTGCCTTGCTCATCCGCATGCAGCGATCCAGATCCCGGCTCCACAAGGTGGCAGAGAGGCCATAAGGAACTCCGTTGGCAATATTCAGTGCCTCTCCTTCTGTGTCAAACGGGATCAGTGTGACAACCGGACCAAAGATCTCCTCCTGATTTACCCGGCAGCGGTCGTCTGGTAATTCAATCACTGTTGGACGCAGGTAGAAACCATTTTCAAAGCCTGGAACAATTACTTGTATACCACCGCTAAGGACTGTACCGCCTTCTTCTACAGCCAGCTCGATATAGCCCAAAACTTTCTGTAAATGATCTTTAGAAACTATCGCACCCAGATCTACTTGCTCTTCTGGGTTACCAACGGTCATCTTGTCTACACGTTTTACAAACTCTTCTTTGAATCGATCATAGATGGTTCGTTGGATCAGTATCCTGCTGCCACAAAGGCAAATCTGGCCTTGGTTTGCAAAGGAAGAGCGCAGGGTAACCTGCATCATACGTTCAAAATTGCAGTCTGCAAAGATGATATTGGGGTTCTTGCCACCCAGCTCCAGGCTAAGTTTTTTAAACATGGGTGCAGCTGTTGCTGCCAGGAGTTTTCCGGTCTGTGTCCCACCTGTAAAAGAAATGGCTCTAATACCCGGATGTTCTACCAAGGCCTGTCCAGCCTCCGGGCCTATTCCGTGAACGATATTCAATACCCCGGCAGGTAGTCCGGCTTGGGTCAGAATATCACCGAGCAGATAGGCAGTATAGGGCGTTACTTCACTTGGTTTGGCTACCACAGTATTTCCGGCGGCAATAGCCGGGGCCACCTTCCAGCTGAATAAATACAGAGGTAGGTTCCACGGGCTGATACACCCAACCACACCGATGGGCTGCCTCAGGGTGAAATTGATGGTATTCTTGCCAGTAGAATTATGGCTTTCAGAGGCAAACTGTGTGAGCGCATGGGCATAGAATCTAAAATTGGCAGAAGCTCTAGGTATATCCACGGCGGCCGCCAGCCAGACTGGTTTGCCATTGTCCTTGCTTTCTGCGCTGGCCAATTCCTCGGCATGTTTTTCGATCAGGTCGGCAATCTTCAACATGATGCGACTGCGTTCTTCCAGAGTAGTTTCAGACCATTGTTTAAAAGCACTACTTGCTGCAGCATACGCGGATTCGATATCCGCCTGATTGCTTTTTGCCAGCTGAGCATAGATATCCCCGGAAGCCGGTGTGGTCAGATCCATCCAGTTGTTGTCCGCTGGATCCTGGTAATTGCCGTTTATGTAATTCTTTAGCCGAAGCATTTATTCTTATTGAGGTTTATAGGCCATAGCCTTGATCTCAACCACCAGATTAGGGTGAGGAAGTTGATGCACGGCCACCGTGGTCCGGGCTGGACCACTCTCTTTACTGAAATACTGGGCGTAAATTTCATTATAGCCTGCAAAATCGTTCATATTAACCAGGAAAGAGGTCACATCTACCACATCTTCCAGTCCGGCTCCTTCGGTGGCCAGATAATCTTTGATATTTTCGATAACCGCGCGAGTTTGTTCCCTGATATCCAGATTTACAGTTCCCATTTCATCTACCTGTTCTACCCCGGCAAAACTATTATCCGGTAAACGAGAACTGGTCCCGCTAACAAATATGAAATCGCCAACACGCTTAACATGTGGGTAGGCTCCTCTGGGAGTGGCTTTTCCTTCTACTAGTCTACTTTTCATGGTTTAAAGATTTTTTAATAAAGCATCGTCTTCCAGAATGTCGTTGGTCTGCTTCACAATGACCTCCAATATTTCCTCAAGTGAGCCATCCGGATCGATCTTTCCGTCGTCCAATAAGTTCAATATGGCTTTGTCCTGAGCTCTTCCCCTCCGCATGGCTTCACTGTAGGGTAGATCTTCGTGGAAGGTCACCAGGGAATATTTGCTGAAGTAGGCCTCTGGGAATTCCTGTTCCAGCCTGACCTCCAGTTTCCGTTTGGCCTGGAACAAAGGGCTTGCGGTGTGTTCCTTCATTTCATAGAAATTATCCACAGCCAGATCTGCAATTGCATCGGTATTCACCTTCCTGGCCTTCTCATAGGTTTTCAGGACCAGATTCCAATCTTCAGCAGTCTGATCCAGGACCTGATCAAGTATCAGGACGTCCTCAAAAGAGGCGTTCATTCCTTGTCCATAGAACGGGACAATGGCATGAGCCGCATCTCCCATTAGTAAGGTTTTACCATAACTGGACCAGGGGCTGCATTTGATAGTGCCTAACGGACTAGTCGGGTTGGTAAAGAACTGATCTGTCAGATCAGGGATTAAATGCAGGGTGTCCGGGAATTCTTTTTCAAAATACTGCTGGACCTTCTCTTTGCTATCCAGGTTGTCGAAACCGTAGTCGCTGTCCCTCCATGGTGCAAAGAGAGTCACTGTGAAACTGCCATCCAAATTAGGTAGTGCTATCAGCATATCTGCACCTCTTGGCCAAATGTGTAGGGAGTTCGCATCGATCAGAAATTCTCCATTTGGGCCCGGCGGAATCTCCAGTTCTTTGTATCCGTGGGTCAACCACTGCTGAGAAAAACTGAAAAGAAATTTCTTGTGCTCATACATGCTGCGTCTTACCGCTGATCCAGCCCCATCTGTTCCAATCAGCACATCTCCTGTGAAGGAACGGAGTTCACCGGTTTCATTGTGTGTGAACCAGGCTTTTCCCATTTCCAGGTCTACGTTTTCACAGATGTGATTGTAATAGACCTTAACTTGTGGATAATCATCAAGGGCATTGAGCAGCATCATATTTAAGCCAGGCCGAGAGATGGAATTAATGTGCTCATCGTCTCTGCCAGAGTATGGACGCAGAAATACCTCACCACTTTCCTGGTGGATCATGCGGCCACGCATTGGGATGCAAAGTTCCTTGGCCTGATTATCCACACCTGCAAGGGCAAGGGCTTGCAATCCCCTGTCGGACAGGGCCAGGTTAATGGAACGTCCGGCAACCTGGTCTACCTTTCTTAGGTCTGGTCTCTTCTCGACCAGACTAACATGGTATCCTCTCTGGGCCAGGCGCAGGGCAAGTAAGCTCCCGCACAGACCTGCTCCTATGATCAGAATGTGTTCTTTTTTACTCATTGAGTAGTGCTTTAAGTCGTTGTACAAATTGGAAAACGTCTTGATAGGAATTATAGAGTGGGGCAGGAGCAACTCGGATTACATCCGGTTCCCTCCAATCGCTGATCACTCCTGCTTGGGTCAATTTTTCGTGTAAGGATCGGTCAGCGCTGACTACTTGTATGGATAGTTGACACCCCCTTTGGTCAGGATCCCTCGGTGTTATGATTTTCAATCGATCATCATTCAGATCATCCAGCAGGAATTCCAGGTACCCCGTCAGTTTAACGGATTTCTTCCTGAGGTTTTCCATTCCTGCTTGATCGAAAACTTCCAGAGAGGCTCTTATCGCGGCCATGGACAAGATGGGTGGGTTACTCAATTGCCATCCCTCAGCTCCGGCAAGTGGACTGAACTCCTGCCGCATATTGAATCGGGTCTCTTTATCATGTCCCCACCATCCCGCGAATCGCGGCAGATCGAAATCCCGGCTGTGCCGCTGGTGAACAAAGATTCCTCCCAGACTTCCGGGCCGCTGTTCAGGTATTTATAGGTGCACCAAACGGCAAAATCCGGCCCTGCATTGTGCAGATCCGGCATAATGTTCCCAACACCGTGTGCGAGGTCAAAACCTACTACACATCCATGATCATGTCCCAGATCGGTAATTTCTTGGATAGGGTAGAACTGACCACTGTAATAGTTGGTATTGCCCAATAAGATCAAGGCGACTGTCTCTCCCTGCTCGGCCAGTAGCTCGTGCAGATCATCCATACGGCAGAGTTCAGAACCCTCAGGTGGAGACCAAAGTAGAAGCCCATCCTTCGGATTGTATCCATGAAAGCGCAATTGGCTTTCAACAGCATATTTGTCGCTGGGGAAGGCGTCTTTTTCGATGATGATCTTATACCGTTTGGAAGTCGGACGGTAGAAGGAGATCAGCATAAAATGCAGATTGGCTGTCAGCCCATTCATGATGACCACCTCTTCTGGAAGAGCGCCAACCATTTTCGCCATGTTTTCTGTTAGGAATTCGTGGTAAGGCATCCAAGGATTACGGGCATCTGTATGTCCTTCGACCCCAAGTTGAGCCCAGTCGTCCAGTTCTTGTTGAACGTATTTTGCAGCAAGTTTGGGTTGGAGGCCCAGAGAGTTTCCACAGAGATAGATCAGACGCTCACCATCCGTATTGGTGGGATGATGGAATTGCTCCCGGAAACCCTTCATCGGATCAGCCTGGTCGCACTCGAGGGCATATGCTAGGGTATTGGTATAAGTGGTGGTGGTTGGTTGGGTCATAAGATCAATTGGTGCGGTATCACTGAACCTTGAGGCCGGTAAAATGAAGTTGTAAAGTTTTGGTGCTATCCTTATGCATGGTGGCCATTGTCAATTCTCCCACTTCTTTATAGGCTTCCCAGGTAGTAACCATAGAAGGTTCCGGCTGATTGCCTTTGCGGAATACCCATTCCGTTAGCAGAAAGTCATCACCATAGTAAAAGTCGTAGGCATCCCCAGGAGTATAACCCCCTTCGTCCGAGTAGGTCAGGGTCAGTTTGTTCATCATGCCACCAGATATGGGTGCAGCCTCCTGAGAGGGCTCACTTATGGTCGTTCCTTCGTCCCACACCAGGTGTAAAGGGGCAAGTAGCCAGAAGGAATCATTCACGAATGTTTGATCAGCTCTGAGGGACAAAGAATCTACCTGAGAACGAACATAGTCAACGGTATCGGCTTCATTGATGAAAGTTACCCTGTCCTCTTTGGGATACCAATTAAAAGAACGCTCGATATGCATTTCTCCTCGGTCGATATTGAAGGTGAAATCCAAGCGGTTCACATTTTGCCAGTTGTCATAACCATGGGCTTTGGCAATAGCCATGGCAGGTGTCATTTCTTGTTCCTGCACAAGCTCCGTTGACTTTACATCCTCCTGTTTCTCTGTCTCTTCAGAGGAGCTGTTTTTACAGGAGAAAATCACCGCCAGCAGGCATAATAAAAGGGCTGTCTTTTTCATAAGGATGGTTTTGTAGTAAAAATACACAAAGTATTTCTCCAAGCATAATTTTCGTATTTTTAGATATGGACATACGCAAAGAATATGACAATGGTCAGTTGACAGTCGTTTGGAAGCCGGGACTGTGTTTTCACGCCAAAGAATGTGTTAAAGGATTGCCGGGAGTCTTCAATCCGGATCGGAAACCATGGATTCAAGTAGATCAGGCTACAACAGAAGCGCTCATGGCCACTATCGATAAATGCCCCAGCGGCGCATTGAGTTATTACAAGACAGCCGATGGACCACCCCAGTCTGAGACTCAGCCTGAATCTGCCCTTACGGTCGAGATCATGGATCCTGGTCCGGCCTTGATCAAAGGAAAGATACAGTTAACCCAGGCAGATGGTTCTGTGGAAGAGAAAGACGGGATCACGGCTATCTGTCGATGTGGCAAGACCGGGAATTCCCCTTTCTGCGACGGTAGTCATAATTCCTGATCCCGGAATCCCTAATTTCCATGTCTAAGACTTCTTCATCCGGTCATCAGGAAAAATTCCAGGTTAACAAGGCTACGTGGAATCAGAAGGTTGACGTTCATGCCAGAAGTGAATTCTACGATCTGGAATCCTTCAGAAAGGGACGAAGTTCACTGAATCGATACGAATTAAATGCCTTAGGTGATGTGGCAGGTAAGTCTTTGTTGCATCTCCAATGCCATTTCGGGCAGGACACCATGAGTTGGTCTCGTATGGGAGCAAACTGTGTGGGTGTGGATATCAGCGATAAAGCGATTGAGCTCGCGGAAGAGCTGAGCCGGGAATTGAATCTGGATGCTCGCTTTGTCTGTTGTAATGTGTTGGATACACGGAAACACTTGCAAGAACAATTTGACCTGGTTTTTACCAGTTACGGAACGATCGGCTGGTTACCCGATCTGGCCCCCTGGGCCAAGGTTATATCTGAAAGCCTAAAGCCAGGAGGTAAATTCTATATGGTGGAATTTCATCCGATCTGCTGGATGTTCGATTATCAACAGCAACCACCGGCGCTTGTCTATGGCTATCAGCAATCGGCTCCCATATACGAAGAATACGAAGGCTCCTATACCGATGGTGGCAAGGACCGGGTCGTCAGCAAAGAATATGGCTGGAACCACGGTCTGGGCCAGATCATTTCTTCACTTCAAAAGGCTGGGTTGGTCTTTGACTATTTGAACGAATTGGACGAGTCTCCCTATAACGTTTTTCCAGGACTGATCAGAACGGAATCCGGTTATTTCGGACATCCCCAAGAATTATTTCCTTTACTGTTCGAACTTCAGTTCAGCAAGGCTTAGTGAGCGCCTTCTTCTTTGAGTAAGTCCGGAAATTTTGCTTTGAAATTATTGAGACGGGGAATGGATACATTCCGGATGTAAGGGTTGTTAGGGTTTCGTCTCTCGTAATCCTGATGATATCCTTCTCCCATCCAGAACTTCTGAAAGGGCATGACCTCTGCTGCCACTTTATTCCCTCCAAGTTCTTCATTCAACTGGTTGATCTTTTCCTCGATCACCGCTTTTTCCTCATCATTCTGGAAAAAGATGATAGAACGATATTGAGACCCTCGGTCCGGTCCCTGTCCATTGACCTGGGTAATATTCTGTGATCCAAAATAGACATCTACCAGACTCTTGAAGCTAACAATGTCTGCATCGTATATGACCTCTACAGCTTCTGCATGTCCCGTAAGCCCTGTATTACTGGCCTCATAGGTGGGGTTCTCAGTATGGCCCCCGCTATAGCCGTTATATACTTCTTGTACTCCTTTTACACTTTCGTATACGGCCTCTACACACCAGAAGCACCCGCTGGCAAAGTAGGCCCGGGCGTATCCATCATCGGATACCACCTGTACGGGTTCGGCCAAAGCCTGATCCTGTTTGGTTTCTTTTTTAGACTGACAACTGACCTGGGAAACTACCAATAGGCTTAGGCCCAGGAATTGAAGGAATTGTTTCATATGTTCTTTTCTTTTTCATGTGGTCGCGATAGCAGTGCGAACCTTGCCGAAAGGTATAAAAAAAGTCCTCCACAGGGGAGGACTTTAAGATTACTACAACAGTTGCAATACCTTATTTTATACTGTCGAACAGTTTTTGCATTTTTTCTTGCTCTTCCTTGGCCAAGGTAGGGTCTACTAGGATACGTCCACTGTGTTCGTCTGTAATGATCTTCTTACGGGAAGCGATCTCCATCTGAATTTGTGGTGGGATGGTGAAGAAAGAACCTCCGGATGCTCCTCGCTCTACTGGTACAACGGCCAAACCATTCTTTACGTTGGTCCGGATGCGCTTGTAGGCGTTGATCAGGCGGTCTTCGATCTGTTTTTCGAATTTACCCGATTCTTTGATCAGACTATCTTCTTCCTTCTCGGTCTCGGCCAGGATCTCATCCAGTTCACCCTGCTTGTGTTTCAGGTGATCCTGACGCTCGTTGAGACGGGTTTTGGTTTCGTCGATCACTTCGTTCTTTTGCTCGATCTGAGCCTTGAACTCTTTGATATGCTTTTCGGCCAATTGAATTTCCAGTTCCTGGAATTCGATCTCTTTGCTCAGGGAATTGTACTCCCGGTTGTTCCGAACGTTATCCTGCTGAGAGGTGTATTTTTTGATCAGCCCTTTTGCTTCTTCGATCAAGTTCTTTTTGTCTTTGATCAGGTCTTCAATAGCACCCAGGTCGGCATTCAGCTTTTCCATACGCTTATTCATCCCGGCTACCTCATCTTCCAGGTCTTCGACCTCTAGGGGTAATTCGCCACGTACGTTGCGAATTTCATCAATACGGGAATCGATCAACTGCAAGTCGTAAAGGGCTCTTAGCTTTTCTTCGACTGTTGCCTCTGCTTTCTTTTTTGCCATAAACTAAAAATAAAAGATAGGATTGGTCCTCACTTGAGAGACCTGTGTGCCTTTGGGTAAGGCAGGTGCAAAATTAGCAATTTTTTTCCTAACGAAGTCAAATAAAATCTGACTTGTAAATCGTTCGCTTTCAAAGTGTCCCACATCACACAGCAGTAAGTGACCTTCGGCTTGATAAAAGTCGTGATATTTTAAATCGGCGGTAACAAAGGCCTGCGCTCCCGCCGCTTTTGCGGCACCTATGGCGAAACTTCCACTGCCACCCAGCACAGCAACCCGACTGATCGGGCCTTCAAGTAGTTCAGAATGACGAATACAGGGTGTTTCAAAGACATTTTTGAGCCTTTCTAGAAATTCAGATGGTGACAGGGTTTCTGCAAGCTGTCCTACCATCCCCATTCCCACATATTGATGGGTATTCTCCAATTGGCTCACTTCGTAGGCCACTTCTTCATAGGGGTGACTCTTAAATAAGACCCGAAGGACCTGGGATTGCAAGTAGCTGGGGAAAGTCATGGAAATTCGGACCTCTGCTTCCCTATGCAATTTGTGAGCTTCTCCAAGTGTTGGATTGGCTGCCTCATTGGGCATAAAAGTGCCTTCTCCTTCCAGGTTAAAACTACAATGACTGTAATTGCCGATCTGACCTCCCCCTGCTTCAAATAAAGCTTCTCTAAGACGATCAGCATCCTGCTTCGGAACAAAGGTGGTCAGCTGAGAGATCAACCCTTTTTTGGGGAGTAATATTTCTCGATCGGTCAGCCCCAACTGCTCGCACATGGCAGCGTTGACTCCATTCCAGGCGTTATCCAGGGCAGTATGCACTGCAACTATGGCAATATCATGCCGGATGGCTTTGATCACCGCACGCTCAACATAGTTCTTACCCGTAAGTTTTTTCAGGCCCGAAAAGATGATTGGGTGGAAACTTAGGATGAGGTTGCATCCCAGGTCAATGGCTTCGTCCACAACAGCTTCCAGGGTATCGTGGGTGATCAGGATTCCATTTATTTCCTGATCCTTGTCTCCCACCAGTAAACCGGTATTGTCAAAATCCTCGGAATAGGCCAAGGGAGCAAGTTCTTCCAGTTGGTCGAGCAGTTGTGAAACCTTCATATTTCAGATTTTAGGGTAAAGATAAAAAAGTATACATTCGTGATATGAAGACTCTTCGTCTAGGAGCCTTTCCATTTGCAGCGGTCTACGGTGTGATCACCAACATCCGCAATTATCTCTACGACAAACAAATTTTAAAGAGTAGATCGTACGATCTACCTGTTATTTGCATTGGAAATCTATCCACAGGCGGAACAGGGAAATCTCCCATGATAGAATACATGCTGGGCTATCTTTCCGAAATGTACCAGGTAGGGGTATTGAGCAGGGGATACGGAAGGAAGACCAAAGGTTTCCTGGAAGTCAATATCGATCACAGCAGCCGTGAAGTAGGGGATGAACCCTTACAGATCAAAAAGAAATTTCCCGAGGTCAAAGTTGTGGTTTGCGCCGACCGCCGGGAGGGGATAGAACGGATGCAGGATGATGTCGAAGTCATTTTGATGGACGATGGATTCCAGCACCGAAGGGTGAAGCCTTCATACTGTGTGGTGCTTACGCCCTATGAGCCGCTTTATCTGGACGATTATCTATTGCCTATGGGAAATTTAAGGGAATCTGTATCTGGTATGGATCGTGCAGATATGATCGTGGTGACCAAATGCCCGGATCCTGTTCCGTATAGCTTCTTGCAAGAGATCGAATTGCGTATTCCCCAAAAGGATCATCAGAAATTGTATTTCAGTCGCATCAGTTACGGGCAGACCCTAGTCGGAGCTACCGAAGAATTGCCCTTGGAATATTTGAAGAACAAACCCTTTACTCTGGTAACGGGAATTGCCAAACCGGGACCTTTGGTACGCTTCTTAGCGCGTAAGGAGTTCAGTTTTGAGCATCGTCAATTTGCCGATCATCACGAATTCAGCAGTAAGGAGATCGAACAATTGAAACAGGAAGAGCTGATCGTTACAACAGAAAAGGACTATATGCGGCTGAGTCTGCAAATGCAGAAATACGCCTTGTATTATTTACCTATCCGCACAGAGATCCTCAACGATCAATCGCCCTATCTGCAACAGACCATTATCGCCCATATAGAGAGTAAGCTGAATTCCTAGACCAGTTGTTTGTTCTCGTGTAGGGTGCGGTAGATCTTCTCGAAGAATTCTTCCGTCTTAAATGGTTTCGGGATGATCTCGTTAAAACCAGCCTTGTAGAAGTCGTCCAGGTTTTCGTCTATGGTCACCGCCGTTAACGCAATGATAGGGATCTGGGTATTGAAGGTTCTGATCTTCTGAGTAGCCTCTATCCCGCTGATACCTGGCATGTGGATATCCATGAGTACCACATCGAAATTGTGAGTCTTTACCAGTTCGATGGCGTCCATTCCGTTGTCGGCCACCATACAACTTATTTTGTTCTTCTCCAGGATCTTCTTAGTGATCATCTGGTTGATCTTGTTGTCTTCAACTACCAGGACATTTCTGTTCTCCAGGGCCACATAGTCCACATCGTAAATAATGTTCCGGGTATTATTGATCTCCGGTATGAGGTCGTCCGCCTGATCCAATTTAATATCAAACCAGAACTTGGACCCTTTCCCCAGTTGGCTTTCCAGGTAAATCTTACTGCCCAGTAATTCCAGCAGGTTCTTCACAATAGAAAGTCCCAGACCTGTACCTCCAAATTTTCGGTTGATCTGCAGGGATGCTTGGGAGAATGACTCGAATATGCTTTTTTGTTTCTTCTTGGAGATTCCAACTCCGTTATCTTCAACCTCAATGCGCAGGTTCACATTTTGGGAGTTGGCATCCATCTGCTTTACACGTACGGTTACATCACCATTTTGAGTGAACTTGACCGAGTTTCCAACCAGGTTGATCAGAATTTGGGACAATTTGAGAGGGTCTCCCATCAGTTTGTCTGGTATGCGCTCGTCAAATTCCAGATGCAGGTTATTTTTCCTATCCTCTGCAGATTTCTTCAAGGCGATCAGTACATCATTGACCCGTTTCTTCAGATTGAACTTGGTGCGTTCTATCTCTACCTTATTGGCCTCAAGTTTGTTGAGGTCCAAAATGTTGTTAATCAAGGAAAGAAGATATTCCCCGGAAAATTTCAGGGAGTTCAAGTGTTCCATTTGACTTTGTTTCGGGTTCTCTTCCAGCAATAAATGGGTCAAACCGGTAACCGCATAGAGCGGAGTTCTCAACTCATGGGTAATTGTGGATAAGAACTGGGCCTTTGCCAAAGAGGCCTTCTCCGCCTTCTCCTTGGCCAGTTGTAGTTCGTTATTCTTGTCTTGCAACAGTTCGTTGGCTTTCGCCCGTAGATTGTTGTTCTTGTAAAGAGAAAGTGTCAAGAGTGAGAGAATGACGATCAGAGCAATACTGAGCCCTGTTGTCATTCGGCCAAAGTTGATCGATTTCTGCTTCTTGTCCAGATCGTCCTGTTGGTCCTCAATGATAGCGTTCAGCGCACTTAACTGAGATTCGGCATCGACCCCTTGGGATACGGCTTCCAGGTAGACTTGATATAGAGAGTCGTTTTTACGCTCATAGATTTCCAGGTTCTTTTCAGCCTCCAGGTAGTTATTCTCTTTTAGTGCCAAATACGATCTGATCCGATAACTGGTCGCTTTCAAATCGAAATAACCGGCCTGGTCAATCAGATTTACGGCCTGATCCAGGTTTTGATGTGCGATCGCAATATTTTCACCGGGGTCTCCCCCTTTGAGCAGGGAATAAGCCTCCGCCTTGTTCAGCAGCACTCGGGTGCGGTCATAGCGAAGAGATTCATCCTGCATACCGTCGGATGCAGCATCAAAATAATTGATCGCACTGGTGTGATTACCTTCTCCTTTTTCGATCATTCCCAGGCTGAACAACACCCTGGATTTACCTTGTTCATCCCCTAGCCGGGTAAAGATCCGATTAGCCCGCTGGGCATAATCCTTGGCTTGGGAGAATTTCCTGTCGTGAATGAGGATAAGAGCCAGTTGGTTGTTGGCTTTGGCCAATTCCAGTTCATTGCCCAAGGCGGTGTATATTCTGACGGCCTCTTTGGCTTCCAATTGTGCTTTATCTATACTCTGTAGGGTATAATAAAGCTGGCTCAGTCTAAGCTTGATATCACCTTTAAGTTCTTCGTACTCGCTACCCGTGATCAGTGAGTTAGCGTTGACCAAACTAACGATAGCCGTGTTGTAGTTATAATTAACGAGGGCCTGTTCCGCTTCTTGTTTATAGGCTTGGGTCTGGGCGATCGTATCTTGGATCACCTGTTGAGACCAGCCGCAAAACGTAGAAAGGAAAAAGAGGATCGCGGGGATGACCGAAATGTGTTTTTGTAAGATTTTTTTCATCTTTACACCACACTTAATCGGTAAATATAGTCATTTACTCGATAAATAGCGGATTAAATCAATAATTCTTGATGAATATCCGGTCTCATTATCGTACCATCCGATCACTTTGACCATCCTCCCGATCACTGAGGTCATTCCGGAATCAAAGACACAGGAATGCCTATTTCCGATCACGTCTACAGATACAATAGGGTCTTGGGTGTACTCAAGTACATCCTTTAACCAACTTTCAGAAGCCCTTTTAAAGGCCTCGTTAACTGCCTCAATGCTGACGCCCTTTTGAACATTAAATGTGATGTCGGTCAGAGACCCATTGGCAATGGGCACACGGATTCCGCAGCCTCCTATTACCTGGGCGTATTGCGGAAATATGCGGGTTAACGCTTTGGCTGCCCCCGTTGTGGTAGGTACCATGGACTGTGCCGCGGCACGCGCTCTTCTTAGATCCCTGTGGGGTTGATCGTGCAAACTCTGGTCCGTTGTATAGGAATGGACGGTAGTGATGTAGCATTGTTCGATCCCGCATAACCGATCAATGACCTCGACCATTGGAGCTGCGCTATGGGTGGTGCAAGAAGCATTGGAAATGATTCGGTCAGTTGGGATCAATCTATCGTTCACCCCGCGGATGAGCATAGGGATGTCGTCCTCTGCCGGGGGTACACTCAGTATGACCCGATGGCTACTTTCTATGAGATGCCCATCCAAACTGGCCTTGTCCTTGAACCGGCCACTGCTTTCAACCACTATATCCAGTTGGGGCCAGGTGATCTCAGCGGGTTGGTGAGCCTGTGTCATAACCGTCTGTTGATCACCTACCAGGAGCAAGCCATTGTGGTATTGAACGTCCTGGCTCAATACTCCATGTATACTGTCGTATTTGAGTAAGTGTGCAAGTGTAGCAGGATCGGCTACATCATTGATGGCAACGACTTCGATATCGTCACATTCCAGCAAGAGTCGGTAAAGCCGTCGGCCTATACGACCAAAACCATTTATGCCGATCCTGATTGCAGACATGGTTCAGGGACTAGGTAAGGTGCTTTTGAGCGTGATAGGAGGAACGAACCAAGGCTCCACTCTCCACATGGCGGAAGCCCATTTCCAGTCCGATCTTTTCATATTCGGTGAACTGCTCAGGATGGATAAACTCCTTTACCGGTAAATGTTTTTTGGAAGGTTGCAGGTACTGCCCGATGGTTATTATGTCCAGTCCAACTCCACGGAGGTCTTCCATGGTCTGCAGGACTTCATCCCGGGTCTCACCCAATCCCAACATGATACCGCTTTTCGTCCTTTCTATACCTTGCTCCTTCAGGTAGCGAAGGACCTCCAGACTACGTTCGTATTTAGCTTGTATCCTGACTTCCCGAGTTAGTCTTCTCACGGTTTCCATATTGTGTGAGACTACTTCTGGTTTCACCTCAATGATACGGTCTATGTTGCGGGTAACCCCCTGAAAGTCTGGTATCAGGGTTTCTAAGGTGGTCTCCGGGTTCATCCGTCGGATGGCCTTGACCGTCTCTGCCCAAATGATGGACCCCATATCTTTTAGGTCGTCCCTGTCTACGGAAGTGATCACAGCATGTTTGATGTCCATGAGTTTGATGGAGCGAGCAACCTTTTCCGGCTCGTCCCAGTCTACCATTTCCGGTCTTCCGGTCTTAACACCGCAAAAACCACAGGACCGGGTACAGATGTTCCCTAAGATCATAAAAGTGGCTGTTCCCTCAGTCCAGCATTCACCCATATTGGGGCAACTACCAGAGGTACATATGGTGTGCAGATTGTATTTATCCACCAAACCGCGAAGTTCGGTGTATTTCTTTCCAGTAGGCAATTTGACCCGAAGCCATTTGGGTTTCGGGGCAGGTTTTGTTAGCTGTTGTTCAGGTGTTTCCATAGCGATACAAAGATACAACTTATCCCATTGGATAAAAAAGCGCTGGCGTTGAGATCAACTGACGATCAGGTACCAAATCCCAAAGCCTAATAGTACTAAAATCCCAATTATACTGAGCAATCGCATCCATTTCCCCGGTCTGAACTTCTCTGGGGTATGTTTGCCCGTGATCAGCACAAAACTGATCAGGGCATAAAATGGAGCGGTAAGGAAAGAAAGTACCGTGGCGATCCGGATCAAAATACCCATCTCGGAAATAAAGAAGAAAAAGATGGAAAGTGTTCCCAGAACCAGGACCACCAGCCAGAATAAGTAACCCCTATTCCACGATTTACCAGCAAGTATCTGGGCGGAACTGTTCATGACCCTGGGTGAAGCATCCAAGGTGGTGAGGGTGGTACTAAACATGGTTGTCAGAGCAGCAATTCCGATGATGACCTTAGACCAGTCCCCCAAGGTATTGGTATACATAGCAATCAGCTGATTAGCAAAGACGGTACCATTGGAAGAAAATTCTTCTCCAGAGTTGAACATTACCAGGGCTCCCAACGAAAGAAACCCAATGGCCAGAATGGTTGTGGCAACATAGCCCACATTAAAATCGAAGGAGGATTGTTTTGGGCTGATCTCCGGATCCAATTTTTTCTTTTCCACCGTCCAAATAGACTGCCAGATGGCGATATCCAGTGGGGCGGGCATCCATCCCATAAAGGCGATCAGGAAGACGATACCAGCGCTCTCAGCAGGAAAGACCTGGGTGAAATCCAAGGCTTCTGCCTTGTTAACGGCCAACAGAACAGCAATTACCGTACTGATGGTCAAACCGATCACGATCACCTTCATCAGGGAATCCAAGAGCTTATAACGGCCAATAATCAAAATAGCAAAGCAAATTCCCGTGATGATGGCCGTCCATACCACAGCACTTCCTGCTCCGAACAAGGAAGCTGCAATACCCGCTGTGACTATGGTCACAGCAGTTTGAATGGTGAACATGGTGCCAAAGGTCAGTATGAAATAGGCCCAAACTACTCCTTTACCCAATTTCTGAAAGCCCTGGATCAGGTTTTCCCCTGTGGCATTGGCGTAGCGGGTGCCGTATTCAAAGAATGGGTATTTCACCAGGTTGATCAGCAGAAGGGCCCACAAAAGCCCAAATCCGAAATCTGCTCCGGCACGGGTAGATTGAACCAGGTGCGAGACCCCAATAGCGGCCCCGGCAAAGAGGAAACCGGGCCCCAGTTTCTTCAAGGAGAACTTCATGTACCCTGGTTTTGATTGATCACGGCAGCCAGTAATTTCTTAGCCCTGAGCAAACGAACTTTCACATTGTTCAAGGGTTCGTCCAATTGCTCGGCAATTTCGTTGTAGCTCATTTCCTGGAAATAGCGAAGGTTGATCACCTCTTGGTAATGCGGTTTTAGCTGTTTGATGTATCGTAGCAATTGGTCCAGGTGCTGCTCTGTGATCAGCTTATCTTCAGGGCTCGGGGTCTGATCGGCAACTCGTCTTACCTGATCCTCATACCCTTCTGCAGTCTGAGTGCGCACAGAGATCCGTTTCTTCCTGCTTTTGTCGATTTGTAAATTCTTGGAAATGGTGATTAGCCAAGTGCTGAATGAAAAGTCTTCGTCGAAGGTGGATATCCGGTCGAAAGCCCTGGAAAATGTCTCGATGGCAATATCTTCTGCCTCATATTCAATGCCCAGGCGCTTAAGCTGAAACAGGTAAACGTCGTTCCAGAAAACGTCTAGTAAATAACTGAAGGCAGATTGATTTCCGGATTTGGCCGATCGGATCTCCTTAAGGATACGTTCCCGGGTTATTTCCAATGCTTAGGTTTTGCCATAAGGTTCGAAATAAAGATAATCAATTGCAGCCAGACCAGGACCAGTTCCAGGAGAGGGGTGAGGGCTAGCAGCCCTTTTTCATTCAACTGTTTGAAGGACAGTCCTGTTACTGCATATTGAGCAATTATTCGAACCAAAGCCAAGGGCGCTATCCACCACCAGGGGAGGAGAATAAAACCAAGTACAACCAAAGGCCAGAAGGCCCAATTGGACAAAAAGTAAAGGGTGAGTGAAATCCGTTGTCCCAAACTGTAATTTGTGGCAGTAGTTATATGCCGTCTTTTTTGACGGATCCATTCCGCCAGATTGTCTTTGGGGATAGAATAGGTGAAGGCCTTTACATTGAGACAGACATTGGTGTTGTCTGAAGTGGAAGCTTGGTTTACGAAGAGATCATCGTCACCGGAAGCCAGGTTCATATGGCTCATAAAACCACTCTGCTTAAAAAATAAGGAAGAGGTATAGGCCAAATTCCTACCAACTCCCATATAGGCTTTTCCTCTTAAAGCTGCGCTGAGATATTGCACACCTGTCATTGCAGTCTCATATCGGATCAAGCGATTGAGAAAACCCGGTCTGTTCTCATACGGTCCATAACCCAGGACCAATTCTTGTTTTTGGTCCAGCTGGGCAGACATGGCACCCAACCACTGCTTGGAAGCAGGACGGCAATCGGCATCTGTAAAGATCAATCTGGGATGAGTAGCTCGTTTGATCCCAAGGGTAAGAGCATATTTTTTATTGGCCCAAAAAGTTTCGTTCTCACGGACATTGACAATGCTTATTCGCTTGTCCTTGACCGCCCAGGACTCCATCACTTTCAAGGTTTCATCAGATGAGCGGTCATTGATCAGGATCAACTCGAAGTCCGGATGTTGCTGTTCCAGCCAAAGAGGGATGTGCTTCTCCAGTTGTTCGGCCTCATTCTTGGCGCAGACAATCAGACTGGCAGGAAAGCCTTTTTGCGGTTTATCCGATCCTTTGTAAAACGCAAGAGGGAGAAAACGGCTGTAAAAGTATAGGTTGATCAGGACACAAACGATCAGAAGGTAGAATCCAATCATGTCCGGTGAAAGTACCACTTATTTTGCGTGGGCTTGTTCTGTGCAACTGTCGAATTGGTCCGGAGTCTTTCCGCAGAAACCGCAGGCTTCTCCATCCTGGTTCAAAAATGGGCTCTGAGAAGCACAAGTGCCGGCAAATTTACCGTCTTTCTTTCCCCATATCTTGATGGCGATACCGGCAAAAGCCAAAAGCAATAACACAACCGTGATCAGTATCAGTTCCATAGTTCCGGATTAGGATACAAAAATACATTATTCCGGCATAATTGTCCTTCATTTGTTTATTTTTAACCTCATTTTTAAAAGCGGATTCCCATGAATAAATATCTGGTCTTGTCGTTAGTGGTTTTACTTTTTACAGCCTGTAAAAATGAAGTGAAGGAAGGGTCCTCGGATTCTGATAAGACCGATACTATCACGGATGCGAGCCCGATGAATACAGAGGTCCGACGGGTGATCCCAGTTAAGAAAGAACTGAGTGAATTGGAGAAGAACCAGGTTAATAGCCTGATGACCAAGATCATGCTGAATACCGAGTTGAGAACATTCAGTAGTATTACCGTAAGTGCTCAGATGACGGATATGCTGGCGTCAGAAGAAGGTCCTTTTACCGTTTTCGTCCCGGAATCCCTGGCCTTTAATCAAGTTCCCCAAGAGACGATCAATGAACTAGTGAACCCGTCTAATAAAGAAGGATTAGTCAATTTCCTCAATGGTTATATCGTGGATGGTTTGTACGATGCAGAATCCATTACAGCCCAACTGGCCGAAAAAGGCTCCCTTAGCCTGGAGTCACGTGCCGGAACTACCCTTACCCTGAATCAGACGACCTCTGGAATTCAAATAGAAGACAGCGATGGAAATAAAGCGAGGGTTGTTCAGGCCGATATCGTAGGATTTAACGGGGTCGTACATTCGTTAGATGCCGTCTTAGGACTAAACTAGAGAATATTTACTTCTGGGGTCAACTGTATCCCAAATCGGATCATCACTTCCTCTTGTACATGCTTGGCCAAATTCAGGATCTCCTTTCCGTTAGCTTCACCATAATTTACCAAAACCAGGGCTTGCTTCTGATGCACGCCGGCATCTCCTCGGCGGAATCCTTTGAGGCCGCATTGATCGATAAGCCATCCCGCAGGAACTTTGATTCTTCCACTGGGAGCGGGATAATGAGGGATATCAGGAAACCGTTGCTGTAGTCTGTCGAATTGATCTCTCGGTAGTTCCGGATTTTTAAAGAAGCTCCCGCTGTTACCGATCTGGGCAGGATCAGGTAATTTGGCCTGTCTGATCGCAATAACGGCCTCTGAAACATCTGATATGCTTGGTTTCTCTATCCCTGCCTCCTTCAGCCTGGAAGCTATGTCGCCGTAGGTGGTCTTAATGAAATGATCTCTGGTAGTCAATTCGATATCAATAGATGTGATGATCACCTTACCTTTTAATTCTCGCTTAAAGACAGAATCTCGATACCCAAATTGGCAAGCGGCCTTGTCCATATACTCGGAAGATCCCTCTTTTATACTGACCACCTGGCAGCCCAGGAAAACGTCTCTTAGCTCTACTCCGTAAGCACCTATATTCTGAATGGGGGCCGTTCCTACATTACCGGGGATCAACGATAAGTTCTCCAAACCACCGTATCCTTTTTCCAAGCAGTATAAAACCAATTCGTGCCAATTCTCTCCAGCCGCTACGCGCAACTGTACCTTGTCTTCAGCAAGTTTGAGCTGTTCAATTCCCTTGATGCAAATATGCAGCACAACGCGTTCAAGGTTATGGGTCAGGAGCATATTGCTACCTCCACCCAAAATCATCAAGGGCAATTCCCAATCCTTCTCCAGAGCCTTTTGCAGATCCGCTATCGAATCAATGCGGACATAAAAGCTCGCCCTTACATCGATGCCGAAGGTATTTAGCTTTTTAAGGGAATAATTTTGGTGGATAATCATCAACTGGGATATTCAGCCAATGCCTTTTCGAGGATCTTTACAGCCCTGATCAGGCTTTCCTTATTCAGTACATAGGCAATTCGGACCTGATTCTGACCCTCACCAGGACTGGAATAGAATCCACCCGCTGGGGCGACCATGACCGTTTCTCCATTCAGGTCAAAATGTTCCAAGAGCCAACGGGCAAAATCATCACTGTTAGCTACTGGAAGTTCAGCAATACAGTAAAAAGCTCCTTTGGGCCTACCAACCGTAACACCGGGTATCTTTTGAAGCTCTTCCACCAGAATATTCCGTCGCTCCTGATATTCTGCAATGACCTCTTCAAAATAGGAGGCCGGGGTGTCCAGGGCTGCCTCACTGGCGATCTGAGCGAAAGTCGGTGGACTTAAACGAGCCTGGGCAAATTTTAGGGCAGTAGAAATGACCTGCCTGTTCTTACTGACCAGGCATCCAACCCGTGCGCCACACATGCTGTAACGTTTGGACACAGAGTCTATGATGATCCCATGTGGTTCCATTCCAGGTTCCTCCAGAATAGAATAGTGCGACTGGCCATCGTAAACGAACTCGCGGTAGACCTCGTCGGCCACCAGGAATAGGTCGTGTTTTTTTACGATCCGGGCCAGGGTGGCGATCTCCTCCTTGGAATAGAGGTATCCGGTTGGATTACCTGGATTACAGATCAGTATGGCTTTGGTCCTTGGGGTGATCAGTTGTTCGAATTCCTCGATCGGAGGCAGGGCGAAGTTGTTTTCGATCTTGGAAATGACCGGCACGATCTCGACCCCGGAGGCAGTTGCGAATCCGTTGTAATTGGCATAGAATGGCTCCGGTATGATCACCTGGTCACCGGCATCGCAAATGGTTCCCATCGCAAACAACAGGGCTTCACTTCCCCCGGTGGTCACGATGATATCGTTTGCTGAGACCATTATGTTGTTAGACTGGTAGTATTTGGCCAGTTTTTCCCGATACTGTTCCGATCCTTCAGAGCGGCTATAAGCCAGGATCTCTACACCGTGCTGACTGATGGCATCCATGGCCACCTTGGGGGATTGAATATCCGGTTGACCGATATTCAGGTGATAGATCTTCTTGTTAGCCTTGGCTGCTTTCTCAGCATATGGCACTAGTTTTCTGATCGGAGATTCGGGCATATTGACGCCCTTTTCGGATAATTTCGGCATGGAATCGAACTTTCAGCAAAATTGCAAAATATTTATTAAAAGCAGGGTGGGAAAGCCCATGTTTGAGACGATTTTTCTATCTTGATTAGGTAGGTGATTTGTAGTGTACACAAACTGATCTTTTCCTTCTTCGTTGTAATTCTGACTGGCTCATTAGGATACAGCCAGGATGGCTTTTTCCTTCCCGCTAATGTAGCCTCAGAAAAGATTCCCTTCCAATTGGTGAATAACCTGGTTGTAATACCGGTGGAGATCAATGGTACACCATTGTCGTTTATCCTGGATACAGGCGTTAGAACCAGTATACTTTTTGGTATAGAGCAAAATGATTCCATCCAGATGAGGAATGTGAGTCCCATCAAGATCAAGGGCCTGGGAGAAGGCGATGCGGTGGATGCGTTGAAGAGTGAGGGTAATACCTTCCGGGTTGGAGAAGCAGTAGATTTCTCCCATACCTTGTATATCGTTTTTGATGCCTCCCTCAATTTCTCTCCTCGCATGGGGATACCCATCCATGGGATACTGGGGTACGAATTCTACCGACAGTTTGTTGTAGAGACCAATTACAGCAGTAAAAGGCTGAGTTTTTATCGCCCCAAGGATTATAACTACAAGAAGTGTAAGAATTGTGCCAGCTTTGACCTGGTATTCTACAATGACAAGCCTCATATCGATGTGGAGGCGAAAGCATTGGGACAATCTTTTCCACTAACCGTGCTGGTTGATTCGGGTTCCAGTGATGCCCTTTGGATATTTAATCCTTTGCGGTGCATTTCGGAAGTAGAAAAGAATTATTTTATCGATTTCCTGGGATTGGGACTCAGTGGTCACATCTATGGGAAAAGAACACGAATCCAGGAGTTGTCACTTGGGAATTATGTGCTAAATCAGGTCAACACCGCCGCACCTGATCAGGAGGATATAGACAATGCCAAGATGTACGTGGATAGGGATGGTAGTCTGGGAGGAAATGTACTGAAGCGATTCAAGGTGATTATGGATTATCCCGGCAAGCGAATGACCCTGAAGAAAAGCAGCCTTTTTGGCGAACCTTTTTATTACAATATGAGCGGGCTAACCCTAGAACAGGGGGATAGCGAACTGATTCAGGGGAGCAAGAAGATCATAAACAATCCATTGTCCTATACGGAATCTGATCAAAATGCCTTTGCTTTTGGTATTATCAGAACCACAGAATTCTCTTGGGAATGGGCTTCCAAACTGATGGTGGTGGATGTCAGACCGGATTCTCCTGCAGCCGAGGTTGGGCTTTATAAAGGTGACGAGATATTGATGATCAACGGTAAACCGGCCCATCAATACAAACTCTATGAAATTACGGACTTGTTCTCTTCCAGGGAAGGAAAAAAGATAAACCTGGAGATCCTGCGCAATGGGCTTATAATGAAAAAGGCCTTTGTTCTTCGGAAGATGATATAAAAAACCGCCTGCACAAAGCAGGCGGCCCATTATTGATTTATTGAGGATCTAACGTGTCTTTTCCATAACGCTCTTCCCTTCGGCCAGCACTTCTCCTTTGATCTTCAATGGAGTAACTCCTTTCTCGGCGTTGGAATAAACAGTTATGGTCTTACGGATGGGTCCCACCCGTTTGGTATCGTACTTCACTTGGATCTGACCGGTCTCACCGGGTCCGATCGGTCCTTCTGGCTTCTCCGGAACCGTACAACCGCAAGTGGACTTGACATCCTGGATCACCAGGGGTTGGTCCCCCGTATTGGTAAACTCAAATACGCGAATACCGTCACTCCCTTTAGCAATCGTCCCATAGTTGATCTCGGTCGTTTTGAACTCGATCTTGGCCTGTGCATTCAGGGCAATAGTGCAAACTAGGGCCAGGGCGAAAAAGACTAATTTTTTCATGGTTTTGATTTTGATGAATAGCTAAGGTAAATATCTTTTGAGCAACGTCCAAAATAAGGATGTTTCTTTTAAAATACTCGGTTTATACCTACTTTTGCACACTACTTTCAAAAACTGGACCAGAATGGCATTAGCGGCAAAATACGAGGCGCAAAAGGTCGAATCCAAATGGTATGACTACTGGATGGAGAAGGGGTATTTCCACAGTGAAATAGACCACAGAGAACCCTATACAATAGTCATTCCACCACCAAATGTGACCGGTGTTCTGCACATGGGGCATATGCTCAACAATACCATTCAGGACGTCTTGATCCGCAGAGCCAGATTAAAAGGATATAATGCCTGCTGGGTACCGGGAACTGATCATGCCTCCATAGCCACCGAAGCCAAAGTGGTCGGTAAGTTGAGAGAAGAAGGTATTTCTAAATCGGATCTAAGCCGGGAGGAATTTCTGGAACACGCCTGGGACTGGACCCACAAACACGGTGGGATCATCCTGGAACAGCTCAAGAAGCTGGGAGCGTCTTGTGATTGGGATAGAACCAAGTTTACCATGGACCCGGAGATGTCGGCCTCGGTGATCAAGGTATTTGTGGACCTGTACAACAAAGGTTCCATTTACAGGGGTTATCGCATGGTGAATTGGGATCCTCAGGCCAAGACAACCCTGAGTGACGAAGAGGTGATCTACCAGGAAAAACAAGGTAAGCTCTATCATCTGAAGTACAAGATACAGGACAGCGAAGAATTCGTGACCATTGCCACCACCCGTCCGGAGACCATCTTGGGCGATACGGCAGTCTGTATCAATCCGGAGGATGAGCGCTATACCCACCTAAAAGGAAAATCCGTGATCGTACCAATCTGCGATCGTGTTGTTCCGATTATCCAGGACGATTATGTGACCATGGAATTTGGGACGGGCTGTTTAAAAGTAACCCCAGCCCACGATGAAAACGATAAGGTACTGGGAGATAAGCATGGACTGGAGGTGATCGATATTTTCAACGATGATGCCAGCCTAAACCAGTTTGGCCTGCACTATGAAGGTCAGGACAGATTTGCCGTACGCAAGGCCATCGTGAAGGAATTGGAGGAGCTGGGCCATGTAGCTAAAATTGAGGATTACACCAATAAAGTAGGCACCAGTGAACGCACCGGTGCTGTAATCGAACCCAAGCTGAGTGACCAGTGGTTCTTAAAAATGAAAGAGCTTGCTCAACCGGCCCTGGATGCCGTTCTGGATAAGACGGTAAACCTGGTTCCGGAGAAGTTCATCAATACCTACAGGCATTGGATGGAGAATGTTCGGGATTGGAACATCAGCCGTCAACTTTGGTGGGGACAGCAGATTCCTGCTTATTATTACGGGCCTGGGAAGGATGATTTTGTGGTTGCAGAAACAGCTGAAGAAGCCTTAGAGCTGGCTCGCCAAAATACCGAGGAGCAGGTAGAACTTTCGGACCTGAAGCAGGATCCCGATGTATTGGATACTTGGTTCTCTTCCTGGTTGTGGCCCATCAGTGTATTCAATGGAATCCTGGAGCCCGACAATGCCGAGGTCAACTATTACTACCCAACCAACGACCTAGTCACTGCCCCGGAGATCTTGTTCTTTTGGGTAGCAAGGATGATCATTGCGGGTTATGAATATCGGGGAGATAAACCCTTTGAGAATGTCTATCTCACGGGGATCGTAAGGGATAAACAACGTAGGAAGATGAGTAAGTCTTTAGGGAATTCCCCAGACCCAATAGACTTGATGGACCAATACGGTGCCGATGGAGTTCGGGTTGGAATGTTGCTCAGTTCTCCTGCCGGGAATGACTTGATGTTCGATGAAGAACTTTGTAAGCAGGGTAGTGGTTTTGTCAATAAAATCTGGAATGCATACAGATTGATCAGCGGCTGGGAAGTCTCATCGGAGATCCAGTCGACCAAGACAGATGAGGTATCCCTTCTCTGGTTTGAGAATAAGTTTGCCCAGGCATTGAGTGAGATCGAAGATCATTACAGTAAATACAGGATCTCCGATGCGTTGATGACAACGTACAAACTGGTTTGGGACGACTACTGTTCCTGGTTGCTGGAATTAGTCAAGCCGGCTTACGGCCAACCAATTGCCAAGGCCACCTTTAGCAGGATCATTGGAGTTCTGGAGAATAATCTGCGGGTCCTTCACCCCTTTATTCCATTTATCTCTGAAGAGATCTGGCATGACATATCCGATAGGAATAAAGATGAGGCCCTTATCGTGGCCAGTTGGCCATCTGACAATAGTTTTGACGCCCAACTTATCACGGATTTTGATTTTGTCAAAGAAGTAGTTTCCGGTGTTCGAAGCATCAGAAAAGAAAAGAATATCTCCTTTAAAGAGACTATTAATTTGCAAGTGCTCAATGCAGAAAACTTCAGAACTGATCTGGATCCGGTCATTGCTAAACTCGGTAATATCGAGTCCCTGGAGTACATTGCGGATAAGCCTGATTCTGCCTTGACCTTCCGGGTGGGGGCTAACGAGTATTTCATTCCCATCGAGGGCAGTGTTGATTTAGAAGCGGAAATCGCCAAGCTTACAGAGGAATTATCCTATACAGAGGGCTTTTTAAGATCGGTTCAGAAGAAATTGTCCAACCAGCGATTTGTGGATAATGCTCCGGCTCAAGTAGTGGAGGTAGAGCGCAAAAAGGAAGCCGACGCACTTGCGCGGATAGATACCATAAAGGCCAGTCTGGAACGTTTGCAGTAGTTATTTCCGGTATAGGAAATACCGATCCACGGCGTCAATGTAGAGCCGCTTGGCTTCCTCTTCTGTTAGATCCTGAGATTGGAAAAGCGCATTTGCCTTAAAGGCGTTGATCAGTGGTTTACTGCCGCTTGGCATATCCTCATTGCCCGTGGCTCGCTTGTAGTAGGCGTATAGCTTTAGAAGCACATCGGCCGGAAAGGGATCGGTGTGATTGTTTATGCTTTCCACCGCTCGTTGAAAAGCCTGTTCTAGTGCCTCATTCTTTTCCATGATTGGATGCCAGAACGGTTATTCCTCCTTTTACCTTTTGATCCAGTGAAACCTCCACAGCTGTTCCTATGGGTAAAAATACATCTACGCGAGAACCAAACTTGATAAATCCGCTGTCCGATGCTTGCTCAACCTCTTGTCCTTCTTCCGCATAATTAACGATCCTTCGCGCCATGGCACCGGCGATCTGTCTGTGCAAAACCTCTCCGAATTGAGGGGACTTTACCACAACCGTGGTCCGTTCATTCTCCTCGGACGATTTAGGATGCCAGGCTACAAGATATTTACCCGGGTGATATTTGCTATAACTAACTGCCCCGCCCAGAGGATATCGAGTCACATGTACATTTAATGGAGACATAAAGACTGAGATCTGCAACCGTTTATCCTTGAAGTACTCGGGCTCAAATACTTCCTCGATTACCACAACCTTTCCATCTACAGGGCTGAGCACCTGGCCCTGATTCAAACTAAACCGACGTTTTGGATTTCGGAAGAACTGCAGGATCAAAACCAACAGTATAAGTATACCTACGAGCAGCGTCCAACGCAACCAGGGTAGGGATACCCGGGTATCCACAACCACACTGCCTGCAATGCAAATTAAGAGGGTGATCAGGATAATCTTATGCCCTTCCTTATGAAACATAGTCTACTAGTTCTAAAAAACAATAAACAAATGGGGCTACAAAAATAATGCTGTCCAATCGGTCATAAAGGCCTCCGTGACCAGGCATAAGCCTCCCACTATCCTTTACACCTGCGGTGCGTTTAAATCGAGATTCGATCAGATCACCCAAGGTGCCGATCACGGCCACCATCATTCCCAGGCAGATCCATACCCATAAAGGGTAAAGCCCAACATACTTAAAGATAAGGAATCCAGCCAAAACGGCTCCGGCAAATCCGCCGACAAATCCTTCGATGGTCTTTTTAGGAGAGACGGAAGGAAAGAGCTTTCTTTTACCAAAATTCTTTCCTACCAGGTAGGCAAAGCTGTCGTTTACCCAGATCAATACGAACACCCCACCGATCAGGTCCGGAATAAACCCATCCTGCCGATTGGGGATCAGGGTAAGGAATAGAAAGCCTCCGATAATGTATAGTAAACCAGCCCTACCTTTTCTAGTAAGATCCGTAGTGCTCTGAGGATAGAACAGATCCTTGATCAAGCTCAGGTTTACGATCATGACCACAACAACTAATAAGTAGGTCAGCAGGTGGTATTCGTATAAATAATTGAAATAATAGATCCATAATCCGAGGAAGAAATAACCGGCATATCGCCAGAAACCACTTTGCAGGTTGACCAATTTGATATACTCCCTCAGGCTAATAATACCCAGTATAAAGAACAACAACAGGAACCATTCCTGGGCGGCATACATGGAAAAGAGAATGATGGCGATGTAAAGCAGTCCGGAGAGCACGCGGACGAGGAGTTCTTTCATGAATCAGAGGTCTTCCAGTAGCAGTAAATATAGGTTTTTTGTGCTACTTCCATAACTCATGAAATCTTTCTCTTGCTTACTTTCAAAATCTTTGATTGTAGTGATATTGCTTGGAATACGTCCCTTGCTCCTTCCTTTGATGATACGAAGTCCCTCAGAGATATTCTCGACCAATTGGCTGGTCCTGGCAAACACAATGAAATTGACCGGTAGCTCGTTTAGCTTTTTTTCTTTGATTTGGTTGCTAGAAAGTAAAATAGACCCATTTTGTGAAACAAGTGCCTCACAGGTCGAGAGGAATAAGGCAGCGTTCACATCGGTCTGAAAGTCCAGATTAAAGCCGTTAAAACGCTTAGCCAAATCAGGGTCTGTGCAAAAGGTTTTTCGCTCGTACCAATCGTTTTCCAGAAGGATATTGTCGAAGGCCTCACGTACTTCCTGAACGTTTTCACAGTACAGGAATTTTCCCCCATTCTTTTTAAAATTATAGGTAAACTTCTCGTCAATCGGTAACTTTTCCTCGGGGAAATACTTACTCCGGTCCGATTGCTTTGCTTTCGCTGCTTCTTTATCGGACTTGTGATTTGGGTTTAAAAGTCTCTTAAACAGACTCATGGTAAGTTCGTAATGAGGATATTTCGCACAATACCTTCAAAGATATAAAATCCACCAGAAGTTTTCGTTATACTTCTACTAAAGTTTGATCCCGTGAAAGTGGTAGACTAAGAGGAAATGGTCTTTTCTTCGGGTGCCTGGGTGTCGTCCTGATCGGTTGGATTGACCACCGATCCGTTGGTTTCAGGCCTGGAATCAACGGCTGTCTCCTCGCTGGTCGAAGCAAGATTCTCGGAGACCTTCTTAGCGGCTTCTTCCTGTTGCAACCGTTTGGCTTCCTGATCTTTCTTATAGGGTCTTTCACCGAATATTCGTTCCAGACTCTCCTTGAAAATTACCTCTTTTTCCAGAAGTTCGTCGGCCAGTTCCGTCAGTTTATCCTTGTTTTGTTTAAGGAGTTCCACAGCCCGGTCGTATTGCTTTTCGACTATACTGGAAATTTCCTGGTCGATCATTTCCGCCGTTTTTTCACTGTAGGGCTTGGAAAAGCCATATTCAGACTGACCACTTGAGTCGTAATAGGTCAGGTTTCCGATCTTTTCGTTCAGGCCGTAAATGGTGACCATCGCTCTAGCCTGTTTGGTTACCTTTTCCAGGTCGCTCAAGGCACCGGTAGAGATCTCATCAAAAACTACCTCCTCAGCGGCACGTCCACCTAAGGCTGCACACATTTCGTCCAACATTTGTTCTGTACGGACGATCAGACGTTCTTCTGGCAGATACCAGGCTGCACCCAATGATTGTCCCCTAGGGACTATAGTTACTTTGACCAAAGGAGCGGCGTGTTCCAACATCCAGCTGACCGTTGCGTGACCTGCTTCATGAATGGCAATGGCGCGCTTTTCTTCCGGGGTGATGATCTTGTTCTTCTTTTCCAATCCCCCAACGATCCGGTCTACAGCATCCAGGAAATCCTGCCTTCCAACGGCCGAACGTTCCTTACGAGCAGCGATCAAAGCGGCTTCGTTACACACATTGGCGATATCCGCACCGGAGAATCCTGGGGTCTGTTTGGCCAGGAAGTCCGTATCGACCGTATCATCTTTTTTGATGGGACGTAAATGTACCTCGAATATCTCCTTACGTTCTCTAACGTCTGGCAGATCCACATAGATCTGACGGTCAAATCGACCGGCACGCATCAGAGCCTTGTCCAACACGTCCGCTCGGTTAGTTGCAGCCAACACAATAACATTAGTGTTCGTGCCAAACCCATCCATCTCTGTTAAGAGTTGGTTCAGGGTATTCTCCCTTTCGTCATTGGACCCTGAGAAGTTATTCTTTCCTCGGGCACGTCCAATTGCATCGATCTCGTCGATGAAGATGATTGAGGGTGATTTTTCCTTAGCCTGCTTAAAAAGGTCACGTACCCTTGAGGCACCAACCCCTACGAACATTTCTACAAAGTCCGAGCCGGACAGCGAGAAGAAAGGCACCTTGGCTTCTCCTGCAACGGCCTTGGCCAATAACGTCTTTCCAGTACCTGGAGGTCCTACCAGCAGCGCACCTTTCGGAATCTTTCCTCCTAGTGAGGTATATTTCTTAGGGTTCTTTAGGAAATCTACGATCTCCTGAATCTCTTCTTTAGCGCCTTCCAGTCCAGCTACATCGAGAAAGGTTGTCTTTACATCTGTCTTTTCGTCAAAGAGGCGTGCCTTGGACTTTCCTATGTTGAAGATCTGTCCGCCTGCACCTCCTCCGGCACCGGAAGACATCCTCCTCATGATAAATATCCAGATCCCGATAATGACAATGAACGGCAGCAGAGTCAGGAAAAGCTCTCCCAGCATATTCGAATCCGTATTCCAAACGATGTTGGTCGTCAGGTCGTTATCTTCCTTGATCTGGTAGATACTATTCTCGAAATTTTGCAGATCCCCAAATTCAAATTGATAGTAAGGATCATTAGGGCCTGGTTCTAAAAGGGAGCTCCCCTTCTTGCGAGCGTGAACTTCCTTCAGTCTTGCCTCCGGGGTCAGATAGACCTTGGCAAGTTTCTTGTTGACGATCTCGATCTTCTCTACATCACCATCCCTCAAATATTGCTGGAACTCCGCCTGGGTGGTCTGGGCCGGTTGGGTCCAGCTACTACCGCCAAAGAACTGTAATCCCAGGAAGACCAGGATAATGGCGGCATAGATCCAATAGGCATTGAATCTAGGCTTTTTGAGATCGGGTTTTTTATTGTCTTCTGCCATAAGGCTAATTATCGTTTAATAAGTGGTTTCAATCTTCACAGTACGGGCATCACCCCACAATCCTTCAATGTCGTAAAATTCGCGAATGTGCTTCTGAAACACATGTACCACAATGTGAACATAATCCATCAGTATCCATTCGGCATTATCACTGCCTTCTATATGCCAGGGTTTTTCCTGGAGGGTTTTACTGACGTGTTTTTGAACAGAGTTGACTATGGCGTTAACCTGTGTATTGGAAGTACCGTTGCAGATGATAAAATAGTCACAAACCGTATTTTCAATCTCTCTCAGGTCTAAAATCTCGATATCCAATCCTTTAACCTCCTCTATTCCCTTAATTATTTCCGCGATCAGTTGGTCTGTAGCTATTTCTTTTTTCGACATTAAAGTTTTTTATTTACACAAAGTTATCACTTTTTTGATGCATGGTCTTTTGGACCTTCACAACATTAACAGAATCTTAATTCCATTTGAATTTAATCAAACTTGATGCCACGGCATCCACCAATACCTATCTGAAACAGATGTTGTCAGAGACTCAGTTGGTGGACGAGACCGTACTTTGGACCGAAAGACAGATTAATGGCAGGGGGCAACAGGGAGCCAAATGGGATTCTCAACCGGGCTTAAGCCTTACGTTTAGCTTGTTTAGGAGATTTTCATCCTTCCCTGCTAGGCATCCTTTTTACCTGAATTTGGCCATCAGTCTAGGCGTGAAATATGCCTTGGAAGAATTGGGTGTCAGTCAGGTGAGCATCAAATGGCCGAACGACATTCTGTCATACTCCAAGAAATTGTGTGGAATATTGGTGGAGAATCAGATTGAAAAAGACCGTTTGGCCTCCTCTGTGATCGGGATAGGCCTGAATGTGAACGAGACCGATCTTAACGATTTACCGCATGCCACCTCCATGCGTCTTTCCGCAGGCCTTGTATTTAAACGGGAGGAGGTGATCCAAGTTGTCGCAACTACGGTTTTCCAAAAGATAAGACAGCTTAACCGGGACAGTTTAGATCAAATGAAGCAGGACTATCAGAATAGTTTGTTCAGAAAGGGAGTAGTTTCCACTTTTTCCAACAGGGACGGAAAGATCTTTTCTGGGATCATTCAGGGGGTTACCGAAGAAGGACTATTATCGGTTTTGGACGAGTCCGATGAAATGAAATCCTACCAGCCAAAGCAGATCAGATTACGCTACTGATCACAGTTTGGAAATGTTGCCGATTAGCGTTTCGAGAAAGGAGTTGATCGGGCCCTTGATCATCATGCTCATCATAGGGTTGAAATCTCCACTAAAGGTCAGCATGGCCTTACAGGAATTGTCATCTATTCTGTCGAAATCACCCACCAGGTTGAAGGGGATCTTATCGCTGATAGCTCCTAACGCAACCTGATCAGGTTTGTTGACCGATTTTACCTCCAGGCCGATCTCCGGCATTCCTTTTAGTGCAAAGACAAAGGACTGATCTCCAATTACCTCGAATTTGCTGATGGATTCGGGCATCAGGGATTCAAAATTCTTGACATCCGATAACCAGTCGCACAATTCGTCCGCAGACTTGGATACCTCTACTTGTTTACTTGTTAATTCCATAAGTGGTCAATATGATTTGGGATCAACCCCAATTGGCAGGATCCAGTCTCCAGCTGCTCAAGGTTTCGGCTTCCTGAGCAGAAATATAGTTGGATTGACTGGCCTGTTCGATGAGGTTATCGTAATTGCTCAGTGTGTGCAGGTCGACCCCGGCTTTCTCAAAATTGGTTTCTGACAGTTCAAAACCGTAGGTGAAGATAGCTAGCATTCCTTTGACTTGGGCTCCCGCTTCCCTCAGGGCATCCACAGCTTGTAAACTGCTTTTTCCGGTACTGATCAGGTCTTCCACCACAACCACCTTCTGATTAGGTGCTAAATGGCCTTCGATCTGATTCTGCCTACCGTGTTTCTTAGGTTCCGGCCTCACATAACAAAAAGGCAGGTTCAGGTAATCCGCCACTAACATGCCAATTCCTATTGCTCCGGTTGCGACCCCTGCAATGGCATCTGGCTTCCCGTAGATCTCTTCGATCTGGTTAGCCATCTGCTCACGCAAGTAATTGCGGATCATCGGATACGATAGGGTTATTCGATTGTCACAGTAGATGGGAGATTTCCAACCGGAGGCCCAGGTGAAGGGTTTTTGTGGTTGCAATTTTATTGCCTTAATTTGCAGCAACAATTCGGCGGTTTTCTGGGCCGTTTCTTTGTTTAGAACCATACTGCAAATGTATAAAGTTTTCGTCAAAGACATTCCTATTATTCTGTCTACAGAGAAGAATATCGGGAAGCAGTATACGGCCATTCCACTCAGGCTTGCCCGCTTCAAGAAATTGATCAAAAAGATCAATAACGGAGAATTGATCTACGTCAATCTATACCACAAGAATGAAGAGGCCATCGAAAAATTCCTTCGCAAGAAATTACCATTTGTGAAAGCGGCAGGAGGATTGGTTTTTAATGCCAAAAGAGAGATCCTCTTTATCTATAGGAACGACAGATGGGACCTTCCCAAGGGGCATACCAAGGACAAAGAAAGTTACGAGCTTGCTGCAATGCGAGAAGTGGAGGAGGAGACAGGCGTAAAAGAACTGGAGGTCAGAAAGTTCATCGGCAAGACCTATCATGTCTTTAAACGCAAAGGTAAATTTAAACTCAAAGCGACCTATTGGTATGAAATGACCACCAAGTATGATGGTCCTCTGATCCCACAGGAAGAAGAAGGAATTCAAAAGGTACGTTGGAAAAACTTCGAACAATCCCAAAAGGCTCTCAAGGACTCCTATGAGAACATCAAATTACTCTTCCCCGGTGAGTACCTCACTACCCACCCGAACGATCGGGTATCTCAAGTGTGATTTTTCGTAATAAGGAGATCGTTTATGGATCCAGTCCAACTGGGCATACCAATTGGATGCAAAACGCTCATCGGAGGCTTTCTTCGCTTCAAATTCCGTTTTGATCTCCGGATTATCCGCTAAAAATTGTGCTGCCAGATCTTCCCAAACATAGGGTGAGAATCCTTCTTTTTGTTGCAGGATGGCATCGAACATATTCCAATTGAAGAATGAATCCGGCGCTTCAGGTTCCAGGGTTTCAAGTATGTAACGTATACCAGATTGATCTGTATTGACCAGGTAATCTCCACGTTTTAGCTGGATTTGCTCAGTCGAGGTTTCCACCTTTGTTCCATAATGGGGATAATGTCCTTCATACGCCCTGCTTCTGGTCTGATAATCCGCAATCCGATAAACTTGGGCATTAACCGTCGTGTCACTATCCAGGAAACGAACACGAATACGGTTCAATCTCAGAAGCTCGACTACATTCCAATAGCCAGCAGGGATGGCATAGTATTGAGGAATTTGCACGGAATCAGTGGCCTTGTAGTGATCGTAATAGGTGACAGGGCGACTAAAGGGCTGGTCACGGTCGTACTTCAATCGTTGTTGCCCGGTTAAATCACTTTGGATGTAGGCTGCCTCATATCCTTTGAAATCCAGTTTTCTTGTTCGTGTACTATCTATGGCCCAGCTAACTGGGTACCAGTCTCCGGCTTGATACCTATCGCGAGCTTGAATTCTTAAGCTACGCAGGCTATCCTGCGTCTCGGAGGCAATATCGAGCATGGACCTCATCAGTTCGTAGGTCCCTTCTACCCGTTGTTTGTAAGGTTTGAGCATATGGGTTTCTACCATCATCCCAAAGGTGTTGAACAAGGTGGTATAGCCCGTAGAATAACGCGGGTAGTCCATAAACTGGCTGAAACCAGTTTCGGGGGTCCGGTTAAAGACATTGACATAGGGTGTGATTGACCAATCTGCCTTGGCCAGGGAATCTTCCAACGCAGGCATCAATTCCTGGTGTAAAAACTGTCCCACATCTCCACCTAATTTATTATGCTGGGTGAAAAGATGAGTAAGAACATACTGGTAGTCCGCACCATTGCTCACGTGGTTGTCGATAAAAATATCGGGTTTCACCGTGTGGAACAAATGAGCAAAAGCCCGCGCATTCCTGGAATCCGCTTTTATGAAATCCCTGTTCAAATCAAAGTTTCGCGCATTTCCCCTGAAACCGTATTCTTCGGGACCATTTTGATTGGTCCTGGAGTGGGAGTTCCGGTTAAGTGCTCCTCCAATATTGTACACCGGGATAACCGCAATGATCACATCTTCCGGAGGGGTCAGGGTCCCATCGGCCAGGTCTCTCATGAGTAACATACTGGCGTCTATCCCATCACTCTCGCCGGGGTGGATACCGTTATTGACCAAAACCACCAACTTGTCCCGATCGCTCCCGAATTCAGATTCAAAGCTACGATCCGTATTAAAAGTAACCAGGTGTAAGGGATGGCCGCTATCCGTTTCACGCATCTCGTAAATGGCTACAGTCTGATAGGCTTCGGCCAGGTCTTCGTAAAAATCGATCACCTCTTTATAGGTACTTGTTTGCGTTCCATTGGAATTTTCGAACGGCAGGGTGAAATCAAATTCTGAGGGGTCCGCACTTTTACCACATGCGGTCAAAATTAAGGTGATCAAGCCCATAATCAAGGTCTTTCTAAAGACTGTTTCTATGGATGGATAATTGGAGCTGAGATAGGTCATACGGCTGTTTAACTCTGTGCTTGTCAATCTATTAGGTTATGGTTCGTTCTAACGAAAATTTAACTATATTTGAGTTTACTAAAAACAAAGTAATCTAAAATTTTAATTATGAAGAAAATTACGCTTATGATTGGGGCGCTACTCGTTGGATCCATCGGATTCGCACAACAGTCCTTGACGACCAGTACCTCGACTAACCAAAATCAAATTGATACTGCCAATCGCGGTGGAGGCGGAGATGCTTGTACTTTCGATACCACAAGTTTCAGTACTTTCGAGAACGGTTGGGGAATTGCAGCTGCATTTATCGTTGCCGACGATTTCAACACGGGAGCCAACGATGTAACCATTCAAGAAACGTTAATTCACGTTATTTCTGGAACAGCCGGAGCAGGTGAAGACCTTGTATCCGTTGATTTCTTCGTATACGAAGATGCGGGTGGATTGCCGGGTACTGAAATTTCTGCCGAGTTTGGCCTGGTACCGACGTCTCAGGTTGATGCCGGTGATGCCTTTGGACGTGATGTTTGGGCAGTTACAATAGACCATGCTGATATTGAATTGACAGGACCAAACACGACCTATTGGATAGGAGTTTTAGCAGTAGCCTCAGGCGCTGATGGATTCTGGGAATTCCAGACTACGGATATTCTTGATAACCCAGTAGCTGGTTCTGGTGATGGAGGAGCAACTTGGGAGACTCTTTCATCCGATGGTGATACTCAGTCAGTTTATGCCATTACTGCAGATTGTACTGTACTGGGTAACCCAGAGGCCTTCTTAGAGCAAATCTCTATTTTCCCTAACCCAGCAACTGACATCCTAAATGTTAGAACTCCTGCTAGTGTAGAGATCAACAACGCTGTTATTTATGATGTACTTGGAAAAGCTTCTAGCGTACAAGTTGTAAATGGACAGATCAATGTTTCTAACCTGAGCAGAGGTGTTTACATCCTGAATCTGGATACCAACATGGGAACTCTTACCGAGAAGATCGTTAAGCAATAATTACAAGCTGACAATTTTTAAAGGCTGCCAGTGGCAGCCTTTTTTTTATCAAATTCAGACTTTCTGAGGAATTTGATTGATGAATTTTAATATTGATCCTGGTGTACAATTTTGAGTTTTTAGAGGTATTGAGATTAATATTAAAAATCGCTATTTTTTGTTGAGGTGATAAATTATGATATATTGTATCAATATAACCATGAATGTCAAATAATTTAAAACAACTTAAGATCAAATTATGAAAAAAATTACCTTGTTTTTGTTTGCCTTGGGCTCGTTTGCGTATGCTCAGCAAACACAAAGTTATATCGAAATTCAGTCTACGAATTCCGATGAATCCAGCACAACACCGAGTGAAGCCATAATTAATTTTCAGAATAGAGGTGGAGGGGCATTAGAAACCTTTACGACGGATGATGACTTTGATGCAGCCGTTGCGGCCAATTGTACCGGAACCTTGGTCGACGAGAATTTTGAAGGAGGTCCTGTAGCTATTGAAGTCTGTGGGACCGTTGTAAGTTCAGAAGTCGGATGCCTGGCTGGAGAGATAGAGGAAGGCTTTTCAGTAGAAGCTTCTTTTGGAACTGATGTTATTTATATTCCGGCAGGTGCCATTGGTAATACAGATCCTTTGGTTGGAGCCTCTACTTTTGCCGAATTCACTATTGTGAATTTCAACCCAGAGGTCTATGCGGTTTCAATGGACGTTTGGGAAAACAATGACCCTAATACGGATTTTCGTGTATTTACAACGGGCGATGTGTTGATAGGATCTTTCACAGCAAATACTCCCATTAATTCTCAAACCTTTGTGGGTATTGTTTCTTCTCAGCCAATTACCAAAATTGAAATGGAAGGACAAAATGGAAGCGGTGAACTCCTGGGTAACCTTGAGTTTGGAGGAGATTGTGCTTTGAGCACTAATGAAAGCCAACTGGCTGAAATCTCCATTTTCCCTAACCCGGCTACCGACGTTCTTAATGTTAGAACTCCAGCTAGTGTAGAGATCAACAACGCAGTTATCTATGATGTCCTTGGAAAAGCTTCCAATGTACAAGTAGTAAACGGACAGATCAATGTATCAAACCTGAGTAGAGGAGTTTATATTCTAAACTTAAATACTACTGCCGGTACTCTTACTGAAAAGATCGTTAAGCAATAAGTATTGCTAACAACAATTGTAAAAGGCTGCCTCGGCAGCCTTTTTTATTGGATAAGAAAAACCCGGTATTGTTTACCGGGGTTCTCTTTTTTATTTGTTACTGATCGTTATCCGTTCATGGAGATCAGGAACTCTTCGTTGTTTCGGGTTTGTCTGAAGCGATCATTGATGAATTCCATGGCTTCTACCGGATTCATGTCCGCCAGGTATTTACGCATCACCCACATCCGTTGAATGACCTTCTCATCTAACAAGAGATCATCTCTACGGGTGGAGGAGGAGGTAAGATCGATAGCCGGGAAGATTCTTCGGTTGGAGATCTTTCTATCCAGTTGCAGCTCCATATTACCAGTTCCTTTGAATTCCTCGAAGATCACTTCGTCCATCTTAGAACCAGTCTCTGTCAGAGCCGTTGCGATAATACTGAGCGACCCACCGTTTTCGATGTTTCGGGCAGCACCGAAGAAACGCTTCGGTTTGTGCAAGGCGTTCGCATCAACTCCACCGGAAAGGATCTTACCACTGGCAGGTTGTACGGTGTTGTATGCCCTCGCCAATCGGGTAATGGAATCCAGTAGGATAACTACATCGTGACCACATTCCACCAATCGTTTCGCTTTTTCAATAACGATGTTGGCTACACGGACGTGTTCCGAAGCCTCCTTGTCGAAGGTTGAGGCTACTACCTCACCACTCACATTGCGTTGCATATCGGTAACCTCTTCCGGGCGTTCGTCTATCAGCAAGATGATCTGATATACCTCCGGGTGGTTGGCCGCAATAGCATTGGCAATGTCCTTAAGTAGCATGGTCTTACCCGTCTTTGGTTGGGCAACGATCATTCCACGCTGTCCTTTCCCGATCGGTGCGAAAAGATCGATAATACGGGACGATATGGTGCTCTGGCGTTCAGCCAGGTTGAATTTTTCATCTGGGAACAGTGGGGTAAGGTGTTCGAAAGAAACCCGATCCCTGACCACATTAGGACTAAGCCCATTGATCTTACTCACTTTAATGAGCGGGAAATACTTTTCACCCTCTTTAGGTGGCCTGACTTCTCCTAAGACGGTATCCCCGGTCTTTAGACCAAATAGCCTGATCTGAGATTGGGATACATAAATATCGTCTGGTGAGGAGAGGTAGTTATAATCGCTGGAGCGCAGGAAACCGTAACCGTCCTGCATGATGTCCAATACCCCTTCACTTTCGATAATTCCGTCAAACTCGTAATCCGGTTCTTTATACCGATTCCGGTTGTCTTTATTACCGTTTTTCTGCTGATTGGGTTGGTTCTTTTGACCTTTGTGGTCTTTGTGTTGTTTTCCACCCCGTCCTTGACCTTGCTGCTGTGGCTGCTTTTGGTCTTTCTTGCCTCGACGGTCATCCTGACGTTTGTCTTGACGTTTGTCCTGACCGTCTCCTTCTTTTTGCTGGGGTTTGTTCTGTTGTCTTTTATCCTGACGTTTAGGCTTGGATTGGTTTTCTTGCTTAGGAGTTCCGTTTTGGGACGCCTCAGCTGCAACTGGGGCCTTGGCAGGTGCTGGTTCTTTTTGAGCCACGGCTTTTACAGCATCGGGATTGCTAGCCTGGTGGTCCAGGATCTTATAGACAAGATCCAACTTTTTAAGGCTTCGGAATTTGGGAACTCCGAGCGTTTTGGCAAGTTCCTGCAATTCAGGAAGCTTCTTTGCCTTTAAATCTGCAATTTCTAACATGTATTATTGATGAATTGACTTATAAAAATTTCAAAAATCCTTTGAGAAAGGAGAAATTCGGTAGAAAAAAAATTATGCTGAAGAATAAGTAACCGCAGTTGAGAGGGTTACGAACTGTCATGCAAGTATACGACAATATTTTGATATGCTCCTTTATTATAATTAAAAAGAAGCGCTATTTTTGCATTCCTCAGAAGACGAATATCTATGTTCCAGCGGATTCAGACCTTGTATACGATCATTTCCCTGATTTTCACTTTAGGGCTGTATCTTTGGTTTCCGGAGATGTCTGATGAGGAGGGAACTGTAGTTCTAAACAAGAATCAACCATTGATCTTGGGCCTGTTGGCAGGCTCTGCAGTGCTTCATGTTCTTGCACTTATGAATTTTAAGAAGCGTCAGAGGCAATTTGTCCTCAATCGCTTGACTATCATATTGAACTTTGTATTACTGGGAGTTTTCGTATATCGGTCCCTAACTTTATCCGGAGAGAGTTTGCTCTCGATGAAGGGTATTGGGGTTCTTTTTCCCGCCATTTCTATCGTTTTACTAGCGATGGCCAACAAGGCCATCAAGCGGGATGAGGATCTTGTAAAATCTGTGGATAGAATACGGTAAACGACGTCTTAGTATATTAGTGCGAACCCTTGGAAAATGCCATTTCCAGGGGTTTTTTTATCGCTTGTATTCGATGACCTCCAGGTCGGAGATATTGCCTTTTGAGAGCCTGAACCTAAGCATGGTCCGTGCGGGATGGAAACCATGCTTACCAACTGCTCCCGGGTTCATGTGAAGCAGGTCTAAGTTGTTGTCACGGATGACCTTGAGGATGTGGGAGTGTCCCGTAATAAAAAGCTTGGGTGGTTCTTGGATGATCTCCCCTTTCACACGTGCGGTATAACGACCGGGATATCCACCTATATGAGTGATCCAGACCGTGACCCCTTCCAATTCAAAACGCTGGTTTAGGGGGAACTCCTGCCGGATTGTGGCATTATCGATATTACCATATACGGCTCGTAATACCGCCACTTCTTTGATCCTGTCTGTTACGGAAATATCCCCAATGTCACCTGCATGCCATACCTCGTCCACTTTTTTACAGTGCTCCAGTATGGCTTCGTCCAGATAGCTATGGGTGTCACTTAATAGAAGTATACGCTTCACGGGCTCTGATTGATGGTCCGAATTAGGTGGCGGATGTGTATCTTTACCGGGCCAAAAATAAGCCAAACTTGCGATATTTCCTGGACATAGCGTACAAAGGTAAACACTATCACGGCTGGCAGATCCAGCCCAACGCTATCAGTGTGCAACAGGTATTGGAGAATGCTTTGAGTACACTACTCAGAGAGAAAATTCAGGTTACTGGAGCCGGCAGGACAGATACCGGGGTACATGCCAAACAACTGATCGTGCATTTTGATATAGAGACTCTAGACGATCTAATTGCTTTCCAACACAGATTGAATTCCTTCCTTCCTTCGGATATAGCCATTAACGATATAAAAGCAGTTCAAAAGGAAGCGCATGCCCGGTTCGATGCGGTAGAGCGCGAGTATGAATACTTGTTGATTACACAGAAGAATCCTTTCTTATCTGATTCGGCTTTTCTTCTGAATCGAACCCCGGATTTTGACAAAATGAACCAGGCGGCAGCCTTATTATTGGACCATCAGGATTTTCAATGTTTTTCCCGCAGTGGTTCGGATGTTAAGACGTATCATTGTGATGTCCGGAAAGCTCGATGGGAGAAACGGGGAGATGCGTGGGTCTTTACGATAGCAGCAGACCGATTTTTGAGAAATATGGTCAGAGCCGTTGTAGGGACCTTACTTGAAGTAGGTCTTGGAAAAATGGACATGGACCAATTCAGACAGGTCTTACTCAGTAAAGATAGGAGTAAGGCAGGTGCTTCGGCCCCTGCTCATGGGCTTTACCTGGTCCATGTGAATTATCCGGAAAATATATATTTGGACTAATGGCCGAATCCAGCGGAAAAGCATTCGATTTTAAACTCTTCAAAAGGCTACTTGCGTTTACCAAGCCCTACAAGATGGTATTCTATTTTGTAGCCTTGGCGGCTATTGCTATGTCTGCCTTAGGTGTGTTGAGGCCGATCTTGTTACAGATGGCCATAGACACGGCTATACTTCCAAAAGATTACGATGGCTTGGTATTTTATATCGCCGCCATGTTTGGGGTGTTGTTCTTAGAGGTCATCTTCCAATTTGCCTTTATCTTCTATACCAATTGGCTGGGCCAGCACGTGATCCGGGACATTAGGGTCAAATTATTCGATCTGATGCTGGGCTTTAAGATGCAGTATTACGACAAGAATGCGGTTGGGCGATTGACCACCCGGGCAGTCAATGATATCGAGACCATTTCCAGCATCTTTAGTCAAGGGTTGTTTATGATCATCTCTGACCTTTTAAAGATGTTAGTGATCATGGGGATCATGCTCTATAAAAGTTGGCAATTATCGCTGATCGTCTTTACCATTCTGCCGATAATCATCTATGCTACACGCGTTTTTCAGCGAGCCATGAAAGGTGCTTTCGAAGAGGTCCGCAACCAGGTAGCCAATCTCAACTCCTTTGTTCAGGAACGCATCAGCGGGATGAAGATCGTTCAGTTGTTTACACGTGAGGACACGGAGTATGAGAATTTTGAACAGATCAATGCCCGTCACAGAAAGGGATGGATCAAAACGGTTTGGTACAACTCTATCTTTTTTCCCATCGCAGAAATGACCTCCAGCGTTGCCATAGGGATGGTGGTCTGGTATGGTGGTCTAAATGTAACTGCCTCCGGTACCATCACATTGGGGGTTATTGTTGCATTTATAGAGCTATCTCAGATGCTTTTCCGGCCACTCAGACAGATCGCCGATAAGTTCAACACCCTTCAAATGGGGATGGTAGCTACTAACCGGGTGTTTGGAATCCTTGATACTGAGGCTCATATCCCGGATGAAGGTCAAACCGAGTTGACCTCTACTCAGGGGGAGATCGTTTTTGACGATGTTCATTTTGGATATATCCCAGACGAAGAAGTGTTAAAGGGAATATCCTTCACGGCCAGTCCCGGGCAGACCATTGCCTTGGTTGGCGCAACGGGTGCCGGTAAATCGACCATTATCAATCTGTTATCCCGCTTTTACGAGATCAATTCTGGTGAGATCCGGGTAGATGGCAATTCTATTAAGGACTATACGATCAAGTCACTTCGAGATCACATCGCAATAGTTTTGCAGGATGTCTTCTTGTTTGCGGACACCATCTTACAAAACATCACTTTAGGGGACGAGGGCATCAGCCGGGAACAGGTGGAGGAAGCTGCCAAGGAAATTGGGGTTCACGAGTTTATAAGTTCTTTGCCGGATGGTTATTTGTACAATGTGAAAGAAAGAGGAACCATGCTCTCCTCAGGTCAGCGCCAGTTGATCGCCTTTCTGAGGGCCTACGTAAGTAATCCCTCGATCTTGATCCTGGACGAGGCTACATCCTCTGTAGATAGTCACAGTGAGGAGATGATACAAACAGCGACCGAGCGAATTACTCAAGGTCGCACATCCATTGTTATCGCCCACCGATTGGCAACCATCAAGAAAGCCGATTTGATCCTGGTAATGGAAGCAGGACAGATCGTGGAAAGAGGAACCCACAAAGAGCTATTGGCCAAAAAAGATGGGTACTACCGTAACCTTTACGAGGTCCAGTTCCTGGCCGAGGAAATTACATAGGATATCCCTCGCTTGGCACGTTCTGCCTCGATGATCTCATTGAAATCCCCATTTAATATCATAATGATACCGGCAATGATCACAAAGAAGATGTACAATGGGATCAACACCAAAAGGAACAATAAGATCTTGATCAACAATTGCCCGAAACTCAGATTAAACAGGCGCTTTAATACGTAGGAATAATAAACGATCTGCAGAGGCATTACCACGTAGGCTACAATAGGATATATTGTACCGCTCCAGACAGTTGCAAAAGAAAGTATGGTAGTTAATATAGAAGCCTCCGAATAGGTGTAGATATTCAGGACCAGGTGTTCGGTATAATTGTATTGTTTGTTTTTGTAAAAGACAATCCGGGAGATCAGGGCCAGAATGGGGATGCTCGCAAAAAATAAGAGCGATTGGTATTCAACGATTACCTCGCTGAACTCCATACTGGCTGCCAATTGGGTTTCGTCCGTATTAACTGCCGAAAAAACCTCTTTCATCAAATCGGGGAAGAATTTGTTCAAAACAAAATTGAACAAACCGGCAAAAGAAACAGCCAGGGTAAAATATCCTATAGGATTGACATAGCGTTTTCGGACACCTTTGATAAATCCATCGATCACTACTTCTGGCTTCTTGACCAGGTCCTTAAAAGTCTTGAGGAGTTTGTTGTCGTAGTTCAAGAATTCTTCTCCCAACTGTGACATCAGTCCTTTCGTCGTCAGCCGATTATGGATGACCCTTGCTCCGCACTTGTGGCAATATTTTTCCGTCGGATCTAAATGATATCCACAATTCTTACAATCCATGGTTAAAAACTTAAATCGGTCTCTAGTTTGTGTGCCAACTCTTCGGTGTCTTCATAAAGCACAAAATCTCCCTCTTTAATGTAGGAGATCTGTCCACTTTCTTCGGATACAACCAGGCAGACGGCATCTGTTTTTTCGGTGATTCCTATCGCGGCTCTATGACGTAATCCGAACCGTTGTGGGATCCTCTTTTCGTTCGAGACAGGCAGGATTACACGAGTTGCAGCGATCCAGTTGTCTTCTATAACCATGGCCCCGTCGTGCAGCGGGCTATTCTTGTAAAATATGCTTTCGATAATTGGCTGATTGACCTGGATCCGCATTTGATCCCCGGAATTCTTTACAAAATCCAAACTGTTGTTACGCCGGAACACGATCAAGGCTCCCAGGTGGTTACTGGCCATTCGATGACAGGCATTCAGTATGGCCTGAATGTCAGTGACGGCGATACTATCTTCTGAGATTAAACGGAATTGCTTGAGAAACTTACGTCTTGCCCTGAAATTGGTAGAACCCAACATCAGCAGGAATTTGCGGATCTCTTGCTGAAACACCACGATCAACGCGAACATTCCCACTCCTAGGAATCCTCCTAAAATGGTAGACAGCAACTCCATTTCCAGGAGTTCTGTTAACTTCCAAATGGCGTAAAGGATAACGATCCCAACAAAGATGTTGATAGCAACAGTTCCTTTGACAAGTTTGTACATGTAGTACAACAAAAAAGCCACCAGGACGATGTCAATAATGTCTATTACGCGGATATCGAGGAATTCCAAGGATTTGGGCTTTCGTCTAAATTAAGTTAAAAAATTCCATTTTCCCGCATATTTATTCTAGCCGTGAGTTTAATGCATTCCACAGCCTCCTTTACGTCGTGCACGCGGAGGATATTTGCGCCTTTCATCAGGCAGATAGTATGAAGCACCGTACTGCCGTTAAGGGCCCCTTCCGGTGAGGTGCCAATTACCTTATTGATCATGGATTTACGGGATAAACCTACAAGTACCGGAACCTTTAAAGAATTGAAGAGTTCCAACTCACTGAGCAGTTCATAATTCTGTTCTAGGGTCTTGGCAAATCCGAAACCCGGATCTGCAATGATATCATTGATGCCCAATTGACGAGCTTCAGCGATCTGCTTGGAAAAAAAGAACAGCACATCCCGCGTTACTTGCTGGTATTGGGTCAAGGACTGCATATTCCTTGGATTACCCCTGGAATGCATCATCACATAGGGGATTTGCAATTCAGCCACTGTTTGAAGCATCAATGGATCTGCTTGACCTCCGGAAATGTCATTGATCATGGCAGCGCCGGCTTCAACACAAACTCGTGCCACTTCTGCCCGAAAAGTATCCACCGAGATCAGGGCCTCAGGTATATTGTTTAGAATGGCCCGAATGGCCGGTAATACCCGTTCTAGTTCTTCGGTAGGGGGTACGTCATCGGCACCTGGTCGGCTACTGTAACCGCCCACGTCCAAAAAGGTCGCTCCTTCCTCTAACATGGTCCTGGCTTGGTGGAGGATGCTGTCTATGTCCAAGGTGGTCCCACCATCGTAGAACGAGTCCGGAGTAACGTTGATTATCCCCATTACCTTGGGGGTTTGCAGGTCGATTAACTGCCCTTTACAATTGATGGTCATCAATTTTTTAAATTGATTTATTTACGCGAAATTTACGCAAAATCCATTTGTTCTCATGTCCCACACCCTCGAGCAGTACGATGCCGTTATCGATGGATGCCGTTCCCTTTTTATCAAGAAAATGTCCGATTACGGAAGTGCCTGGAGAATTCTGCGTCTTCCGTCATTGACCGATCAGATCTTCATCAAGGCTCAGCGCATTCGAAGTCTCCAGCAACAGCAGGAGCGTAAGATCGATGAAGGAGAGCAGAGTGAATTCATAGGGATCGTAAACTATTCTGTCATGGCCCTGATCCAATTAGAATTAGGAGTGACGGAACAACCCGACCTTGATGTAGATGCAGCCATTGAACATTACGACAAGCACATTAGCCAGACCCGCCAATTAATGCTGGACAAGAATCACGATTACGGTGAGGCTTGGAGAGATATGCGCGTTAGTTCGCTGACCGATCTGATCCTTCAGAAAATTCTCCGGGTTAAGCAAATTGAGGATAACCAAGGCAAGACCTTGGTGAGCGAAGGCGTGGACGCTAATTACCAAGACATGATCAACTACTCGGTCTTTGCCATGATCCATCTAACCGAACAGGGATAGTATTTATGAGAATAGCCGTGGGAATTTGTCGCATCGTGGTTGGCGTACTTTTTATCATCAGTGGTCTGATCAAACTAAACGATCCGGTAGGCTTCTCCTTTAAGTTAGAGGAGTATTTCTCGGCCGAAGTCCTGAATATGGAATGGCTTATTCCCTACGCCCTTTTATTGGCGGTCATCGTGGTCATCGCCGAGGTGATGCTGGGGGTTATGATCGTTCTTGGATATGCCGTTAGACTGACCCTGTGGAGCCTGTTGTTAATGATCGTATTCTTCACTTTCTTGACCTTTTACTCCGCGTATTTCAACAAAGTGACGGATTGCGGGTGCTTTGGAGATGCCCTGAAACTGACACCTTGGGAATCTTTCTGGAAAGATGTGATCCTGTTGGCCTTGATCCTGTTCCTGATATATGGCAGGAAGTATATTCAACCATTCTTTACGGTGAACATCCGCAGCATACTGGTCTTTGCATCCCTTGTTGGTTGCCTGGGATTAGCCTATCATGTTTTGGAGCACTTGCCTGTGGTCGATTTTCGTCCATACAAGATCGGAGCCAATATTCCGGAAGGTATGTCAATCCCTCCCGGTGCACCAGAACCCGTGTTTGAATATCGTTGGCTTTTTACTCAAAATGGGGAGGAAGAGACGGTGGTGACCAATGGTGATTACCCGTCCCATCCGGGCGAACTACTGGAGGTGAAAACCAAAGAGATACAAGCCGGTTACGAACCTCCCATCCACGATTTTTCCATGGAACGAAATGGGGAGGATCATACGGAGCAATTGATGCAGGTTCCGCGCATGCTAGTCATCATAGCCTATAACTTGGAGAACACCGAAATGGAGGGTTATTATGGGGTTCGACAGCTGGTCCAGCAGGCCAGATCAAAAGGGGTAAGAGTGATTGGAATGTCTGCTTCCAGTCAGGATGAGACCACGGCCTTTAGCCAGCAAAATTCCTTAGAACTGGACTTTTATTTTTGCGATCAAACTACCTTGAAGACCATTGTTCGCAGCAACCCGGGAATCCTGGAGATAAGAAATGGGACCATTACTCAAAAGCTGCACTGGAACGACGCGGCCAAATTTCAATTAGAACCGTAGATCGTGCTGGGTTATTTTCTGAAAAAGACGGCCTATGCCTTGTTGACACTCTTCGGTGTTGTAACTGTCATCTTTCTGCTCTTTACTCTCCTGCCAGGCGATCCCGCGCGCATGATGTTAGGGCAGAATGAGAACGAAGAGCAACTCGCAGTTGTCAAGAAGAAATATGGGTTTGACCAACCGATACATAAGCAATATGCCTATTACCTGAATGATCTGGCCCCGCTCTCGTTTCATAGTGTGGACTCGGATGATTACACCTACTTCGATGAAAACAAGTATACGGGTATAGTGTTTGGTCAGATCGGAAATACTGATATTGCGGTTAAAACACCTTATTTGCGGGAGTCCTTTCAGAAGAACGGCAAGGCTGTGACTCAGGTGATCGCTGAGACCTTACCAAATACGGTGATATTAGCCGTTTCCGCCATCAGTATTGCATTAATCCTTGGAATTTTGATGGGGATAGTCTCGGTCATCTTCAAGGACGGCTGGATAGATCGTTCCATACAGCTGATCAGCACCTTGGGCATGAGTGTTCCGTCCTTTTTCAGCGCCATTGTATTTGCCTGGATCTTTGGGTATTTGCTGCAGGAATACACCCACTTGAATATGACTGGCTCTTGGTACGAAGTTGATGATTTTGGCCGGGGTACTTATGTTTCCTGGAAGAACCTTATTTTGCCGGCCATTGTTCTAGGAATTCGCCCTTTGGCTGTGGTCAGTCAGTTAATGCGGAATTCACTGCTGGAAGTATTGGGTCAGGATTATATCCGGACAGCCCGGGCGAAGGGATTGAAGTTTATTACCATTATCCGTAAACACGCCTTGAAAAATGCGCTCAATCCGGTGGTAACGGCCGTTTCTGGTTGGTTTGCATCCATGTTGGCGGGAGCGGTATTCGTAGAATATATCTTTGGTTGGAACGGATTGGGAAAAGAGATAGTGGATGCCTTGAATACCTTGGATCTTCCGATAATCATGGGAGCAGTCCTGGTGATAGCCACCCTCTTTATTTTGATTAATATATTTGTTGATCTGATCTATGGATGGTTAGATCCGAAAATTAGAAACTAAGTTTATGAGAAAGAAAATTGTTGCAGGAAATTGGAAAATGAATAATGACCTTCAGGAAACCCGATCTTTATTAGAGGCCTTAACTTCTGAAGATCTCCCATCTGAAGTAGAGGTGATGGTTGCCCCTTCATTTACAAACTTAAATGAAGCTGTTGGGTTAACTGATAAGACTGCAATAGTGGTTGCCGCTCAAAACATGCATCAATCCGATAAAGGAGCCTTTACTGGCGAAGTTTCAGCCGGCATGCTGAAAAGCATTGGTGTGGAAACGGTGATCATCGGACACAGCGAGCGTCGAGCTTATTTTGGAGAGTCGGATCGTATTCTGGCCGAGAAAGTTCGGGCGGCATTGGTTAACGGTATGCGCGTAATCTTTTGCTTCGGAGAAACCTTGGCGGACCGCAAGCACGGAGAACATTTTGAAACCGTTAAAACCCAATTGACACGGGGCCTTTTTCAGATCGAGCCGGGGCAATGGAAGCAGATCGTACTGGCCTACGAACCTGTATGGGCCATTGGAACTGGTGAGACTGCTTCTCCCCAGCAGGCGCAGGAAATGCACGCTTATATCAGGGAAACAATAGCCGATGCCTTCAATGGAGAGATTGCCGAGAGCGTTTCCATACTTTACGGGGGTAGTGTAAAACCCGGAAATGCATCAGAGATCTTCGGTCAAATTGACGTGGATGGAGGCCTCATTGGAGGAGCATCTCTTAAGGCAGAAGACTTCTTGGCCATTATCAATGCCTGATCGTGGCCGTTCCCTATGTAGAGATCGATCTTATAATTGAACCGGTAGAACCGGGACGAGAGATTTTATTGGCTCATTTGGGTCAATACGGTTTTGAGAGTTTTAAGGATACCGAAAGGGGTCTGCTGGCTTATATCCCGGAGTCCGACCTACAAGTTGGATGGACTGATACCATAGCGATACTCGAAACCCTCAACTTCCGGGTAAGTTACCGACAAAAGCGAATCGAACCGGAGAATTGGAACGCACAATGGGAGTCCAATTTCGAACCCATAGTGGTAGATGATCTTTGCCAGGTCCGGGCTCCGTTTCACACTTCTGACGACTTACCCTATGAAATTCTCATTGAACCAAAAATGTCCTTTGGGACAGGGCACCATGAGACCACCCATATGATGCTTTCTTTTATTTTGGAAAATGACTTCGACGGAAAACGGGTCTTGGATATGGGGTGCGGAACTTCTGTCTTAGGCATATTAGCTGCCATGAGAGGAGCTTCGGCAGTCATTGGGGTGGATATCGATCCCTGGTGTGTAGAGAACTCCCAGGAAAATATTGAAGCCAATCAGATCAATGAAATGAAGGCCCTCCAAGGCGGTGCCGATGTGTTGTCCGATCTCGGATATTTTGATAGTATCCTGGCCAATATCAACCGCAATATTTTGTTATCAGACATGGAGCAATATCTGCGTGTACTGAGAAGGCCACATGGCCAGTTATTTCTCAGCGGATTTTACCTTCAGGATTTGGACGTATTAAAAAAGGCGTGCAACAAGCACGATATGGAATTCATTGAGCATAAGGAGCGCAACAATTGGGTTGCGGCTAAATTTGTATTTTTATAGGAAGGCGTTATGTGGATAAGCACCAAAGAACGGACGGAAGAGGAGTTACTGCTGGAAGAGGAAACTGTCCAGGAGAATGAATTGGTATTGTACAACGATGATGTCAACACCTTCGATCACGTCATTGAAACCTTAATAGCCACCTGCGATCACACTCCGGAACAGGCCGAACAATGCTCTTTGATTGTTCACTTTAAAGGCAAGTGCACGGTGAAGACCGGGCCTTTTGATGATCTGAAACCCCGCTGTACCAAATTGCACCAGGCAGGCCTCAGCGCGGAAATTCATTAAGATCCCATTCTGCGCAGACACCAAAGGCCTAGTATAGGGCCCGCCACCAAGGGAAATAACCAAAACTCGAAACTCCATCGAATACTTATCCAGTTGATCAGTTGAATACTGACAATGGTCAGAGCGAAACCTATTCCGTTGACCAGGGTTAGGGCAGTACCTTTTAGATCCGGGTTGGCATTTTTGGCCACCAGGCTGGAGAACATAGGAGAGTCTGGAATGACTGCCACACCCCAGAATATTAAGAGTATCAATGCAGGCCAAAGCGCAGATAGCCCAAAGATCAAGGGAGACAATAAACAACAAAGTCCTGAAAGACTCAGGGCTATAAAGGCCATTTTTCTAATGCCATATCGAGGTGATCCCAGTCCGGCCAGAACGCATCCTATACTCCCGATAGCGATAATTCCAAAACTCCAGAGAGAGGGATTAGGCAGACTGGTTTCTGTAGATCGAGCCATGTGGAGCATAACTACAGGGGCGAAGGTCCAAAAAGCGTAAAGCTCCCACATATGTCCGAAGTATCCAAAGGCGGCATATTTGAATTCCGACTGCTTGAACAGCGCAAACATAGCCCTGGGACGAAAACCCCTTCCGGCTTGGCGGTGAGGGCCGTCACCAACAAATATCAATACGACTAGTCCTCCCAGGGCCGCGATAAGGCTAATACTCCAGATTACGTTCCTGAAGTCGGGATTCCAATTCACACCCTCGACCAAGTGTGGGAAGGCCGTGCCTAGTACAAGGGCACCCACAAGGAATCCCAGGGAGCGCCCCAAGTTTTTATCAAAATGATCTGCGGCGATCTTCATGCCCACTGGGTAGATACCTGCTAGAAAGAAGCCCGTTAAAAATCGGAACGCCAAAAGAGACTCCAATGTATTGTCCACCCAATTCAATCCCAGATTGGCCATCGCGCCAAGCAAAGCTGAAACAAAGAATACCCTGCTGGGTGAGAACCGATCTGAAAAGGAGTACCAGGCGAAGATCAGTGTCCCGCCGATAAAGCCTAGCTGAACCGTCGAGGTCAGGTGGCCAAGGGCCGTCTCGCTGAGACCGTAGGCCTCCGAAATAGGACCGATAACCGCGTTGCTGGCAAACCAAAGTGAGGTGCAGCAAAACTGGGCAAGGACGATGGTCCATAAAACGGCCGGAGAGGCGGGCTTGAATTTCATTATTGCTGTATTAGTTCCAGATCAACTACTTTGAATTCACTACCATAATTGCTCAACCAAACTTTGCTTTTCATCCGGCCATCTTTATCCAATCTGAGAAGAAAAGTCAGTTCTTTCTCGGGAATGGGATCGTTGGGAAATAATTTGTTCACAGAAGCGGTAAACTCCAACTCTGCCGGTCGAATTCGCGATCCCGATTTGATCTTTATGATTGAGACTGCGGTAAGTTGAGACTGACCAAACTGACCCCTGACGGAGTCTTCTTGGATCTGCAAGTGCAGCTCGGCCTCACCCATGTAATAGAGATATCGCCAAGGACGAGGTTCCCATCTCAAGGTTATCTCCTGGGGAGTGCTTTTCCAATTTCCTTTAAATGTACCTAAGTTGGTAGACCGGCTACAACTCAATAATAAGATGGCGATTAGGCATATACCTAATCCATATGGTCGATTGAACAGCATGACACGACAAAAATAGCATTATCGTCTCAGCCTTTCACCAAGGACGAATAGAGAATCCAACCGATAAGCTATCTATCTTAGCAGAAGGTTAGATCTACCTCCTCCAGGGGATCAAATCGCTTCAGAAAGCTTCCTTTTTCATTGGTGTCAATTGCTGAATGAGTTCTTTTGAACTGGCTGAAGAACGATCTGATGGACGAAAGGAAATTCAACTGTTTCATGGTGACTTGTTTTAACACAATTACAATACCTATTGCAACTGTATCAAATGTAGACCGCTTACCACAAAAAAAGGCCGACACAGCGTGTCGGCCTGATCAATATCATATCCAAAAATTATTTTCCAAAAATCCAACGGGCATTAAGTCCGAATCCACCCCATTCGAAATCGGTGTCCTCAACAATCCAAAAGGTTGGTCGGTAATCCAGTCCGATGGCAATTGGTACACTGTTAAAGCGGTACTCCAGTCCGATCTCACCACTGGCTCCTAAGTAAAAATCATCGTCTCCTACGTTCATGGATGGCCCTACACCGGCGTACCAATAAAAGGACTCACCGCTAATTTGTCGGAAGATGAAATCCCATAGTACGTCAACGCCCACCCCGTTGTTACCAAAGGAGGCATTGGCGTGGATCCTACTTGCGGAAGTGTTGAATACGGCATCAATGGCCACGTTGTTTCTGGCGACCTCCCCAAAACGGACCCCAACTTCTTGGGCTGTCGCGGTAAGGCCAAACATAAAAATGAGCAGAATGAGTAATTTTTTCATAATAGGTAGATGTATTAAGATTTTTTCTGAATTAAATGTACGATACTTTTAAGTGCTTTTTTGGTAATGAGCCCTAAAAGGACCTTTCGAAACCAATCCGTGGTTTGGACTACCAAATTGTCCGGGCTCAATTGATCCTTGGTCTTATTCACAGTAAACCGGATGGATTCCGCTGCGATCTGCCTTTTTAGGCGAATCATGGCCAACTCCTTCTCTATCTCCTCGAAGGATTCGTAGTGTTTTTTCATTCCTGTTCGAAAAAGAGGGTCGAAAAACGACCGATGATCCTTTTATTTAAGCTGTTGCGCAGTACATAGAGTATAAGACCTAAGACCGCATATCCTCCCGCAACTAACAAGTACCCCGCTATTACATTGTCCAGATACTCTCCCAGATAAACCGCCAATCCGATGGAAAGCAATAAAAAGATGATGCTGCCCAATAGGCCCAGTATAATGAACTGAATGGAACCAACCACCATTTTCATCAGTACCTGAAATATTTTTAGTTGGATGTAGGCCTCGGTCTGTTCCAGGTACTCCTGGGTGTCCTGTTGGATTTGATCGGTGGATTCCTTGACGTCTTCGAATGCCATGATCTACTTTTGGAATTGGGCGTTCTTTTCTTTTAACTCGGCCAGCTTAGCTTCTAAGGCGACAATGAGATCATCTGCCTTATAACTCAAATTGGAGACCACCTGGTCCAGGGTATCCTTAATTTCCTCCTTCATCGAAGGTTTATTCTCTTCAGTCTGACTCGTGTCTTCATCATCATTGCCTTGGAGTCGCGATTTAATCTTATCGAACCCCCAATCTTTGTCAGAGTTAGCCAGGTAGATACCCAGTCCCACCCCGATCAATGCCCCCGCTATAAGGGCTAGAGCAGTATGAGTGGATTCTTTATGATCAGATTGGGAAGTCATAAGGGTCTTAAGTCTGGAATCTAAATTAATAGAATTCCCAGAATTGGGCAAAGGCAAAGTAATGCCCATTTCTAAGTTGATGCTTTCTAGATCAAATACCGGTATTTGCGGTCTTCTGGTGGGATCTTTATTTCTGAATGCCCTTTAGGATCATTTCGAGTCCCCAGGATAAGGCTTCTAGTGAGTCTTGATCATTGAGCCCACAGACATCCTTGGTCACAATGATGGGTTCAATTCCCATAAGCACTGTAGCTACCACTATCAATTTGGCCCGCTCTTCTGCAGAAATTCCAAGATTGAGTTTGGTAAGGGCAAGTTCCAAAGTTTGATGTCTGCGTGCGCCTCTGACACGACCTTCAGGTGGTTGGGTTATCACCACGCTCAGATATTTTCTAAAGACGGATTCATTGGTGATCGCGAGGTCATGGAAGTATTGTTGAATTTCTAAAGTAACTCCCGAGTTGTGATTAGCTTTTACGGATTCAAGAACTTCTTCCGGAGAATTGGTCGTCAGATCAAGGGCTGCTTCCAGTGAAAGCGCCTCAGCGCTGGAGAAGTAACGATAAACAGTCGCCCTAGACATACCGCTGCATTCAGCTACATCCTCTAAGGTAAAACTGCCTTTTGAATTCAATAGATCCTGGGCTCCGGACAAGATGCGTTGACGAGTCTTTTGTTTTTGGTTGCGACGTCCAGCGTTGATATAGTCTTTGTTCATGAGACTAATATCTCATAAAATGAAACAATCAATCACACATTGGGTACTTGGGCACAAAGTAACCCCTTATGACACAACAGGAAATTACGATCTGATGATGGCCGAAACTCCACCTCATGTTCCCGGTCCTCCACCGCATTCACACCACCATATGGAAGAGTCTTTTCTTATTCTGGAAGGTGAAATGGAATTTATCATCAATGGTGCGATCAGAACGGTGACTGCCGGCCAATCAGTAGACCTTCCGCCCAATACCATGCACACCTTCAGCAATAAGACTGATAAACCTTGTAAGTGGATCAATATCCATAGTCCAAAGGGTTTCAGGGACTTCTTTGAGACACTTGGTATCCCGGAAGGGGAGCAAGACGCTCAGTCCAGATCTGTTTCCCAGGAGATCATTCAACAGGTTATCCAGACCGCCGCTGATTACGATATGCATATTCCGCCACCGCCGGGATAGTCCTGACATACTTTACCTTATTACAGTGATGTTCATGAGGTTCTTTGCTTTTAGACTTTTCACATCAAAAAAATTGAAGAGCGGCGATTGAGCTGCTCTTCAATTTTTCAGGTAATTAATTATTGTTTGAAAGTACTTATATTTTAAACATTTACAAGTCTTCAACTTTTCCACCCAATGGTTATTTCTATTGAATTAACCTCCAAATCGCCATCTTGCATTTAATCCGAATCCACCCCATTCGAAGTCTGTGTTTTCCACAATCCAGAAGGTAGGCCTGTAATCTAAACCTAAGGTTATTGGTACACCCGTAAACAAATATTCGATACCTATCTCACCGCTCACGCCCAAATAGAAAGCACTATCTCCAAAATTGGCCGAGGGGCCAGCACCCAGGTACCAATTGAATGCCTCGCCACCAAGGTTTTTGTAAACAAAATCCCAAAGGGCGTCCACACCAACTCCGTTGTTACCAAAAGAAAGATTTGCATGTACTCTACTTGAACTTGTGTTAAACACGGCATCAACTGCTACGTTATTTCGGGCTACTTCACCGAAGCGAATTCCTACTTCTTGGGCATTTAATTCTGCGGTCAACATAATTAGGACCAACAGAATGCCTTTAGATAATAATCTTTGATTCATTTTATTGTGATTTAAATTAGTTAACTTTTTAATCTCCATCATAGTCTAGCAGGAGCCAATGCCCTCCATTTACTTCAGTCGTATATACCAATAATGCAGAACTCCATTTTAGTTTGTCCTCTTTGGTATAAATGTAGATGCGGTCCGAGGGTGGGTTAATGTTCGACTCCTCAAATTTCATGTCTTTGTCAGAGTTATTCACGATACGAATTCGTTTACCTTCCGTACCATTCTGAATTCCCTTTATTTTCAACTCACCCCCTCCTGTGCGTTCAATTATAAAGGTTGAAGTATCTGAATTCGCTCCATCTAAGTCCAAGTCCCAGTTGTTTTTTGTATTGAAGTTTGTTTCAATTTTCGTCACTTTTTCCCGGTCTGATGAATTGTTCTCCACGACAATCTGGCCATTTTTCACGTGAAGATCTGGACTTTCAAGTTCGAACAGTTCACCCAAATCTGACGCAACTATCATTTTCAGGTTGCCTGCTAGGCCATTGGAAGGAACAGCCAAACTTCTTATGCGTGCAGTACCGTTTACATCGAGCATGCTGGTCGGCGTAGTTGTATTAACCCCTACTTGAGCATTTAAATTTGTGATAATCAGTGCTACTAAAATTCGTAATGAGCTTTTCATTTTTTTTTTATTTCTGTCTGAGAGTAAAGGAAATAAGAAAATGACCTCAAGTCTTTTTCAAACGATGAAAAACCATAAAGTATCGATAGAATGTTTTTTACTATCGATTAATCGCTTCTTCAATCTGATGTATTTCAGGGTGATGTCTATTCAGTTGAGTTTCGATGGCCTGAAGAAGGAATGGTTGCCGCTCCGCAGCCTAATATTGGAAGTTGATTTAGTGTATAGGGCCCAGGAATTATGTAGGTTATTTATTCGTACCGGACTCAGCAGACAGGATTCTTTGCTTCGCAAAGTTCCTGACATGACTTCGACTTGAGGATCAAAAAGTCTTTAGGGTGACTAACGTAATCTCTTAAGCTCTCTTCTGCAAGTAAGAAACCGGACGGAGTGTTTTCGAAGAAAAACTAATGTCCGGTGGACATTAGTTAGCGAGGAGCCAGCTGGTGCGCTGGCAAGGGTTATGTCTCAGGATTACTCGCTTCGCTCGTGATCCTTTGAGCTCTCTTCTGCAAGTAAGAAACCGGACGGAGTGTTTTCGAAGAAAAACTAATGTCCGGTGGACATTAGTTAGCGAGGAGCCAGCTGGTGCGCTGGCAAGGGTTATGTCTCAGGATTACTCACTTCGCTCGTGATCCTTTGAGCTCTCTTCTGCAAGTAAGAAACCACAAACGGCAGCCATTGGCTGCCGTTTTTGATTTTTCCGTTTACTTCCAAACTCGAACAAGTTCGGTTTGTTCGTAAACGAAAAAACCACAGCCAAAATGCTGTGGTTTCTTACTTGATGTGACCTCGGCAGGATTCAAACCTGCAACCTTCTGAGCCGTAATCAGATGCGCTATTCAGTTGCGCCACGAGGCCGTTTTAATTGTGGGGGCAAATATATTTCTTTTTAACTTTATGGACAAGCATTCTGATAAAAACACCTATGGACCTGACCTCACATATACGTACCATTCCTCATTTTCCCAAACGCGGGATCGCCTTTAGAGATATTACTCCATTACTCATGGATCCTGCTGCTAGTGATCATTGTCTGCAAATGTTGCTGGAAAGGGCTGCTGATCTCAAAATAGATAAAGTGGTTGCCATCGAGTCACGAGGGTTCTTTTTTGGTTCCATGATGGCTAACAAATTGAATGCAGGATTTGTTCCCATCCGTAAACCTGGCAAACTTCCTTATGCCATAGAGAAGGAATTCTATGAGCTGGAGTATGGAGCGGACTCGGTAGAGATCCATAAAGATGGGATCAACAAGGGAGAACGTATCCTGTTACATGACGATGTGTTGGCAACCGGCGGTACGGCCAAAGCTGCCTGCAACCTGATCCAGCGTTTAGGCGGGGAGATCGTGCAGTGCAATTTCATTATGGAATTGGTAGAATTGAATGGCCGTGAGAAACTGAATGGTTTTCCGGTAGAAAGCCTGCTCAGTTATCCCTAATCCAGGGAATTTTTAGTTACCCACAAGCGATAGGCGAAGAGTATCAACTACCACTTAGATGCTTTGCTAAGATCTATGCGCTGTTTTGAGAAACTAGGTAGAACTGCCTTATTTAGTTTGGCAAGAGCGCGAAAAAGTTGTTTCTGCATGAGACCAAAATACAAATAAAAAAACCTCCCGTTTTGGGAGGTTTATCTACAGAATCGGTTGTTTAATAACCGATCCGCGTCCTTTTGATTGGCTGACCATTTGATTTAATGGAGGTCTGGCTTTCCTCCCCGTTTTTCTTTACGGTGTACTTCAGGCTGATGATCTCACCTGCATCATTGCGCTTAACTCTCTTGTAGTTAAACTCCACACCGTGACGAGCGAGTTCTTGCTTGTACCTGGCTAATTCTTCGTCAGTCGTGTCCTTATCGATGGTGACTCCACCTCGGCTTGAGTATCCGGCTATTGCGTAAGACTGGTCTTTGGTACGGGCTATAGCTCTGCTCTTTGCCATGGCCACTCGGGCACGGTTCTGATCTTCCAAGCGTCTGGCTAACTCCTCTTCTCTTGCCGCCAAGCGCTCTTTCATTTCCATCTCGCGCTCTGCCATCATGGCTTCACGCTCTTTTGCCCGTGCATAGCCTCTGGCTTCGGCAGCCGCTGCTCGTTCTTCATATCGTTTTTGCATTTCCAATGCTCGTCTGTAAGATCCTTCCGATGAACCAATGGCTATTCCATTGTCTGAAATACTGATAATGATTTCAGAAATGGGTTCGTCTCCATTAATGTTGTAATTGCTATTGGCATTGTCGCTAGATATCGACAGACTAATCCCGGTTAGTTCGCCCTGGTCGTTGTAATCCAGTTTATCGTAGTCCAGGTTGATCCCTTGCTCCTTCAAATACATTTGTTTTTCCTTGAGTTGAGCCTCCGATGTATTCTTATCGATGCGAACAATGACCTTGCTTATTTGAGTAGGATAACCAGTGGCAAGAATAGGGTCTGAAACTATGGTCTCACTGCTAACTTTAGCCACTGGATAAGAATTGTAAGTTGTGGCTAATTTGGCAGGGCTATCATCGGACGCTATGGTCTCGGCGACCGCCGGATAAGTTGCCGTGGTGGTGGCTAATTTTGCCTGGACATCTGAATCCGCACCTGGAATAGTCGAAGTGAGACCGGCCTCCGCAGGAGGGTATCCCTGGCCTACGGTAACAGGATCTGAAGGAATAACCTGAATTTCCTCCTGTACGTTAAAGCTCCATAGGAATACCGCCAGGGCAGGTAGGATCAAAGCGGCCTTCAGGAAATTGCGTTGTTTAGAATCGGGTTTGTTTAACATGAGTATTCGTTTTTTGATGAATGATTGATAAAAGGAATTGATCAGCATTGGGCTAAACGAGCTTGATGAGGCTCTTACCAATGCCAATTGATATTGTTTGATCGACTGAACACGCTGCGCCGTATCGTGATCGGCCAGGAACTCTAGGTTCTCCTCCAGGCTTTTTCGGTAAAGCCAGGTCAGTGGATTCCACCACTGCACGATGATCAGCAGATTGGATAGTAAAAGGTCAATGGAGTGCAGCTGCCGCACGTGAGCCTGTTCGTGAGCAAGTACCATCTGAAGTTCCTCTGCCTTGTGCATTTCCGGGTTGAAGACTATGAGCCGGAAAAAGGAAAAAGGTTTGATCTCCCTGTCAACCTTTACATATGTAAACCCTTGTCGCTTAAATCGAGGTCGGCGGTGAATTAGTCTGAACAGGCTCCAGAGATGAAACCCAAAACGCAGGCTTAGTGCAAGTACACCGACTAAGTAGACATAGAATAGTATATCGTTCCAGGGTAGGGAAGTGGAGACCTCAGTGAGGGCTGTGGTTTCCGTCGCAATAGGAATGAAATCCCCTGCGGAATTTGCCGGATCCGCTTGTACATAGGTTACCCTGGTCCATTTAAGTAGGGGGAATAAGACGGCAACTAACATCCCCGAAAGCAGGAAATGACGATTTCCCTTAAAAAGAGTTTCTCCTCTCAGTAAGAAGATGTAGATGAGGTAGAACAAACTCAGTACCCCAGCCGATTTGATCAAATACACTATCCACTCCATACCTACTTCTTTTTTTCGATCAGTTCCAATATCTCACGCAGCTCATCGGCACTGATGTCTTCTTCCTTGGCAAAAAAGGAGACCATGCTTTTGTAGCTATTGTCAAAGTATCTTTTTAGGGCGACCTTCATGAATTTACGGGTGTATTCTTCTTTACTCACGACTGGGAAATACTGATGGGTCTTGCCGTAGGCCTGGTGACCAACAAACCCTTTTTCTTCAAGATTTCTAACCACTGTTGATACTGTATTGTAGTGATTCTCCTCCGGAAGCTTGGATAGGATGTCCTTTACAAAACCGCGTTCCAGGGCCCACAGGGCCTGCATGATCTCTTCTTCTTTGTTCGTTAATCGCTCCATATTGAATACTTGATAGATCAAACCTAAAACTATTTTTCTAGTTATCCAACTATAAATGCAGTTATATAACTTAAAATTTAGTTAATTATTGCAATTGACCGATGTCATTTGCAGGGTAGGGGTCGATCAAATGCTTCGAATTCTTGCTATCTTCGTTCCCTCACAGCTATTATGATTCCGGTACTATTTATAATTATAGGTCTTGCCCTTCTGGTCTTGGGAGGTGAGTTCCTTGTGCGAGCCTCAGTGGCTCTGTCCTTCAAGCTGAAATTATCTAAAATGGTCATTGGTCTGACCATTGTTTCCTTTGCTACATCAGCACCGGAGTTACTGGTCAGCGTGAATGCTGCACTCGATGGATTGAGCGATATCTCCCTGGGCAATGTGATCGGGTCCAATATTGCCAATATCGGACTTGTATTGGGAGTTACGGCATTAATATCGGCCTTGATGATCGATCGTGATTTTTACAAGCTGAATTGGCCGGTCATGATGGTACTTTCTGTAGTCCTCTATATTTTACTGTATACCGGCCGAGTGATCTCCAGATGGGAGGGACTCTTTTTATTTACCCTCTTGGTCAGTTATCTGTGGATGCTATTGGCCCGAGCCGCAAAACAAAAGAAAAAGCAGGCTTTTGAGGAGGTGGATGACGCTCTGGCCAAGGTATCTCCCTGGCGCGTTCTGATCTGGTTACTCATTGGTGGGGTTTCTCTTTGGGGAGGAAGTGAACTGTTGGTTAACGGAGCTATTGATCTTGCTACCCGCATGGGTGTGAGCGAACGCGTAATAGCCGTCACCATGATCGCGGTTGGAACAAGTATACCTGAGTTGGCGGCCTCCGTTATTGCGGCTATTAAAAGAGAGAAAGCTATCTCCCTAGGGAATTTGATAGGGTCCAACATCTTTAATATTGCTTCCGTGCTTGGAATTACCGCCATGATCCAACCCATCACCTTAAAGGATGACCAGGTGTTGACCAATGATATCTTCTGGATGATCGGTTTTGCGGCTATCTTGTTACCCATGGCCTTCCTGCCGGTCAAGTTCCAGATAGGACGAGGGAAGGGGTCTATTCTTTTCCTGGCTTATTTGACCTTTGTTCTACTGGCTTTCTTATAAAAAAAGAGCGCCCAAAAAAAGGCGCTCTCTTACCAACATCACTTAAACTTAACTCACTAGCACTTCGGCAGACTTAACGGTCTTGATGATGCGCCCAGCAATTTTGTATGGATCACCGTTCGATGCAGGACGACGGTCTTCCAACCAGCCTTTCCAGCCTTTTTCTACAGTGATAATCGGAATACGGATGGATGCTCCACGGTCTGAGATTCCGTAACTGAAATCATTGATGGAGGCCGTTTCATGCAATCCTGTCAATCGTTGGTCATTAAATTCTCCGTACACCTCGATATGTTCTTTGGTTACCGGACGGAATGCCTCGCAGATCTGCATATAGATTTCCTTGGATCCGCACTCGCGTAATAAGGAGTTGGAGAAGTTGGCGTGCATTCCACTACCGTTCCAATCTCCCTTAACAGGTTTTGGGTGGTATTCGATATAGTAACCGTATTTTTCGGTCAATCGGTCCAACAGATATCTGGCAACCCAGATCTCGTCACCTGCTTTTTTGGCGCCTTTGGCAAACAATTGAAATTCCCATTGTCCACTGGCCACTTCCTGGTTGATTCCTTCAAAGTTGAGGCCTGCTGCGATACATAGATCAGCGTGTTCCTCAACGAAATCACGACCGTGAGTGTTTCTTCCACCTACTGAACAATAATACATTCCTTGAGGTCCTGGATATCCCCCAATTGGGAAACCTAGTGGCAACTGAGTATCCTTATCCATGATGAAGTACTCTTGTTCGAAACCAAACCAAAAGTCGTTGTCATCGTCATCGATAGTTGCACGAGCATTAGACTCATGCGGTGTTCCATCCGAGTTTAGTACTTCGGTCATCACCAGATATCCATTATCCCGTGCAGGGTCAGGATAGATGGCAACCGGTTTCAACAGACAATCCGAAGAGTTCCCTTCCGCTTGTTTCGTTGATGACCCATCAAATGACCAGATCGGACAATCCTCCAGTTTACCACTAAAATTATCTTCGACCTTGGTCTTACTTCTCATGTTTTGTGTGGGCTTGTACCCATCCAGCCAGATATACTCGAGCTTTGATTTACTCATAACCGTGAAAATAAATGTTTTAGACCGTGCAAATATAAATACTACCTAAACAATACGCCTGTTTTTTTAGGGGTAAATTGTTAACATTATTAAATTATTGTCAATAACCCCCATTTTTTTGGGGTGCTATTGATGAAATCTCAAAATTTAACAAGGAATGGACTATCTTTGGGCAAACTTCCTAAGATGTCAACCCTACGTTTTTACGCCCTTCGGGATGCAGTCAACAGACAGCCGATAGAGACCCACGAAAGTACTCGCAGGTCCGATCAATTCAGAAAGCAGGTATTCGATCTTGACAAGATGACTCGGCATTTGACGCAAGATGCCGTTCAGGCAACTGAGAATGCCATAGTAAAAGGAAAGAAGATCGACCGGGCCATAGCCGATCAAATTGCGGTTGCTATGAAAGAATGGGCCATAGGTTTGGGCGCTACTCATTATACGCACTGGTTTCAGCCTTTGACAGGATCGACAGCAGAAAAGCACGACGCTTTCTTCGATATTAACTCCAGAGGTGATTCGTTGGAACGATTTGAAGGAGGGCAGCTGGTCCAACAGGAACCTGATGCTTCAAGTTTTCCTCATGGCGGGATTAGAAATACCTTCGAAGCCAGGGGGTACACTGCCTGGGATCCAAGTTCCCCGGCCTTTATCTATGGAACAACCCTTTGTATTCCTACCATCTTTGTCAGTTATACGGGGGAGGCCCTGGATCACAAAACGCCCTTGCTTAGAGCATTGCAGGCTGTTGATCAGGCCGCGACCGATGTAGCTCGTTATTTCGATAAGAATGTGAGCAAGGTAAATGCTACCCTGGGATGGGAACAGGAATACTTCCTTATAGATAAGGCTCTCGCCGCTTCTCGCCCCGATATTATGATGGCTGGCAGAACTTTATTGGGGCATGCCTCGGCAAAGGGTCAACAATTGGACGATCATTACTTTGGGAGCATACCGACACGTGTCCTTAATTATATGAAGGACTTGGAGTCCGAATGTATGTTGTTGGGTATACCGGTCAAGACCAGGCACAATGAGGTTGCGCCAAATCAATTTGAACTGGCCCCCATCTTTGAAGAAGCTAACCTTGCCGTAGATCATAATTCGCTCATCATGGATGTGATGGATAAGGTGGCAGACCGGCATCACTTTAAGGTATTATTCCACGAGAAACCTTTTAAAGGGATCAATGGAAGTGGAAAACACAACAATTGGTCCTTGGCTACCGATACGGGAATCAACCTGCTTAGTCCCGGAACCACTCCGATGAAAAATTTACAGTTCCTGACCTTTTTTGTCAATACGATCATGGCAGTTAATCGCTATGAAGAATTGATCCGGGCATCGGTGGCTTCGGCCGGGAATGATCACCGACTGGGCGCCAACGAAGCCCCACCGGCCATCATTTCCGTTTTCATAGGCTCTCAGCTGACCGAAGTCCTGAACGAACTGGAAAAGGTGACTGAAGGGAAACTATCGCCCAAAGAGAAAACAGACCTCAAACTGAATGTGGTCGGTAAGATCCCGGAGATTCTCCTGGACAACACCGATCGCAACCGCACCTCTCCTTTCGCCTTTACAGGAAATAAATTTGAATTAAGGGCAGTAGGATCGAGCGCAAATTGTGCTTTGCCTATGACGGTGCTCAATGCGATTGTAGCCAGGCAGCTGATCGATTTTAAAAAGGAGGTGGACCAGCTGATCGACCAACAAGGATTGAAGAAAGATGATGCTATCTTCAATGTGTTGAGGGAATACATTACGGCGTCGAAAAGAATTCGCTTTGAGGGAGATGGATATGGTGATCCTTGGAGAGAGGAGGCGGCAAAACGCAAATTGAGTAATCATGTCTCTACTCCGGATGCACTAATGGCTTCAACATCCACGGCGGCCATCGACTTGTACGAAGGACTGCATATACTCAACCAGGTAGAATTAAAAGCCCGGCAGGAGATCCAATTCGAGGAATATGCCCTTCGCCTGCAAATAGAGGGACGTGTATTGGGTGATGTAGCCCGTAATCATGTGATTCCAACAGCCGTTCAGTATCAGAATGTGTTGATCGAGAACGTTGAGGGTCTGAAATCTATCTTTCCCGATAGCTATGAGGAAATAGGAGCCCAGCAGATCAAGTTGATTCGATCCATTAGCGGGCATATTGCTAAAATACACTCCAATATCGACGAAATGGTCGAAGAGCGGAAACAGGCCAATGGACTTGACGATGGTTTTTCCAGGGCAACTGCCTATTGTAGGAATGTAAGGCCTTTGTTGGTTGATATCCGTTATCATTGTGATAAACTCGAATTACTGGTGGACGATGAAATCTGGCCTTTAACGAAATACCGCGAACTGCTCTTTACCAAGTAGGCTTTTGAAAGACAGAATATTAGCTAATTTTTAGGGTCAGAATTTACTGCGAAAACGTTTTCGAGAAATTTCTTACTTTAACATAAAATTAACACAAATTTAACAAAATGCAGTTCGTCGAATTTTTGGTATTTGGACGGATATTTTGGTCGACATATCGTCAGAATTAAATGCTGTTAACAAGTAAATTCCTACAACTTGTTTGTCAGAGTTTTACTACGTGTTTATACCTATTGTTTCCTACAAAATTTTTTCCAACCTTTGAGTTGTAAACGAATGCTGATAGGTGGAGATAGTCAAGAACCACACCTATATAAGAGAAATCATCATTCTTACAAAATTCGCCCCCAGAATCCGACCCTTTTTTTAATCACGCTAGTGGTATTTGTTAACAGTTTGTGTAGGAAGAACGAACTGATTGAGAGGAAAATGAATTTCAAATTGTTAACAACTAACTCTGTAAAACTCATTAGAGCTTATGGTTAATACCATAAATTTAATGTGCAGATTTGATTTGTTTTTTAACTTTTTTTATTAACCTTTTTTAACCTTACAATTATGAAAAGAATGTTGTTAAGCGCGGCGGCCCTTATGACCGGCGCGCTAATGTTCGGACAATTTAACGGCAGTGCTGTCTTGCAGCTAGGTGTCGGGAATGGCTCGAACGTAAATCAAGTGGGTGCAGTCAATGGATCCCTGGTTACGCAAATCGGAGCCTTTAATGGTTCTGACGTGGACCAGTTTGGTACTGGAAACGGATCTCAAGTAGGTCAGTTTGGAATCGCCAACGGTTCTCAAGTGCTTCAAATCGGAGGCTTTAACGGTTCTTCCGTTAATCAGTTTGGTATTGAGAACGGATCCTTCGTTTATCAAGATGGTGGTTTCAATGGTTCTGACGTTGATCAAGTAGGTCGTCGTAACGGATCTTTTGTATACCAAGACGGAGGTTTCAATGGTTCTGATGTATACCAATTAGGACGTCGTAACGGATCAGCTGTTGTACAACTAGGTTCCTTCAACGGATCAGATGTAAATCAGTTTGGTCGTCGTAACGGACAGTACACTATCCAACAAGGTTCCTTCAACGGATCCTATGTTGAGCAGTGGGGACGTCGTAACGGATCTATCGTAAATCAGGACGGGAGCTTTAACGGATCTTATGTAGGTCAGTTTGGTCGTGCTAACGGATCTCGCGTAGAGCAAGATGGAACTGGCAACGGTTCTGCTGTTATCCAGATCGGACGTCGTAACGGTTCGGAAGTTATCCAGGATGGATCATCGAATGGATCTTTGGTATACCAACAAGGACGCGCTAACGGATCTTACGTATACCAGGAAGGAACTGCTAACGGTTCTTTAGTTGTTCAACTAGGACGTCGTAACGGATCTTTTGTGTACCAAGATGGTGACTATAATGGATCTGATGTTTACCAAGAAGGACGCGCTAATGGATCAGCTGTTGTACAACTAGGTGACTACAACGGATCTGATGTTAACCAATTCGGTCGTCGTAACGGACAGTACACTATCCAACAAGGAACTTACAATGGTTCTTACGTTCTTCAAATTGGACGTCGTAATGGATCTATCGTTAACCAGGATGGTGACTTTAACGGTTCTTATGTAGGTCAAGGTGGGAGAGCTAATGGTTCTCGCGTAGAGCAAGATGGTCTTGCCAACGGATCTTTCGTAGGTCAACTAGGCCGTCGTAACGGATCAGAAGTTGAGCAAACTGGTGAAACTAACGGATCTCTGGTTCTTCAAGCTGGAATTGAGAATGGTCAGTACACTGGTCAACTAGGTCTTTCTAATGGATCAGCTACATTGCAAGCTGGAGCTGGTAACGGTTCTGCTACTATCCAAATTGGTGCTTTCAACGGAAGCTTGACTGCTCAGTTAGGTGTTGGTAACGGGAGTTTCACTGGTCAACTAGGTGTTGCTAACGGTGCTGCTACTTTCCAAGCTGGAGCTGGAAACGGATCTATTACACTGCAAGCTGGTTTGGCGAACGGAAGTTTAGTTCTTCAGAACGGAACTGCTAACGGTTCTCTTGTTGGACAACTGGGTGCCTTTAACGGTAGCTACGTTCAGCAAACTGGACTGGGTCACGGTAGCTTGGTTCTTCAAGCTGGAATCGGAAACGGTTCTATCGTAACGCAGAGCAACTAGTAATTAGAAGCTCACTGATGTGACTATTATATAGTATAGGGGCTGCGGCCCCTATACTTTTCTAAAGACATCTTAACTAACCCTTTGTAATAAACTAGTCATGAAGAAATTACTAACAACAATGACCGTACTTTCGGTACTGTTCATGGTCGATTTCTCTCAGGCCCAAACCATTGGTCTGGACCAATCCAATAAGACGGCACTTACACCTGTTAGACAACAGACCACCAATAGTCAAGCTGTTCAAAGAACGACAAAGCAGGTATATACAACGCGAAAGGTCAATACAACTGTGCAGCAAGTTGGTAATTACAACCAGGTAAATGTCGATGTTAAGGCATACTCCGGGCAGGTTGGGTTGCATCAATTTGGAAATAAGAACAATATCGCTGTTAATCTTAGCTCATTAGTGCTGCGTGAGAACGTCCTGCAACAAGGGAATAATCACAATTTTGTACACACTAATATGCGAGCTACGCGCTACCAAAGCGCCACTGTCATACAGCGCGGTTCCAACCAGAATTTGATCATGCAAGGACAGAACAGGATGTCCAAAAATATGATAGTCAACATGCGAGGTAGGAATCAAACCGTAATTATTCGTAACTTTCGCTAAATTGAAATGCCTTGTTGCCGCTCCAAACACATAAGGTCATTAGTTGCCTACTGCTATGCTCCACGCTAGCATTTGGCCAGGTATACAATACCGAGGTCGAAGCGAAGATCAATCTTCTAGATAACTCTGAATTCGTTCAGATTGAGGGTTCTGCCATCAATAAGACCCAACTCCCATTTAGTTTAAGATATATCCTTTCCCTGATCGATAATTCAGGTGAAAACCCTGATAAAAAGGACTATTCAGGACGTTTTATCCTAGGTCCAGGTGAGCAGAAAAATTTAGATACTCAGACATTTCCTACAAAAAATCAAGGAAAACTCACAATTCTTTTGTTAATTTACAATCTTGAAGATCAGCTGATCGGAATGGATCGGGTCGTTTTAAATGGGGATGAATCCGATGAAGTTAAACGAATAGTCGTTAACGATAATGCGATCTTTAGTCGTAAGAAGGATGGAGGAGTAAGTATACGCGGAATAACTGTAGAAGATACCAAGACCAAATTTGGAAGGGACTTCTATCGATATTTTGCTGATGAATACCGGGCTAACACTGTTAATGGTCTTCACCCGGTGACTGTCAAAGAGACATTTGCCATTGCAAATACCTCGAAGATTGAATTAATAATAAACAACAATAAACTGCTAGAGTTTATTTTGCCCCCGAAAGACGACGTTATCAGATCGTATGCGGCCGAATCCGTTAGGATGGTGTCCAAGTATTTTCGGGATCAAGAACTCAATGCGAACCAAAAAATACGATACTGATGAAAACCAGAATTTCACTCATAGTACTTTTCTTCTTAGCTGTTGGTTCTTATTCTTATGGACAGCAGTTGGTTTATACTCCCAAGAATCCTGCTTTCGGAGGGGACCCATTTGCGGGTAACTGGTTACTGAGTGTGGCCAATGCACAAAATCCATTTGATGATGACCAACAAGCCGTACCCGGCTTGGAAAATCTCGGAGCATTGGATCAAAGCCTGAATAATCAATTACTTGGTCAACTGGGTGGGGGAGATCTAAACGGATTACAATCCGGGACTTCAGCCGACGGGAATTTCGAATTCGAAGTTTTCGATTCACTGGATGGCCTTGTTGTCAACATACTGGATCTGCTCTCGGGTGAACAGACCCAGATCGTTATTCCTAACTAGCACCTCTTAACCTATGGTAAAAATCTACAAAACAACCTTATTATTTGCGCTCCCATTTCTACTTTCAGGTTGTGGTGCGTATTGGAACCAACCCACGGGGCCTCAGGATGCAAGGATATCCGAAATTACCGAGGCAACTAAAGACTTAAGGGAACTACCACCACCGGCGGAGCCGATTGTGGTAGGGGTATACAATTTCAAGGATCAGACTGGTCAGTACAAGAACCTGGAGAATGTTTCCAGTTTCAGTACTGCCGTTACACAAGGTGCTACGACCATTTTAGTCAAGGCCCTGGAAGACTCTAAATGGTTCAGACCCATTGAACGGGAAAATCTAAACAACCTTTTAGGAGAACGGAATATCATCCGCAGTACTCGAGACGAGTACAGCGACGCCAACAACCCTCCTCAGCGCTTGAATCCTCTTTTATTTGCAGGAATGCTCCTTGAAGGAGGTGTGATTTCCTACGATACCAATATCATGACCGGTGGAGTAGGCGCCCGATACTTTGGTGTAGGTGGTTCTGCTGAATATCGCCAGGATCGTATCACGGTTTATCTTCGAGCCGTTTCCACCAATACTGGTGAGGTTCTAAAAACAGTGAACGTTTCCAAGACCATTTTATCTCAGGCTGTGGATGTTGGAATATTTCGTTTTGTGAATTTCGAACGTCTGTTGGAAGTAGAAACCGGATTCACCAAGAATGAGCCCACGCAATTGGCCGTTCAAGAAGCTATCGAACGTGCTGTAGAACTTCTGATCCTGGAAGGTATCAAAGATGACCTCTGGGGTACGCTGGAAGGAGAAGAAAAAGACCAGCAGCTGGTAGATGCTTACATGGCCGAAAAAGAGTTGGAGGAATCCACTACGCTTTACGAGCGACAGTATCTTCCTCAGGACTTTCGTCATGTTATCACTCCAAGTTTGGGACTATCCTTGATGGATGGAGATTATGACAGCAGTGTTCTTGATTTCCGAGCAGGTCTTTCCTACAAATACAGATTGTATCCGCATTTTGCGCTTGGTGCCGATTTTGAGATCTTCAGGCTCAATTCTACCCCGGAAGAAAGAACCTGGTGGCTGAGCCAGACCTTGTTGCTCGATTTTACCATCTTACCGAACGATCGTCTCTCACCCAAGGTGTATGGAGGTCCGGGGCTTTTGCTCTATGCCGATGATACGGATACCCAATTCAACAGCAAATGGGATTCCTATTTCCAGCTGAAGGCTGGTTTAGGTTTGGATTATCGGGTTTCTGATCGGGTATCGTTAGAATTGACAGGAGATTGGAATTTTGCCTTTACAGATCAACTGGATAATCTCGTTCAGGGTCGAAGAGACGATTATTATATCAACTTCGGTTTTGGTGTCAACTATCAATTTGGAGCCAGAAACAAGAATAAAGAAGCTAACTCAAACAACCAATAATGAAGACAATGATGGATAAGAAAACCTACTTGATGTGGACGAGCGTCCTCTTGTTGATCTTTACCTTTTCTTGTAACGAAGACAGAGTAAGTGAGAATCAAATTGGAAATTTACGAGGAAAAGTGGTCGAAGCGGGATCCAATACCCCGATACCTAATGCAAAGATCTCTACTAATCCTACTTCTAATACTGTCTTTACGGATAGTTCAGGAAACTACGAGATGAATGAGATTCCGGTGAATGATTATGTGGTCACTGCCGAAAGCGAACTTTATATAACCACCGCTCAACCAGCTACGGTGACTGGAAACAGCACCACCCAGGTTGTTTTTGAGCTAGAACGATCTACGACCAATAACAGGCCGCCTACGGCACCTCAGCTTAATTCTCCATCTCAGAATGAGTTGATCTCTGGTATTGAAGTGGTATTCAAATGGTCTTCCTCAGATCCTGAAGAAGATCCTATCACTTACACTTTAGAACTCAGAAATGATGCGAATAACGATGTTTTGTTGTTTGAGGATTTGAGCAATGATTCCTTAGTGTATTCAGAATTGATGATGGATACCAAATATTTCTGGCAAGTTTCTGCCAATGACGGAATCAATACCCAATCTGTTCTCAGTCCAGTAGGAACCTTTACCGTAGATGGACCGCCAGTGGATAACCGTTTCTTTTTCACAAGGACCGTAAATGGCAACAATGTCATTTTCTCTGCCGACGAAAGTGGTAACGAATTTCAACTTACCCCAAGCGACAGGAATAGCTATCGTCCTAAATTGAACGTTGCTGCTAATTTGATCGCTTTCTTAAGAACGAATGGAGCAGACGCAGATATATATACGATGGAACGTGATGGTAGCAATGTCCGCCGTGTTACCAATACCGTGAAGCCAAGTGGTTTCGATCCAAATGAGATCAGTTTTGCTTGGCCGACGGATAGTGATATGATCTACTACCCGGAATTCGAACGACTCTGGCGAATCAATAGCAACGGGCAAGGACGTGAATTGGTTTACAAAATTGAAGACGGGCGCTTCATCTCTGAAGTCGATATTAATGAAACTTTGGATTTAATAGCGATCAAAGTGAATGATCAACGTGGATATGATATCGGTATTTACTTAACAGATATGTCAGGTGTGGTCAGTGACACTGTTATTGACAATGTTTCGGGAGCTGCAAACAGTGTTAGCTTGTCAGCTACCAACAACACCTTAGTTTATACCTACGATGTATCTGGACAAGAAAATCCTGGTTACCGTCGATTCGATTCCAGAATCTTCATTTATGACAGAACTGATCAATCAACTACTGATATCTCTGGAGAAAAACCAGATGGGACCAATGATATTCAAGCCTTCTTCTCTCCAAACGAAGCTTTCGTAATATTTACGAATACTTCCAACGACGGACGTTCAAGACGTGATGTTTTCGAGGTCAATGTGGTGGGTGATGAGGACGGCGGACGTACCAGAACCATGTTGTTTATGGATGCCTTTATGGCGTTCTGGAAATAGCGAATTCTAATTAGATATTAGTGAAGACCTCATGGGAAACCATGAGGTTTTCTTTTTTACCTTTGCAGCTATGAATTCTAGCTCAGATCGATATGCGCAGCGGGGAGTTTCCGCCAGTAAGGAAGACGTTCATCAGGCCATTAAAAATGTAGATAAAGGACTATTTCCCAAGGCCTTTTGTAAGATTGTCCCGGACCATTTGACTGGTAGTCCAGATCATTGCGTCGTCATGCATGCGGACGGTGCCGGTACGAAGTCTTCCTTGGCCTATATGTATTGGAAGGAAACCGGTGATTTGTCCGTCTGGAAAGGAATTGCTCAAGATGCATTGATCATGAACATAGATGATCTACTCTGTGTTGGTGCAACCGGTAATATTTTGTTGTCATCTACTATTGGACGCAACAAGAACCTGATCCCGGGCGAAGTTATCTCCGCCATTATCAATGGGACAGAAGAGCTTCTGCAGGATCTCCGGGACCATGGTTTGGATATCTATTCGACAGGCGGAGAGACAGCAGATGTCGGCGATCTGGTTCGGACCATCATTGTCGACTCTACCGTTGTCTCACGAATGAAGCGTAGTGAGGTCATTGACAATGCCAACATTCGTTCAGGTGATGTCATTGTTGGTTTGTCTTCCTTTGGTCAAACCTCTTACGAGCAAGGCTATAATGGTGGTATGGGAAGCAATGGGTTGACTTCAGCCAGACACGATGTTTTTAATAAACTACTGGCTACGCGTTTTCCGGAGAGCTATGATCCGGCAGTTCCGGAAGAATTAGTATACTCCGGTACCGTTGGACTAACCGATGCAGTTGCTGGTAGTCCACTTAATGCGGCCCAGTTGGTCTTGTCTCCAACCAGAACCTATGCTCCGGTTATCAAGGCCCTTCTAGACGAGATAGACCGTAATTTGATCCATGGGATGGTTCACTGTAGTGGGGGAGCCCAGACCAAGGTCCTTCACTTTGTTGATGGAGTGCACGTGATCAAGGACAATCTATTTGAAATTCCTCCCCTTTTCGATCTGATCCAGCGTGAAAGTGGTACGGACTGGAAAGAAATGTATAAGGTCTTCAATATGGGGCACCGAATGGAGCTTTATGTCCCTGAGACCATTGCCGGCATAATAATCGATCTTGCTGCAAGTTTTAAGCTCGATGCCCAGATCGTTGGTCGGGTGGAAGCAGATCCTGGCGCCAGGTTGACCATAGAAAGCCCGCACGGCAGCTTTCAATATTAAGATCAGATTAGCTCAATTGTTGTAATTTTAACCACCACTAAGCGGGGGAGATCATGAACGGAATGCTCGAAAAATTAGCCATTGTCAAACAGCGATTCGATGAGGTCAGCGACCTGATCATTCAACCAGATATCATTTCTGATCAGCAAAGGTATATCCAGCTCAATAAAGAGTACAAGGACTTGAGGATCCTGATGGATAAACGAGAGCAATATGTCACCTTACACGATAACCTGCAGGAAGCGGAGGAGATCATTTCCGATGGCAGCGATGCCGAAATGGTCGAGATGGCTAAAATGCAATATGATGAGGCCAAAGGCGCCTTGCCTGGTTTAGAGGAGGAGATTCGTTTTCTCCTGGTACCCAAGGACCCTGAAGATTCAAAGAATGCGGTCATGGAGATCCGTGCCGGTACAGGAGGAGATGAGGCCAGTATTTTCGCTGGTGATCTATTTCGGATGTATACCAAATATTGCGAGGGCCGGGGTTGGAAGATCAGTGTGGTCGATTTTAACGAAGGTACCAGCGGAGGATACAAAGAGATCCAGTTCGAGATCACGGGAGAAGATGTTTACGGTGTCTTAAAGTTCGAAGCTGGTGTGCACCGGGTTCAGCGTGTTCCTCAGACTGAGACCCAAGGGCGCGTTCATACCAGTGCTGCTACAGTCATGGTTTTTCCTGAGGCCGAAGAATTTGACGTAGAGATAGACCCTAAAGATGTCCGCATTGATTACTTCTGCTCTTCAGGACCAGGGGGGCAATCGGTGAATACGACCTATTCTGCGGTAAGATTAACCCACGAGCCAACCGGACTCGTGGCCCAATGTCAGGATCAGAAGTCTCAGCACAAGAATAAAGAGAAAGCATTTAAAGTCCTTCGTTCTCGGTTGTACGACCTCGAACTAGCCAAAAAACAGGCTGAAGATGCGGAAAAAAGAGGTTCAATGGTTACTTCCGGGGACCGTTCTGCCAAGATCCGTACCTATAATTACCCACAGGGAAGGGTTACTGATCATCGGATCAATCTGACCCTCTATGATCTAAGCAACATTATAGATGGGGACATTCAGAAGATAGTAGACGAGTTGCAGCTGGTCAATAATACGGAGAAACTCAAAGAAGCCGGAGAGACGTTCTAATGATAACCATCAAGAAGCTTGTAGAACAAATTGAAGCCAAGAAATCCTTTCTATGCGTTGGACTGGATGTGGACCTGGAGAAAATCCCGACGCATTTGTTGGAAGAGGAGGATCCCATGTTTGCTTTTAACAAGGCGATCATAGACTCCACCCACCACCTGGCGGTAGCTTACAAGCCCAATACTGCATTTTACGAGGCCTATGGATTACAAGGCTGGAGATCACTGGAGAGAACCATTGAATACCTCAATGAACGCCACCCGGATATTTTTACCATAGCCGATGCCAAACGTGGCGATATTGGAAATACCTCTACTCGTTATGCCAAGGCCTTCTTCGAAGACCTGCAATTTGATTCGGTCACTGTTGCACCCTACATGGGAAAAGATTCTGTAGAACCCTTCCTGGCCTTCGAGAATAAGATTACCATTCTACTGGCCTTAACATCCAATGCAGGGGCCTTCGATTTCCAAACTCGTTCCCTGGAAGATCAGGAATTATACAAGCAAGTTCTACAAACTTCCCTTAACTGGGAAAATGCCCATAATCTTATGTATGTGGTCGGTGCGACCAAGGCAGAGTATTTGGCCGACATACGTGCCATTGTACCTGATCACTTTCTGTTAGTACCCGGAGTAGGAGCTCAAGGAGGTGATCTTGAGGCAGTTTGCCGGTACGGATTGAATAAGCAGGTCGGACTCCTGATCAATTCCTCCAGGGGGATCATTTACGCCTCTCAAGGAAGGGATTTTGCCGAGGCTGCCGCGGCTTCTGCGCTCAGCCTGCGAACTCAAATGCAGCAGATACTGGATGCTCGTTAAGGATCAGCTTGGTCGCGATTTAAGCTTTCCCTATACTCCAAGGAGAATTGTATCTCTTGTTCCCTCACAAACTGAACTTTTAGTTGATCTGAATTTGGTAAATGAGATCGTTGGGGTCACCAAATTCTGCGTTCATCCGGATCATATCCGAAAGACAAAAACTGTTGTCGGCGGTACCAAACAACTTCATTTAGACAAGGTACGTCGGTTGAAGCCGGACATTGTAATAGCCAATAAAGAAGAAAATACCCTGGAATTGGTAGAACAGCTATCAACCATCTGCCCGGTGTGGGTAAGTGATGTGGAAACTATTGAAGATGCTATGGTCATGATCCAAAGCCTGGGTGAGCTCTTCAATAAGAAACAAAAGGCATCAGACCTGGTAAATCGTATCTCGTCCGGAATGGAGGATTTGACTGTGACTTGCGCAAAGTTGGACCGTCTGAAGGTAGCCTATTTGATCTGGAACAAACCCAACATGGCCGCTGGAAGCAGAACCTTTATCGATCACTTATTGAAACGCTGTAATCTGGAAAATGTGATTGTGGAAGAACGATATCCGGTGGTAGATATTTCTCAGCTAACCCAGGCTGAGGTCATTCTATTAAGTTCCGAACCTTTTCCTTTTAAAGAGAAACACAGCTTGCAATTGAAAGAGTTGGTAGCTGCCGAAATTGAAATTACGGATGGAGAAATGTGGAGTTGGTACGGTTCGCGCTTATTGAAGTCTGTAGTGTATCTAAAGGATTTCCGACTCCATCTAGGATCGCTTCAGGCCTAATTCCTTGATCTTGGCATAGATCTTATCCGCTTCTTGTCTGGCCCAAATACTTTTTTCCTGATCTCTTGCAGCCTGTTCAAATGATTGTCTCATTAAATAAGTATACTGCTTCTCCAGTTTTTCCAATCGTGACCTTCGTCTGAACCAATCCGGCATAATTCCATCTCTTTGTGGGCACAAAGTTAGATCGGCAAGCTTAAAAATGGTCTAAATTATTGGTTAATAAGGTCTTAAATATTAGCGGATAGCCTAACTTAGTGTTAAGTTCTATAACACCAATGAGCGATGAGCTCATTTCAGGACTAGATATTATCAGAGGATTGAGCTATAATCCGCGTGCCGCATCTTTGTGAATTTCGTAAATTTGTGGTCCAAATTGTCATTCAAATTAACAATGCATCAACAGCCACCTTATATTCCTAAGAATAAAGTAAGAATTGTAACTGCAGCCTCACTTTTTGATGGGCACGATGCGGCCATCAACATCATGCGGCGCATCATTCAGGCTACGGGTGTAGAGGTGATCCATTTGGGACATGATCGCTCTGTGGAAGAAGTCGTTAATACGGCCATACAAGAAGATGCCAATGCCATTGCAATGACCTCGTACCAAGGTGGCCACAACGAGTACTTCAAATTCATGTACGACCTGTTGCAGGAAAAAGGAGCTGGTCACATCAAGATTTTTGGAGGTGGTGGTGGTGTGATCTTACCAGATGAGATCAAAGAACTCATGGATTATGGGATCACCAGGATCTATTCGCCGGACGATGGACGAGAAATGGGGCTACAAGGTATGATCAATGACCTGGTACAACAGGCGGATTTTCCAATTGGTGAATCTTTGAATGGTCAATGGCAAGATCTCTCTTCCCGAAATCCTGGGGCTATCGCTCGAGTCATATCAGCTGCCGAGAATTTCCCAGAGGTAGCCAAGGATACCCTGGAGAAGATTCACCAGAAGAATAAAACATCAAAGACCCCGGTATTGGGAATCACGGGGACAGGAGGGGCTGGTAAGTCCTCCCTGGTGGACGAGTTGGTCCGACGCTTTTTGATCGATTTTCCAGAAAAGAACCTGGGCTTGATCTCTGTGGATCCCTCCAAACGAAAGACAGGGGGTGCCTTGCTAGGGGACAGAATCAGGATGAATGCTATCAATTCTCCCAGAGTCTATATGCGATCTTTGGCTACACGACAAAGCAACCTGGCCCTCTCCAAGTACGTTGCAGAGGCTCTGGAGGTTCTTAAAGCCGCAGAATTCGATCTGATCATATTAGAGACTTCCGGAATTGGACAAAGCGATACAGAGATCTTGGATCACAGCGATGTTTCCTTGTATGTAATGACACCTGAATTCGGTGCGGCCACTCAGCTGGAGAAGATCGATATGTTGGATTTCGCTGATCTTGTCGCCATCAACAAATTTGATAAACGAGGTTCCTTGGACGCCCTTCGCGATGTCAAGAAACAGTATGTTCGCAACCATAATTTATGGGATACGCCCCATGAAGAACTTCCCGTTTTTGGAACCATTGCCTCTCAGTTTAACGATCCTGGGATGAACCAACTGTACAAGGCCATAATGGATACCTTGGATAGCAGAACCCAAGCCGGACTGAGTTCTTCCTTTGAGATAACAGATGAGATGTCTGAAAAGATTTTCGTCATTCCACCGGCAAGAACCCGATATCTGTCCGAGATTGCCGAGAATAATCGGAATTATGATCAGCGTGTCGTGTCCCAAGTCAAGGTGGCGGAAAAGCTTTACGGGATCTTTGTGACCATAGGATCTGTTCTTGGGACAGATCACAACAAAGCCATGGAGCAGTTCCTGACCAAGTCAGGTCTTAATGATGAAGCAATACAAGGGGCAACTGAAGAGAAGGATGGGCAATTGATGGAATTATTGATCGCCGAATTCGATCGAGTCAAGATGGATTTAGATCCGCATAACTGGGAGATCATTACGGCATGGAGTCACAAGATCGACCGATATAAAGCCCCTGTTTACAGTTTCCAGGTTCGGGATAAGACCATCGAGATCGATACCCATACCAAGTCTTTATCCCAGTCGGACATACCTAAGGTGGCCATGCCTAGATTTCAATCCTGGGGAGAGATTCTTCGTTGGTCCTTGCAGGAAAATGTACCTGGTGAATTTCCATACGCCTCCGGTCTTTATCCATTCAAGCGGACCGGGGAGGACCCCACTCGAATGTTTGCTGGAGAGGGAGGTCCTGAGAGAACGAATAGGCGCTTTCATTATGTAAGCCTTGGAATGCCGGCTAAACGTCTTTCGACGGCCTTTGACAGCGTTACGCTCTATGGAAATGATCCTGGGCATCGTCCAGATATCTACGGGAAAATTGGGAATGCCGGAGTTTCTATTTGCTGTTTAGACGACGCCAAGAAATTGTATTCGGGCTTCGATCTTTCCGATCCCATGACCTCTGTCAGTATGACCATAAATGGTCCTGCTCCGATGTTGCTAGGTTTCTTTATGAATGCTGCGATCGATCAGAATTGTGAGAAGTACATACAGGAACAGGGAATAGAAGATGAGGTAAAGAAAAAAATAGCTGCCATTTACAAGGAGAAAGGAAGCACGCCACCGCAGTATATGGGTGAACTTCCTGAAGGGAACGACGGTTTGGGATTAATGCTACTAGGCGTTACAGGTGACCAGGTATTAGAAGCATCTGTTTACGAGCAGATTAAGAAGGATACCTTGGCCCAAGTTAGAGGAACGGTCCAGGCTGATATTCTAAAAGAAGACCAGGCCCAGAATACCTGTATTTTCTCGACAGAGTTTGCCTTACGATTGATGGGTGATGTTCAGTCCTACTTCATTGATCAGCAGGTACGAAATTTCTATTCGGTTTCCATTAGTGGATATCATATCGCCGAAGCGGGAGCAAATCCGATCACTCAATTGGCCTTTACGCTGGCCAATGGCTTTACCTATGTGGAGTATTATTTGTCCAGGGGTATGGACATCAATAAGTTTGGTCCTAACCTCTCCTTTTTCTTTAGCAATGGGGTAGATCCCGAGTATGCGGTGATTGGCCGTGTTGCGAGAAAGATCTGGGCTAAGGCGCTTAAATTCAAGTATGGTGCCAATCCGCGTGCTCAGATGTTGAAGTACCATATTCAAACCTCTGGTCGATCATTGCACGCCCAGGAGATCGATTTTAACGATATCCGTACTACTCTACAGGCGCTTTATGCTATTTATGACAATTGTAACTCCTTGCACACCAATGCCTATGATGAGGCCATTACTACCCCGACGGAAGAAAGTGTCAGACGGGCTATGGCCATTCAATTGATCATCAATAAGGAATTAGGATTGGCCAAGAATGAAAATCCATTGCAGGGGTCCTTTATCATCGAAGAATTAACAGACTTGGTCGAAGAAGCTGTATTAGTGGAGTTTGATCGTATTACCGAACGAGGTGGGGTTTTGGGGGCCATGGAAACTATGTACCAACGAAGCAAGATCCAAGAAGAAAGTCTGTACTATGAAACCCTGAAACATACGGGTGAGCTGCCCATTATTGGGGTCAATACCTTCCTGAACAGTAAGGGATCGCCAACGGTTCTACCCATGGAAGTCATTCGGGCGACCGAGGAGGAAAAATTACATCAGATCCAGACCCTTGAGAACTTACACCAGACCTATGAGGATCGTGCCAATAAAGCGTTGGAACGGGTGCAACATGCTGCCATTCAGAACGAGAATATCTTCGAAGAGTTGATGGAAGCTACCAAAGTCTGTTCTTTGGGACAATTGACTTCTGCACTATTCGAGGTAGGCGGTCAGTATAGACGGAATATGTAAACAGGACTGACCTACATGGTCAGCATCCAGCTCCTTACCAAGAGGCGAAACTTCTTGAGTTCTGTACGAAGTATAGGTAGAAAGTCCTTGCCGTTGCTATCAACCTTCTCCAGACGTTCGCAGTTGCGATACAGGAGGTTGGTCAACCGATTGACCGAAGCAGCATAGCGCCTCTTGTCCTGGGCAAAAACCTGGCTTTCAGCCTTGAGGATCTCTGGAGCCAGTGAAATGGACTGTTGCACAATATCCCCGGAAAAGTAGATCTGCGGATCTTCTTTGCCATCCCGGCTGAGTTGATTCAGGTCTTCTACCAGATAATGAGAGATGCTTCTGGAAAGACTAAAGATCTCCAGGGCCTTCTGATAGACAGCCGATTGTGAGTGATGTGGTGGCATGTTGGGGATCATGACTTTTCTTTTGGTTCAATTAGCAATTACCTCAAAATTAACGACTTATCAGAAGACGATACTATAGAATTTAAGGTAAATGAATTATTTTTCTTTAATTATTTAGTATTTTGCGTTAAAAACAAGGTTAAATGAAACTAGATAGCCTTAATTGGGAAATTCTTGCTTTACTACAAGGAAATGCACGGCTATCCAATGCGGCCATTGGGCGGCAAGTGGGGATCAGTTCTCCGGCTGTTAGTGAGCGTATTAAAAAGATGGAAGATGCCGGAGTGATCCAACAGTATTATACGGTGATATCGGCCATAGAAAGCGGTTACCAGCTAAAGGCTATTATCACCTTAAGAGCTTTTATGGGTAAGTTGAAGCCTTTTTTACAAAAGGTACATACCTTCGATGAGGTGGTGAACTGTTATCGGATAACAGGTAATGAGAACATTGTGATGGAGGTCATCCTAAAGAATCAACATCACTTGGAGACCTTTATTGACCAACTGATCACCTATGGGGAGACCAAAACCCAGATCGTTCTCTCTCATGTAGTCCGTAATAATGAGGTTCGCCCATTGAGCTGATGCTCACATTGTTTTGTTAAACAGGAATTTGGGAGTTGCTAAAATCCAACCGCTGGCTTAACTTGTTCGAATGCGATTCCTAGTATCCTTGTTACTGCTGCCTTACTTCCTGCTTGCTCAGCAAACTGTTCCAGAGCGTACTGAACGAATCGTAATTCCAGGAACTTCAGAATCCTACCTGCAGTTTATTCCTGCAGATTATGATAAAGATAGACTGTGGCCGGCCATCTTTGTGTTTGATCCGGGCGGTAATGGAGCAAACGGTATCTCTCCTTTTTTGGAAGTCGCAGGGGAGTTTGGATACTTGGTTTTTGCGTCAAACGATGCCCGCAATGGGCGGCACAGTGAAAATTTTGATATAGCTGGCCGGATGATCAATGGGGCCATCTCAAATTATTCAATAGACGCTAAACGCATGTATGTGGCCGGTTTTTCCGGTGGTTCGCGTTTGGCCAGCGCAATTGCTGTCTTGAGCAAGCAGATGGCCGGAGTCATTGCTTGTGGTTCAGGTTTTTCGCCTAACGTAAATGAACAGCCCACTCAAGAGAGCTTCGTTTATGCCGGATTGGTGGGAACTGCGGATATGAATTATGCAGAGATGCACGCTGCTCACGCCTGGCTCAACAAATTCGATGTAAGCAATCGGATGTTTGTTTTTGAAGGAGAACACAGGTGGCCAGATCCTACTACCATCAAACGGGCGATTCTTTGGTTGGAGATGGGTACTGAAAAGAACGCCAAGCCGGAATGGCTGGCTGCGGACCGCCGTTATGGAGATAGTTTGTTCAAAGCTGGTGATTTCCTGATGGCCCACAAAGAGTTCAAGGCGATACGCGATGGAAAGCCGACATTCGCGCAACGCAAATATGCGGATAGTCTACTGGCCGTGATCGGTCAAAAAGATGATGTCATGCAACAGATCAGGGAGGAAGATCAGTTGTTGGCCAAGGAGAATAAATTGCTGAACGAGCTCAGTGAACGTTACTTACAAGACTTAAAAAAGGCCAAGAAGGCATCATTCAAATGGTGGAATAAGCAGATCGATGGGTATACAATTACCGCTGTTGAGGATGGTCCGCAGGGAAAGCAAGCGGCTCGCGTAATCAGACATATTCAGGCCATTTCCTTGGAAAGTGGATTTGTTGATCAGCAGCACAAGGATAGTTATGACAAAGCCTTGTTCTCTTCCAAATTGCTGCTATTGACCGATCCTGACCGAGGATATTATCACTATTTACTAGTATACACGCACGAGATGGGAGGAAAACGAGATCTCGCGTTGGAACAATTGGAGGATTCATTCCGTTCCGGTGCACTAAAAGCGCCTGAATTCACTACCTACCGCTTACACCAACAGCTTCAAGGAGATAAAGATTATGAAGATTTGATCGCACGTTACTCAACCGACTGATCGATCACCAGATATGGGACCTGTTCCAAGTCCCATTCGATGACCAAACCACCCGCCAGGGAACGAGCGATTTCCGCACCGTACAGATGCTCGACAAGATATAAAGCCGCCTCAAAACTCTTTGCACCTCCAGCAGAAGTGATGTATTTACCATCGTGCACAAACAACACCTCCTTTCGAACATCCAAGCCCGGGAACATGTCCCGCATCTTGTCGATATCAGATGGAAAGGTTGTTGACACTTTTCCTTCCAATAATCCAGCCTTGGCCAGCACAAAGGCCCCGTCGCAATGGGAAGTGATAAACTGGGCTTCCCGATCAACCTGTTGTACGAACTGAATCAAAGCTTCGTTTTCCAGGTCGGAGTCGAGGTGATGCTCGGCACTGGGAACCACAAGGATGTCGATCTTCGGTAGTCCTTCATCCAAATAATTATAGTCCGGTAAGAGGTACATGCCTTCAAAGGTCCTGACCGGGTCCAGAGTATTGGCCACGGTAAATACATTCATGGCCTTTATACCCTCCCGAAATACGGTGTGCTGAAAAATATCGAAGGGAGCGGTCAGTTCGGTATTGTAAACCCCGTCCATAATTAAAAAGGCAACATTATAATTTCCCTCCACCAGTTGAACAGCCGGTTTTTCGAATGTGGATTCCTGAGGTTGCTCCTTGGAGTTGCAACTCACCATGAACAAGGCAAAAAGAATGTAAATATATTGGTTCATCCTCATGTGTTTAATAGGAATCAAAGTTATCCTTTTTTCGAAGCTGACGCAGCAAATAAATACTCAGTCCAACTGCGACAATCAAAAGGGCAAAGAAAATATACCAGGTGTTGGCGAAACCAAACTGGTCGATCAAGTTCATTCCTCCATTGTGCCCAATGATGTGAGACAATGACCAACTCATGCTGTAAAGCCCCATATAGCTTCCCTTGCGTCCTTCTGGCGAAAGTGCGATGGCCAGGGCATTAGAAAAGGGGGAGCCTATCATCTCGCCTAGGGTCATTAGTATCATCCCGACAATCAAGATCCAAAAACCGCTACTGAAGTTCAGGACCAAGAAGCTAGCAGCCAGGAACAATATTCCCCAGATCATGGCTCCGGTCTTGGTCAGTCCTAGCCGTTCCAACCAGCCGATCAGTGGCATTTCCAGTAATACGATCATAGCTCCATTTAGAAACAGCAGCCAGCCGATCACATCTTCGCTTAACCCACGATCTTCCTGATAGTAGAGCGGAACCGTAGAGAAGTATTGAACGAAGACCAGGCTATTGATCACCATGATCAGCAGGAACAGCATGTACAATGAATTACGATATGGTGGTTTCCCGGCTTTGACTTTCTCTTTCTCTTCATTTTGATCCCGTTTCTTGGGTTTTAACAAGACGAATAACAGTGCAGAAGCTAGCAGGCAGCTGCCTCCATCTATCCAGAAGATGGAATTGTAACTCACATGAGCAATTAGTATACCTCCAATTACAGGCCCTATTGAAAAGCCCAGGTTGATGGCCAGACGTATTAGCCCAATGCTGCGCGTCAGGTTTTCTTTTTTGCTATACACGTCAGCGGCCACGAATATCCCGGGACGATACAAGTCTACCGCCCACATTAGTCCAAATAGCCCGATGACCAATCCTTCAAAACTGTCGATAAATTGAATACTGATGAACCCTAGTCCTCCCAGGAACAAACTGATCACTATGGTCTTGTAAAATCCGATCCGATCGGTGAGCTTACCGCCCATCCAGTTACCCAAAAGTGAACCCAAGCCATAGCCGGTCATGATCCATCCGACCTGAGGTAGACTAAATCCTTTCTCACTCACCAAATACAGTGAGAGAAAGGGGATTACCATTGCTCCTGCCCGGTTGATAAAGGTAACCAGCGAGAGTAGCCAGATCTCCTTGGAAAGACCTTGAAAGTTTGCTACATAGTGCCGATAGAGCGTTTTCATGTATATCAAAATTAAAACGTCCGGCTTTCGGGCCGGACGTTTGGTCATGGTTTTATCTTATCGTTTGATCAATACCATATACACCTCATTCCTGGCCAGTAAGCGGTCACTTGGATTCGTTGTGTATTGGAATTTTTCATTTATTCTGTGTTCCTGTCAAAAGTACTAAAAAAAGCGAACCAGCCATATCCCTAGAAATACCGAAGCGAAACCCAGGACAAAGCTTCCTATGGCGTAGATACCAAAGGAAAGCAGGTCACCGCTCTTCAATAAAACATGGTTTTCATAGGCAAAGGTGGAAAAGGTGGTGAACCCTCCACAGAATCCGGTTGCCAATAAAAGAACAGCCTGGTCGGAAATCCCCTGTGATCGCGCAGCAAAACCTAAGATGATCCCAATGAGCAAGCTCCCTAGGACATTGGCCAGGAAAGTCCCGTAGGGGATACCGCTTTGAGAACTGTTGAGGTAGAGTCCGAGACCATAGCGGGCGATGCTACCCAGTCCACCTCCAAGGAATACAAGTAAGACGTTTTTCATTTGGTGAGCTTACTTAGCGAAGATAAACAAAATGACAGGCTAGGGGATTTGAGTGATTTATCTCATGAGCTTAAACCTAAGAATTCATAAATTTGGCGAACTAATCCAATAAAGATGAAACGACAATTAATTCTGGGACTTAGCTTGCTTTTGGCTGTGCTGTGGTCCTGTGCCAATGACAAATCCAAGGAAGCCGAAAAAACTGATGAAGTTGCTCAAACAGAAATGGCTTCGGACAATTTTGATTACCAGGTAGATCAATTTGCTGATCTTCGAATCCTGCGTTATCAGATACCAGGTTTCGAGGAGCTTAGCCTGAACGAACAAAAACTGGTCTATTTCCTGACACAAGCCGGTCTTGCCGGTCGCGATATGATGTGGGACCAGAATTACCGCCACAACCTGGAGATTAGGGAAGCACTGGAAGGTATCTACACCAGATACAAAGGAGAGAAAGAGTCTGAAGATTGGATGGCCTTTGAGACCTACCTCAAACGAGTTTGGTTCTCCAACGGTATTCATCATCACTACAGCAATGATAAGATCAAGCCTGGATTCTCTGCCGAATATCTCCAAGGATTGCTAAGCCAGACCAATACTACTTTAGAGGGAGAGGCTTTCGAGGTGATCTTTAACGATAAGGATGCCAAAAAGGTTAACCTAAGCAAGGATGCCGACATCGTACTGGAGAGTGCTATCAATTTTTACGGACCTGATGTGACCACGGCAGATGTGGAAGCCTATTACGGTTCCTTTGATGTAGATCCTAACGAGCCCATTGAGATCGGTCTAAACACCAGATTGGTCAAGGAAAATGGCGAGTTAAAAGAGCTGGTTTACAAAAGCGGCGGACTATATGGAGCTGCGATCGACCAGGTGATCTTTTGGTTAGAAAAGGCCAGGGAAGTAGCTGAGAGCGAAGCTCAGGCCAAAGCCCTGGGTCTGCTGATCGAGTATTATCGAACGGGTAGTTTGGACATTTGGGACGATTATGCTGTGGCTTGGGTAAACTCCACAGAGGGAAACATCGATTGGATCAATGGTTTTATAGAAGTTTATAACGACCCTAAGGGTTACAAAGGATCCTATGAGACCATCGTAGAGATCAAGGATTTTGACATGTCCAAAAAGATGGCCGTGCTCTCTAACGAAGCCCAGTGGTTTGAAGATAATTCCCCACTGATGCCGGAGCACAAGAAGAAGGAAGTTAAGGGAGTTTCTTATAAGACCGTAATTGTGGCCGGTGAGGCCGGGGATGCTTCTCCATCTACTCCGATCGGGGTCAACTTGCCCAATAACAACTGGATCCGTCAAACCCACGGGAGTAAATCCGTCAGTCTGGGTAATATCATCAACTCTTACAACAATGCCGGAGGTAGTGGAAGGTTGAAGGAATTCGCACACGACCCTCAGGAGATCGAGTTGGAAGAGAAGTACGGGCAACAAGCTGATAAATTACACACTGCACTGCACGAAGTTGTTGGGCACGCTTCCGGTCAGATCAATGAAGGTGTGGGCACGCCCAAGGAAACCCTAAAGAGTTACAAATCGACCATAGAGGAGGGCCGGGCCGATCTGTTCGGTCTGTATTACCTAATGGATCCTAAATTACAAGAACTAGGACTAACCGATAATTACGAGGAATTGGGCAAGGCCGCATATGATGGTTATATCCGAAATGGACTTGTTGGTCAGCTGGTACGTTTGGAACTGGGAGCTGACGTAGAGGAGGCCCACATGAGAAATCGCCAATGGGTTAGTGCCTGGGTATATGAAAAAGGAGAAGCCGATAATGTGATCACCAAGGTAGAACGAGATGGTAAGACCTACTACGACATCCAGGATTACCAAAAACTTCGTGAGCTATTTGGTGAGCTATTGAAGGAAACCCAGCGGATCACATCCGAGGGCGACTACGAGGCTGCCAAAGCCCTGGTAGAAGACTATGGCGTAAAGGTAGACCAGGAATTGCACGCCCAGGTACTGGAACGAAATAAGCAGTTCAAGTCACCACCTTACAGTGGTTTTGTAAATCCTTACATCATCCCACTTACGGATGATCAAGGGGAGATCACTGGATTCAGGATCCAACATCCGGAAAGTTTTGAAGCGCAAATGCTGGAATACAGCAAGGTCTACGGACATCTCAGGAAATCTGAAGCCGTTCAGATGTAAAAATGAAAAACCCTCCATTTGGAGGGTTTTCTTTTGTCTTATAAATAGGATGTGTTATTTGACCCTGGCCTGGAACTCGTCAATTACTCCTTCGTAACGACGAAGAACTCGATCCCACTCTTTAAAGAGTTCGTCACTCTTGACACTGACCATTGCTAAACCAGAGGCTTCACTAACCAGTTTTACTTTAAAGGTTAATGGGTCATCAGAAGCTTCTTTTACGATGATCCTTGAACGAACCGTATTTTGCTTAAAGGTCTTCAGCTCCCAGGCAGTTCTTAGGTAGCCCGTTTCCTTATCGGTCATTTCGATTACATCGATGTACGAGAGTACGATCTGGTTGATAAGTTTCCAAGCTTCGTCCTTATCGGTCTTGTTGACCTTAAGTTCAATATCGATGTTGGCAATATCTGTCTGAACCGATGCGTCATATGCATCGTCTCTTTGCATTTCGATATAATATGTTTTTGGAGGGGAGGTCATCTTCTTCTTGTTACAGAATTCGATGCGCTCCGTCAGGAAACCTATCTTTTTAGCTATTACGGTAACACAGTCATTGCTGGGGACAGTCACTTCGACAGTTCCTTTACCAACCATTTTACCGTTAACATAAATTTCAGCATCTGACTCGGAAGTCCCGACTTCGATTCTTTTTTTACCGAAATCGTCTTCTGTGTTCATGGAAATTCCTGGTGTGGCTACCAACACCAAAAAACTGAAGAGGGCGAGAGCGTAGTGTTTTTTCATTTGGAGAGTTATTTAGTTAATTGGCCTAAATATACGGGAATTTTGTAGGAATTAATTCTGACTAAAATAAATGTTAACATAACACCCAGATAGACAGAAATTTAAGCTAATTGCTCCCTGGCTTAGTCCTTCAGGTACCATTTCAGGAAGAGAAGCAATCCTGAAAAAAGCAGGAATCCGACCAATACCCATAGGCTACCTTTGTAGTGTTTTCGGTGTAATTGCTTGTCTTTTCGATAGCTGAATACCATCAGAGCCACAAAGGCGATCACAAAGAAAATAGCAAAGATCAACTGGCCGGAACTAAACATAAAATACGTAGTTTTAGTCCTGCAAATTTACGATCAATACCACACATTATGCAAGACAAGATAGCCGCAGTTGCCAAATTTCACGATGCTTTCGGTCTGGGGATCAGACATAGCCCCAAAGCCGACCTGGGCGAATCCCTGAACCTACTTCGCTATAAACTGATGCGCGAGGAGAATGAGGAATATCTGGAAGCGGCCAACGACGGAGACCTGGTAGAGGTTGCCGATGCTTTAGGCGATATGCTGTACATCTTGTGTGGTACCATCATTGAGCACGGCATGCAGTACAAGATCGAGGAAGTATTTGCAGAGATCCAGCGCAGCAATATGAGCAAATTGGGTGCCGATGGTAAGCCCATATACCGGGAAGATGGTAAAGTGCTGAAAGGACCTAACTATTTTAAACCGGACATTGCCGGTATCCTGGAGAACTAATTGATGGGGTATCGCCAGTTGTACGGATCCGGTGCGCAGTTGTATTGAATATCGTTCAGCGCCTTTTTGAATCTGATTGCATAGGAACTCTCCTGGGCAGGTAGATCATATTTTGTGCCCCTGTAAGAAAAGGCCTTAACCGGGCTGACAACGGCAGCGGTTCCCGCCCCGAATATCTCTTTAAGTGTTCCTTGCTGTGCAGCTTCCACGATCTCACTGACTTCAACTCGTCTTACTTCCACATCAATGCCGGCGTCCTTAGCCAGGGTAATGAGACTCTTTCTTGTAACTCCATCCAGAATACGGTCGTTGGTTGGAGCTGTCAACAATTTATCTCCAACTCGGAAGAAGACATTCATGGTACCAGCCTCTTCCAGGAATTGATGGGAATTGGCATCGGTCCAGATGACTTGTTGGAAACCTTGCTCCTGGGCCAAACGGGTAGGATAGAACTGAGCTCCATAATTACCCGCCGCTTTGGCATAACCAACTCCGCCGTCAGCTGCACGGCTATATTTTTCGGCTATGACCACACTGACATCACCAGAGTAATAAGCTTGTGCAGGCGAGAGTATGATCATGAATTTATATTGGTTGGCAGCGGATGCCGATACCCCGATCTCACTGGCGATCACAAACGGACGGATATAAAGGGAATTCCCCAGACCTGGTTTTATCCAGTCATTATCCATACGCAGTAACTCTTCCAAAGCGCCAAAAAAGTACTCCCGTGGAAATTCGGGTATGGCCAGGCGCTCTGACGACTTGTTGATCCGGTTGAAATTCTCATCCGGTCGGAACAGGAAGACCTTGCCCTGATCGTCCTTGTATGCTTTCATACCCTCAAACACCGCTTGACCATAATGAAATACCTTGGCCGCTGGGGAAATGGTCAACGGGCCGTAAGGTCGGATCGTTGGTTGCTGCCAATGTCCATTGATATAGTCACATTCGAACATATGATCGGTAAAGACCGTTCCAAAGACCAGCTTGTCAAAATCGACCTGATCGATACGGGATTCTGCAGCTTTTTTGACGATGATATCACTGACGGAAATGCTTTGCATGCAAGTGGTTATTTAGGGTGTAAAATTAGTTAAAATATGGCCATTTTCAGGCCAAAATTGCCGAAATTTGCAATGGACTAACCCATAAACCACATACCATGAAAAAGTCATTATACATCGCCTTGCTAGCGACAATAGCCGTAGTTGGTTGTAAGGAAAAAACACAAGATGCAGAGGCTGAAACCTCAGCTGCACCAACGGAAGAAATTGCGGTGAATTATCAATCCTTCGGCCAACAGATCGATGATCAAGAAGTGTCGGATAAAGCGGCCATGTTGGAGCAATACATGAGCATGAAAGAGGGAGATACTATTGCTATGAAATTTCGTTCCAAGGTCAACACAGTATGTCAGATGAAAGGATGCTGGATGCGACTGGATCTGGGAGATGAGGAAGTTCATGTGACCTTTAAGGATTACGGTTTCTTCGTTCCCAAGGATATCGCAGATCAGGAAGTGATCGTCGAGGGAATCGCCTATGTGGAGATGACCGATGTGGATACCTTGAAACACTTTGCAGAGGACGCTGGAAAACCACAAGCCGAGATCGATGCCATAACCGAACCTCAGCTGACCTATGCCTTCCTGTCCTCTGGTGTGCTGCTGCCAGAAAAACAATAACCTTGAAACGCAAACTGCTGCGTACAGCCGATGGTTCCCTGACCATTCATCTACCGGAATGGAATGAGCACTATCACTCTCATCATGGAGCCATAGCAGAGGCCGAGCATGTCTTCATGCAGATGGGATTGAACCATTGCCTAAAGCAGTTTGACGAGCGACCGATCGCTGTATTGGAGATCGGATTCGGAACAGGATTAAATGCCTTGATGACCCTTCAGCAAGGGATGCGTCAGGGCATTTCGTTTCATTACCGCACACTGGAAGCTTATCCGGTAGCTGAGATGGAGTATAGTCAATTGAACTATCCGGAGTTGTTGGAGGCGGACTCGAAAATCTTTTCAGATTTGCATCAGGCGGACTGGAATACAACGGTGAACATTAGCCCAGGCTTCGACCTGGAGAAGGTTAATATTCGCTTGGAGGATTTTGAACCGAGTGGAGACCGGCATCTAATCTTCTTTGACGCCTTTGGACCGCGGGTCCAACCAGAGCTATGGACGGAAACTGTATTTGAGAAGATGCATGCCGAACTGCTTGACGGTGGAAGCTTGGTCACCTATTCTGCCAAAGGGAGTGTGAGAAGAGCCATGCAGTCCGTAGGATTCGAGGTTGAACGCTTGCCCGGTCCACCCGGAAAACGGGAAATGCTCAGAGCGACCAGGACTTAGCCGTATCTTTGTAAAAAAGTGCAAATGAAAGTACTCATTGCAGGAGCTACTGGGTTGATCGGTCAGGAATTGGTGCGGCAATGCCTGGAAAAAGAGATAGCGGTCAATTACCTGACCACCCGTAAGGATAAGATCATTCACCGAGAAAATTACAATGGATATCACTGGAGTCCGGACCATGGTGAAATGGACCTGGATGCCCTAAAGGGCGTAACTGTCGTCATAAACTTGGCCGGTGCCACGGTGGCAAAACGTTGGAACAAGTCCTATAAAGAGCAGGTACTCAATAGCCGTATACAGACCGCACAAGTTATATTCAATGGGCTAAGTAGTATAGAACACAGAGTCCAACATTATATAGGAGCCAGCGGTATCAGCTATTACCCAGATTCTGATAAGGAGCGCTACAAGGAAGATTTCGAGCAACACTCACCTTCATTTTTAGGTCGTGTAACTCGAGACTGGGAGGCTGCCGCTCTGGCCATGGAAAAACTAGGAGTAAAAGTTGGCCTGGTCCGAACTGGACTGGTCATGGATATGCAGGCAGGAGCTCTGCCTCAGATGGTCGGCCCGATCAGGAAAGGACTGGGTGCGCCTCTGGGACGAGGTACTCAATGGCAAAGTTGGATTCATATCAAGGATATAGCCGCGATCTATCTGTTCATGGCAGAAAATGGTCTTACCGGCATTTACAATGGAGTGGCACCTAATCCGGTCACGAATAAAGCCTTAACCTTGAAGATTGCCCAAGTCATCGGGAAGAAGATCATCCTGCCCCCAGTACCGGCATTCATGCTTCGCCTAATGTTGGGCGAAATGGCTGATCTTGTCCTGGAAGGGCAATGGGTGAGCTGCGAAAAGATCAGGCAAGCCGGATATGTCTTCCAATATGACCATGTAGACTTGGCACTCGACGATCTGTTAGGCTAATAACCCATGTGACATTTTGACATTTTACAGGAATTGGCGTTACTTTTGCAGCCTCGTAATCACATTGTACATTATATCAATTCAATGAGTAAGAAAGAAGAACAAGAGATCACACCAGAAGAAGCTGTGAAGCCTGAGAAGAAAAGCAAAAAGGCCAAAAAGGAAGGAGAGGAATTGGAGACGGTAAAGGCTGATCTGGCGGCCGAAAAGGATCGCTATCTGCGCTTGTTTGCAGAGTTCGAAAATTATAAACGCAGAACGACCAAGGAGCGGGTCGAGTTATTTAAAACGGCTGGTCAGGAGGTCATGGTTGCCTTACTCCCTGTATTAGACGACTTTGATCGGGCGTTGAAAGAAATTGAGCGTTCAGGAGATGATGGCCTATTCCAAGGGGTAGAACTGATCAGCAACAAACTGAAAGAGACCTTGCGCGCTCAGGGCTTGAAGGCTACTGATGATGAGGTTGGGACCACTTTTGATGCCGAGATCCATGAGGCCGTAACCCAAATCCCTGCTCCATCAGATGAAATGAAGGGCAAGGTGATCGACGTGATCGAAAAGGGCTATACCCTGGGCGAGAAGATCATTCGATTCCCCAAGGTAGTGATAGGACAATAAGGAGATGAAGGAAGATTTTTATGACATATTAGGCGTCTCTAAGAACGCTACTTCGGCCGAGATCAAAAAGGCCTACAGAAAGAAGGCCATTGAGTATCATCCGGATAAGAATCCAGGCGATACCAAAGCTGAAGAGATGTTCAAGAAGGCAGCAGAAGCCTACGAAGTACTTAGTGACCCGGACAAGAAAGCCAAATATGACCAATTTGGTCACCAAGCCTTTGAAGGAGGAGGATTTGGAGGTGGCGGCATGAATATGGACGACATTTTCAGCCAATTCGGTGATATTTTTGGAAGTGCATTTGGGGGTGGTGGCTTTGGTGGTTTTGGTTTTGGCGGCGGCGGACAACGCCGTGTCAAAGGCAGTAACCTGAGGATACGGGTTAAACTGAGCCTGGAGGACATTGCTAACGGAGTCGATAAGAAGATCAAGGTCAAACGAAAGAAGGTTGCGGCAGGGACTACTTACAAAACCTGTGGCACCTGTAATGGTCAGGGCCAGGTTACCCGAATTCAGAATACCATCTTGGGCCGCATGCAGACAGCCACAACCTGTTCTACTTGTGGCGGAAGTGGCCAGGTAGTGGATTCTCGTGGAAGCGGATCTGATTCTATGGGTATGATGGTGGAAGAGGAAACTGTGAGTATCAAAATACCTGCGGGTGTAGTAGATGGCATGCAGTTAAAGGTTTCCGGAAAGGGAAACGAAGCTCCTGGAGGAGGAATTGCCGGAGACCTTTTGGTCGCTATAGAAGAAATGCCACACGAGCAACTTCAACGGGATGGCGATAACCTGCATTACGACCTGTATATCAGTTTTAGCGATGCCGCCCTGGGAACCTCCCAGGAGATAGACACTGTAAGTGGTAAGGTCAGGATCAAGATCGAACCGGGTACTCAGAGTGGAAAGATCCTCCGTCTGAGAAACAAAGGAATTCCTAGTATCAATGGGTATGGTTCCGGAGATCTGCTGGTCCATGTCAATGTTTGGACTCCACGTCACTTATCCAAGGAACAAAAAGAATTCTTCCAGCGGATGAAAACGGACGAGAACTTTGAGCCGAAACCTGAAAAACAGGACAAGTCATTCTTTGAAAAGGTAAAGGACATGTTTTCTTAAAAAACAATCCTTGTTAAATTATTTTACCTATATTTGACTGTCGCTTCTCTTAAAGCGATAATTTTTCTTTTTCATAGCAATTTTTTTCCCACCCTTAACGCAAGTTGAGGGTGGGTTTTGTTTATAGACTCTTTTTCAGACAACTAGCTTATTACGGACCACTATTTCCAAGGGCAACTACTCTTTTGTTCCAACGGTCTGTAACAAACATTTCACTTCTCATACAAACAGTTGAATCACCGACTAAAATGCTGGTAACCATGCCCTAAATCGGTATCTTTGCCAGTCTCATTAACTAACTCTATGCACAATCTCCTAATTGCCGACTCCGTAACTAAGAATTATGGCGAGTTTCGGGCGTTGAACGAAGTCTCTATTTCCGTACCACAGGGAAGTATTTTTGGACTCTTAGGTCCAAATGGAGCAGGGAAGACCACCCTGATCCGAATCATTAACCAGATCACCATGCCGGATACCGGATCCGTGACCTTGGATGGCGAACCTTTGCGGCCGGATCACATTCGGTACATCGGTTATCTGCCCGAGGAACGCGGTCTGTACAAGAGTATGAAGGTTGGGGAACAGGCGCTATACCTGGCTCAATTAAAAGGATTGTCCAAAGCCGATGCCAAAAAGAAGTTGCTCTATTGGTTTGAGCGTCTGGAGATCGGCGATTGGTGGAACAAAAAGATCCAGGAGCTGTCCAAAGGGATGGCTCAGAAGATTCAATTTGTCGTTACTGTCTTGCACGAGCCCAAGCTGTTGATCTTTGACGAACCATTCAGTGGTTTTGATCCAATCAATGCCAATCTGATCAAAGAACAGATCCTTTATTTACGGGATCAAGGCTCTACTGTTATTTTCTCCACCCACCGTATGGAATCTGTGGAAGAAATGTGCGATCATATTGCCTTGATCCACAAATCCAACAAGATTCTGGATGGTAAGCTACTGGATATCAAACGAGCCTATAAATCCAACACGTATGAAGTCGGATTGATCGCTCCAGATCGAGATCAGGTGACTGCTCAACTCAAGGAGCGATTTGAACTTTTTCCAGCAGATTTTAAGACCATCAATGATGAGTTGCAATACAAGATCAGGATACCAGAGGATCACTCTGCCAATCAGTTGGTTCAATTCCTAACGACCAAAGGGTCCTTAACCCATTTTGTGGAAGTGGTCCCGACCGCCAATGATATCTTTATAGAAACAGTCAGCAAAAACTAGCCATATGAACCATCTATCACTCATTATAAAACGAGAATATTTAAATAAGGTTAGAAATAAATCCTTTATCATCATGACCTTCCTCAGTCCGCTGATCATGGTTGCGATTATTGGATTGGTGGCCTACCTCTCATCCCTGAACAACGATAAGATCGAAGTGATCTCGGTACTGGACGAAAGTGGATTGTTCGTGGATCAATTCGAGAATACGGGGAGTTTGGAATTTAAGATTGTGGACAATCAAAGTCTGGAAGAGGCCAAGTTGGAGGTAGAAGACTCTGGTGACTATGGGCTACTCTACATTCCACGTATTGATAATATTGATCAGTTGGAGGACAATATAACTTTCTATTCAGCAGATTCACCCTCACTTATTGTGATGGACGATATAGAGGACCTCATCGAGTCCCACGCCAATAACCTGAAACTGACAGAAGCTGGATTGGATGCGGATCAGATTCGATCACTTCGGATGCGAGTCAATACTCGCCTGGAGACCTTTCAAGGACAGGAAACCTCCAAATTGGGGTCGGGTCTCAAGCTTGTTTTCGGTGGAGCAGCGGGTTATCTGTTGTTCATGTTCATCATTATTTATGGAAACATGATCATGCGCTCCGTCATCGAAGAGAAGACCAGTCGCATCATTGAGGTTATTATTTCATCGGTTAAACCCATAAAGCTCTTATTGGGTAAGATCTTGGGAACTTCCCTGGCTGGAATCTCCCAGTTTGTTGCTTGGGTAGTTCTAATAGGGGTGTTTAGTATGGTTATGTCCTCCGTATTTGGAATAGACACCTCTGCTATGCAAGCTCAGCAACAGGAGGCATTGGCTCAGGCGGATCCAGTTGTTGTAAACGATACAGTCCAGCAGGTGATAGGAGAGATCTATGCCCTGCCGTTGACCAACCTGGTCATCATGTTTATTTTATTCTTTGCGGGAGGTTATCTGCTCTATGCCTCACTATATGCTGCAATTGGTGCAGCGGTGGACAACGAGACAGATACTCAGCAATTTATCTTTCCGATCCTGATGCCATTGATTTTGGCCATTTATGTCGGATTCTTTACCGTGATCGAGAACCCACACGGGACCGTTTCCCAAGTGTTCTCCTTTATACCATTTACCTCTCCCGTTGTCATGCTGATGCGAATTCCCTTTGGGGTTCCAATCTGGCAGCAAATACTATCCGTACTTATATTATTTGCTACATTTATGGGAACAGTCTGGTTCGCGGCCAAGATCTATCGTGTAGGTATATTGATGTACGGTAAAAAGCCTAGCTACCGCGAGCTGATTAAGTGGCTCAAATATTAGCATGTTCCAGCAAGAACTAGGAGATAAACTTGAAAATGTAACCGATAGCGTATGGACCAGTATTCAGGAGTTCCTGAATATTGGTTTCCATTTTGGAGAAGGAGAGAACAAGGTCGATCTGACCATCGGGACCCTTCTGGTCGTTGTTGTTTCATTCCTCTTGACCCATGTGGTGCTTCAATGGATCAGGAAACTGACTACCCGTAATCGGGACGAAATTGACACCCTCAAGTTTATGACCATTTTCCGCTTTGTCCGGTATGTGGTCTTTGTCCTGGTCTTTTTTATCATCTTGAGTTATACGGGTATCAATGTGACTCCTTTCCTGGCTGCTTCGGCTGCTCTTTTGGTGGGAGTTGGATTAGCCCTACAGGAGTTATTCCAGGATGTCATTGGAGGTGTGGTGTTGATGTTGGATAAATCCATCGGAATTGGCGATGTTGTTGAGGTTGACGGAAAAGTAGGAAAGGTCATTGAGATCAATCTCAGATCGACCCGGGCGCTCACCAGGGATGACAAGGTGCTTATCGTACCTAACCACATGTTTATCCGAAACTCTATTTTCAATTATACTCAGAATCATCAGGCGACCCGCGAAAAGGTCCGTGTAGGGGTTGCCTATGGAAGCGATACGCGTTTGGTGAAGGAATTATTGCTGGAAAGCGTTCAAGGGTTACCCAATGTGGCACGATTTCCGACCCCAATGGTATTGTTTGAGGATTTTGGCGATTCGGCTTTGATCTTCACCGTCTACTATTTTGTGGAGGATAGTTTTATCACACCACGAACAGGCAGTAATATTCGTTTTCGGATCGATGAGCTCTTTAGGGAGCACGACATTAAAATACCATTTCCCCAGAGAGATGTGCACCTTTTTCAACCGCCCAAGTTGTCCGATTGAGCCCCGTTTCAATTTTTGGTATGAAGATTGTTTTGCACACCCTGTAACCATTTAAAACCAACAGACCATGTCCCGAATATTGATCATAGAAGATGAGGCCGCCATCCGTCGCGTACTTGTTAAGATCCTGACCGAAGAAAACAGCGATTACCAAGTTAGTGAAGCTGAGGACGGTCTGGCTGGGATAGAGCTTATTCGCAAGGAAGATTTTGACCTTGTTTTGTGTGATATCAAAATGCCCAAAATGGATGGAGTAGAGGTGTTAGAGGCCGTCAAGAAGGTCAAACCCGAGACTCCGATGGTTATGATCAGTGGCCATGGTGATCTGGACACAGCCGTTAATACCATGCGTCTGGGTGCATTCGACTATATATCCAAACCCCCGGACCTGAACAGACTCTTGAACACCGTCCGAATTGCCCTGGACAGGAAAGAGTTAGTTGTAGAAAACACTCGCCTCAAAAAGAAGGTCAGTAAGAATTACGAAATGATAGGTAGTTCTGATGCCATGGATCAGATCAAGGAGATGATAGAAAAAGTGGCTCCAACTGAAGCACGTGTGCTGATAACAGGTCCCAACGGAACGGGGAAGGAGTTGGTTGCGCATTGGCTCCATCAAAAAAGTGATCGACATAAAGGTCCGATGATTGAGGTCAACTGTGCTGCTATCCCCAGCGAATTGATCGAAAGTGAATTATTTGGTCATGTTAAGGGCGCATTTACCTCGGCCAACAAGGATAGAGCAGGGAAATTTGAAGCGGCCAATGGAGGCACAATATTTCTTGACGAAGTTGGTGATATGAGTCTTTCGGCCCAGGCCAAGGTCCTTAGGGCACTTCAAGAGAACAAGGTTCAGCGGGTTGGGAGCGATAAGGACATCAAAGTGGATGTGCGGGTAGTAGCCGCCACCAACAAGAATTTGAAAAAGGAGATCGAAGAAGGAAATTTCAGAGAAGATCTCTACCATCGCCTGGCCGTGATCCTGATCAAGGTTCCACCTCTAAATGATAGACGGGAGGATATTCCGGAGCTCATTGAGTATTTTACTGCTAGCATTGCCAAAGAACATGGGACCTCACAAAAGAAATTCTCCAGTAAGGCCATTAGTCTGCTCCAAAACTATGATTGGACAGGAAATATCCGCGAACTGCGCAACGTCGTCGAACGGCTTATCATCCTTGGCGGGAAAGAAGTAAGTGAACAGGACGTTAAACTCTTTGCGTCCAAATAAATCTTCACCTATTTTTCCGCTGATTTGATCTACCCTATTTGCTTTTGGAAATGGGGTATCGCCTTAGACGCTATGCTGTTCAGATTATTTATCTTTAAGCCAAACTAGGCCAAATGAAAAAACTCGATCCGACAAGATTTAAGGCGAAGGTTCCGGTAAACCTAGCCAAGACGCCTACTCATGTAGAGCATAACCGTTCTGAAAAGGTGATGGAGAAGATGTTGGAGGAGACCCGAGAGGAATTGGGTGATCTTCAAAACACCTTGTATGCCCACGGTAAATACAGTGTGCTGGTTTGTATACAAGGTATGGACACCGCAGGAAAGGACAGCTTGATCCGTGAGGTTTTCAAGGATTTTAATGTTCGAGGGGTCGAAGTGCACAGTTTTAAGGTTCCTACAGAACTTGAAAGAAGGCACGATTATCTGTGGAGACATTATTTAGCCCTGCCCAGGCGCGGGACCTTTGGAGTCTTTAACCGGACGCATTATGAGAATGTCCTGGTAACTCGGGTACATCCTGAATATATTCTGGGCGAACTTTTACCGGATATCAATGATGTTTCTGATATAGATGAAACCTTCTGGGACAATAGGTTTGAACAGATTCGAGGCTTCGAGAAGACCATCGCCCAAAATGGAACCATCATCTTTAAATTCTTCTTGCATCTGTCTAAAGATGAACAAAAGCATCGCCTTTTAAGGAGGCTCAGAAAAAAGAACAAGCAATGGAAATTCTCGCCCGGAGATCTCAAGGAAAGGATGTTGTGGGATGATTATCAGCGCTGTTATCAGGACGCTATAAACAGGACCAGCGAGGAACATGCTCCGTGGTACCTTATCCCTGCAGACGACAAACCGACTGCCAGATATCTCATTGCCAAGATCCTCCTGGAGACCATGAAAACCTACGACGATATCGTCGAACCGCCATTGGATCCGGATGTAATGGCCCATATCGATCAATATCGAGAACAACTTGAAAAAGAGTAACAACTATGCGCAAGTTTGCCCTTTGCTGCCTCATGGTGGCCACCCTGCACGCACTTAACGCTCAAAATGTCAATCAGGCCGATTCCCTGATGATCCGTTCCATTTTTGACCGGGCCCTTACCAATGGCAAGAGTTACGATTGGTTAGATCATCTTTCCAATGAGATCGGGGGACGCCTGTCCGGATCCATTCAGGCGGAACGGGCTGTCAGATATACCGAAAAAGAATTAAATAAACTTGGCTTGGACAAGGTTTGGCTGCAACCCGTAATGGTGCCAAAATGGACCCGCGGGATACCGGAGTATGCCTATATTGAGACTGCACCAGGACTCTCTTCGACCACTAATGTTTGTGCCCTTGGAGGTTCAGTACCCACTCCGGATGGTGGTCTTAAGGCCAAGGTCATCGAAGTGAAAAGCCTGGCTGAGATCGCAGAATTAGGGAGAGAAAAGATCCAGGGGAAAATAGTCTTTTACAATAGGCCTATGGACCCAACACTCATCAACACTTTTGCGGCCTATGGAGGATGTGTAGACCAACGCTACGCTGGTGCTATGGAGGCTGGTAAATACGGAGCAGTTGGTGTGGTAGTTCGATCCATGTCCCTGTCCCTGGATGATTATCCTCATACAGGATCGATGAGTTACGGAGACATTCCGATAGATCAGCGTATACCGGCATGTGCCATCAGCACCAGGGGTGCAGATTACCTGAGCCGGGCATTAAAGATCCAGCCCAATTTGAATTTCTATTTTAAACAGAATTGCAGGGCTTATCCGGATGTGCAATCCTTCAACGTGATCGGAGAGATCACCGGAAGTCAGTATCCCGATCGTTACATGATCGTGGGGGGGCATTTGGACAGCTGGGACCTGGGAGATGGATCTCATGACGATGGTGCCGGTTGTGTTCAATCTATGGATGTGCTTCGATTGCTGAAGGAGGTTGGTTATCGTCCAAAGCACAGTATTCGGGTCGTCCTTTTTATGAACGAGGAGAATGGCTTAAGAGGTGGACGAGAATATGCGGAACAAGCTCGTTTAAAGAACGAGGATCACATCTTCGCATTGGAAAGTGATGCTGGAGGCTTTACTCCTCGTGGTTTTTCTTTTGACAGTGACGATGCAAACTTTGCGCAGATCAAAAGTTGGGAACCTCTGTTCAAGCCTTATTTGATCCATTACTTTGAGAAGGGGGGAAGTGGTGCAGATATTGGGCCATTAAAGAAAGAAGGAATGGTTCTGGCCGGATTGCGACCTGATTCTCAGCGATATTTTGACCATCACCACGCAGCCAGCGACACCTTTGACGCTGTCAATAAGCGCGAGCTGGAATTGGGCGCTGCAGCAATGACCGGCTTGATCTACCTGATGGACAAGTACGGAACCAGGACTGAGATGGGGCCTATTCGGGATTAATATCGCATCTAAATGGCTGATAGTTAGTATTTACAAAAGTTTAACAAGAGGCTCTATCCCTCTTATTCATTGAGACCGTTAAACCTTGTCGAGTAAAACGTGATCGTGTCTTCCTAACTCCCTTTTTATTTCACTTCAGTTAGATTATATTAACAACACAGAACGACGCGCTACATGAATTACCAACTACCTGAAATTCGTTCCAGGCTAATGTATTTAATTCTTTGCCTTTTGTTGATATCAATTTCAACGGAGTCTGCCTGTGCGTATTCTCATGCCTATTTTCAGGACGGGGAAGTAGAACAATCTGGTCAATTAGTGGCCATGGAACGTACCCAATCTTCTGAACAGATGAAGGCGGAAATGGTCAAGAAACAGGCCATATCCTTAGCAGAGGAAGGAGATGCAGGGGAGGCTGTCGCCAAAATTAAAGACTATCTGTATTTGACCGCTGATCTGAGTGTGATCAATGATCACCTGTTTCAAAATATTTCGGATACGCCGGCCTATATCGACCTGAAGGAGGAGTTTCTCTTTGAGAATAACACCATAGCCTGGCTTTATGTCTATGCTGGTCTCATTGGGTTGTTTGTCAGTTTCTTTCTCTTGTTCAGGAAACACAGGGATAGGACCAGTATGATACTGATTGGACTGTTCGTGTTGTTCAACTCGTTTTTCCTGTTGCATCTGAGTTTGTACAAATTGCATGCGGAATATCACATTCCTCATATGTTGTATTTCTCGACTACCTTCTCCTTTTTGTACGGTCCACTGCTTTATCTGTATTTCCGCAGGATTACGGAACGATATACATTCCGGTGGATAGACCTGTTGCATCTGCTTCCTTCTCTGATCCTGTTGATCTACATCGCACCATTCTATATGATGAGCGGTATTGAGAAATTTGGTTTAATGATGGGCAGAGACTCGCGGCTCTTACCAGGCGGGCATACCATTGTATTGATCAAAACGGTCTCTCTGGTGATCTATGGGTTGCTCATTGTGCAATTGTACCGCAGACATACCTTGAATAGTTCGAAAAAGCCAGATAGACAACAGTTACTATGGCAACGGAACATCATGGGAATGTTTATAGCCTATACCATCTCTTATATGATCTATGGTAGCATCCTTACCGGTGTTATGCCTGTTCGTGAGTTGTTCGAAGCGCAGACATTGGTTATGACTGCCATGGTATTTTATATTGCCTATTTGTCTTACGCACAGCCCGAGATCTTCTCAGGATCTTTACAAATTATAAGTCCTGTCGATCTCTTTAAATATCGTAAATCTAGATTGACTCCTTCCTTCTCTTACGAATTGCGAGATGAATTATTACGGCTACTTGATAGAGAAAAGATCTTTAAGCAAAATGACCTTAGTCTGGATATGCTCGCAGAGCGCTTGGGGACCAACCGGCATAATGCCTCTCAGGTGATCAACGAACACTTTGATATGAATTTCTTCGAATTGATCAACTCTTATCGTATCAAAGAGGCGATCGAGATCTTCCGAAACGACCGGAAAAAGAATTTGAGCATCATTGAAGTGGCCTATGAAGTTGGTTTCAATAACAAGGTTACCTTCAATAAGTCGTTCAAGAAACACTTATCGCAAACCCCCAGCCAGTTCATTACCTCCCTGGAAGGGTAAATCAAGGGTAAATATTCTTCGGATAAGTTAACTCTTATGGGGTTTACCTGCCTTTACTTGTAGCCGTTCTATTTTCACAGTACACAGGAAACAGCAGTCCTTGGCCCGATTTCGGGTTTGCTGCCCTCTGGTTAGATGGTAGACTCCCTTCTAGGGAGAAATGCAGAGGAACAGCTGGCATAACTGCCAAACCCGTTGAGTAGTTCGCGGGCCCGAGGACGAACATAGTTGGTGTTTTTTTGTTGTGAAATCTGCGTAAGATGCAGGATAATCCCGTCCAGGTGATACGATTCGTAGCGCGAAGAATCGATCCCTCATCGACGGGATTTTTTTTGGCTTAAACTAGCGATTCTTTATGGCTTTCTCGTAAGTGTCGATCCATTGGTCTACAGTGATCTTACTGACCAGTTCTCCCAATAAGTCAAAAGGAATGTTCTTTGGATTCTTAAAACGGATGCAACTCTTTCCCATATCCAATTTTGTGGACACTTGTTTTTTGTACTCATCCTGAAACCACTCCAGTAATTCAGGATCCGAATAGATTCCCATGTGATAAAATCCGATGTGATTTTTCTGGGAAGCCAGATTGATAAAAGGAAGGGGAAGTTTGGGATCGCAATGATAGCCATCGGGATACAGACTATGGGGAACTACATATCCCAGCATACCATAATTCATGCACTCCTCGAAGCCTTCCGGGATGTTATCTAATATGATTTGCCGCAGACGGCCAATGACTTCCTTCCGATCTTCAGTTAACTCGGACAGGTATTGCTCTGGAGTCCTGGCTTTTGATTGCATGGGAATAAATGGTTTAAATAAAGATACTAAAGTTATTCCGTGAGCCACTGTTTCCTAACTTTGTGCCTTCTTTATGGCCATCCTTCAACAATATACTAAGGAATTCAAATACAATATCTCCCTGGCGACCCCAGTGATTCTGGGCATGTTGGGGCATACCTTGGTTGCCTTTATCGACAATATCATGGTTGGGCAGTTGGGTACAGCAGAACTGGCCGCCGTCTCTTTGGGTAATAGTTTCCTCTTTATTGCCATGTCATTGGGGATAGGATTCTCTACAGCGATCACTCCATTGGTTGCAGAGGCCGATGGGGAGCAAAATTTTACTGCAGGGAAATCCTCCTTTAAGCATGGATTATTCTTGTGCACGGTATTGGGGATTGTACTTTTTCTCATGGTCTTGATGGCCAAGCCCTTGATGTATGTCATGAACCAGCCTCCCGAGGTGGTCGATCTGGCCATGCCTTACCTCAATCTGGTAGCTATTTCGCTGGTTCCGCTAATCGTTTTCCAGGCTTTTAAACAGTGTAGTGACGGTCTGTCCATGACCAGGTACCCCATGTATGCGACCATCCTGGCCAATGTGATCAATGTGATACTAAACTACATTTTCATCTTTGGAAAGTTTGGAGTTCCTGCATTGGGGATAGTGGGAGCGGCCATTGGAACACTTGCCTCACGTGTGATCATGCTGGCCTATTTATGGTTCCTGATGTCCAAACATTATAAATCCAGGGATTATGTCCGGCATATAAAATTGTTCAAGTTGAGTAAGGCCATGCTGAATAAACTGATCGGTCTGGGATTTCCCTCAGCCCTGCAAATGTTCTTCGAAGTGGCCATTTTTACAGCGGCCATCTGGTTGTCCGGAATACTGGGTAAAAATCCACAGGCTGCCAATCAGATTGCACTCAACCTTTCTTCCATGACCTTTATGGTTGCCATGGGTTTCAGTGTAGCTGCTATGGTTAGAGTGGGTAATCAGAAAGGAATGAAGCGGTTTAGAGAGTTACGCCGTATCGCATTCTCCATCTTCATGGTCACCCTGATCTTCGCGACCTTCTTCGCTTTATTTTTCTTCCTGTTCCGGGAGGAACTGCCCAAATTGTATTTGGACTATGACGATAGTGAGAACTTCACAGACAACTATCAGGTGGTGACCATAGCTGCCAAATTGATGTTGGTTGCGGCCATATTCCAGATCAGTGACTCGCTGCAAGTTGTTGTTTTGGGAGCGCTCAGAGGCATGCAGGATGTTCGTATTCCGACTTTGATCACTTTTTTTGCATATTGGTTGGTCGGATTTCCGCTATCCTTCTACCTGGGAATGTATACCGAATATGCCAGTTCAGGTATTTGGATGGGCCTGTTGGCGGGATTGAGCACAGCGGCAGTCCTGTTATTTATAAGATTTAACTATCTTTCGAAGCGAATGATCCGCCTCTCCACCATAGAGGAAGCGGGTTGAACTAAAGACCGATCATAAAGGTCATGACACCAACTAATCGAGACCACATGAAGATTCCTAAATTTCTTTTGGGTGATAACACCGACCATCCGGATGCGATTTTTGTGGTGCATACCGAATTTCCCCGATTCATAATCGATCTGACTACGGACGAAGTGGAATGGCTAGAGGAATTTGATCCTTCCGATCAGCAGGAAGTTGCCGATCAAACTGAGCAATTCATCACGGAAGCTGCCGACTTCTACGATCGTGAGGTGGATCGATATGCTCATGATTGATCAATTACTGCAGTACGATACCGATCTTTTTTTGTGGCTGAACAACCTGGGTAAACCTGCCTGGGATGGGTTTTGGTTATTTGTGACCCACAAGTTCTCTTCTATACCGCTATACCTGATCCTTTTGATACTTATTTACCGACAATTGGGGTGGAAGGCCACCTTGGTTGTGTTGGTGGCTGCAGCTTTGATGATCACAGCCTCGGACCAATTGGCTAACTTATTCAAATACGGAGTACAGCGTCCCAGACCCTGCAGGGAGGAGGAACTCCAACCAATTATGCGTTTTGTAGCAGAAGGCTGTGGCCGGTTTGGTTACTATTCCGCTCACGCCTCTAGCTCTATGGCTGCGGCAGTATTCCTGGGGTTGATCCTGCGCAGATCCTTTTCTTACTTACCTTTTGTACTGCTCTTCTGGGCGGTATCCTTAGGCTATAGCCGGATATATGTTGGTGTCCATTATCCCTTGGATGTGGTATCGGGTATGGCTATGGGAGGAATATTGGGTTTCTTGTTCTACCGTCTACAGGAATGGGGTCAAAGCCGGATCACTTCCTGATCAAATAGAGATCCCTGTACAAGCGGGGTTTATGCCCACTCTCACCTGGAGCTTTCGGGTTCATGTCGTAGCGCATCACTTTTTCGATCTGATAATCGCCAAAGGTGTTTTGGAAATCTGGGAGATTTTCTTCTGCGATCAGTACTCCAAAGGTTCTTTCTTCCGGGATCTGAATTGTTCCCTCCTTGTTGAGAACTGGTATAGGATTTCCATAGGCCCATATCAATTCTGGTGTAAATCCACCGAATTCATATACCGGTAGGTCGTCATTCTCGGCTTGCCACTGGTTGAGTTCTTCAAGGCTCCGGAATTCGGGGTTAACGGTTAGCGTATTGGCCAGCGGTAGCCCCAGACACATCACGGCTATGATCAGACCTATGCTCCAATAGAAGGTTCCTCGCACATTCTTCTTAAGAAGATTCTTCCAGATCATCCATCCTATTATTAACAGGGCTATGGACAAACTAACAAACCAGAACCACTGTCCATCCAGATTATCGCCGAGGAGGAGATAGCCTCCAAGAGGAAATAAAAATCCAATGCTACCCACTATCCCAAAATGGAGATAGACCGGGAGTTTTTCCCAAGGATTCTTAACAAGGGCAAATCGTCTGAACAAATACTCCAGGTACATGGCTGTATTCAAGGCCAAGGGGATCAACACAGGTAACAGATATCGGGATTTCTTCTCTGGGATCACGGATAATAATACAACAGAAGCTATAGTCCAAATGAAGCTGAATTTGTACAATTGCTTATCCCAGACCTTGTCTTTCAGATAGGGAAAGAGCAATCCGACGAAGGCCGGCACTGTCCACAATCCACTTTGAGTGAAAAAACTCCAGTAATAGTAGAATGGTCTCACATTATAACCGGTCCAGTTGGCCGTTTCCCTTCTGGTGATCATTTCGACGGCTTCCCGATCAAAGAAATAGGTATAGGCATACCACCATCCGGAAAGTACAATAGCGACCAAAGTAGATACCAGTAGAGGCAGCCACATTTTCCGCAATCCCTTAAAGCGGTATGTCCACCCAAAGGCGATCATAAATGGCAACCAAAGTGCATAGAGAGACACGGGCCCCTTACTCATAAAAGAACAACCGATAAAGATCCCAGCCAAAAGACTATCCGTCCAGATCCTTTTGGAATCCGTAAATAGCCTTACGATTCTGTCTGTAGCCAGTATCATAAATCCATGGGTAAAGATGTCCCATTGTCCGTTTCGCCCGGAAAAGATGACATAGAAGGAGGTGGCCAGGACCAGGGAAGCCACAAAAGCAAAGCCTTGATCTTTCCCTAACCGCAAGACAGTTTTGTAAAATGTCAGTACCAGTATTAAGCTCATAATGGCCGCTGGAAGCCTGTTGGCGATCATGCTTTTCATGCCAAAGGCCGCGGCAGATATAGCTGTTATCCAGGTAGGTAGAGGCGGTTTTTGGTAGCGCGGTTCCCCATTCAGGGTAGTCAGGATCCAATGATCATCGACCAGCATTTCCCGTGCTGTTACAAAATTCCTGGCCTCCATGATATTGATGTAGATGGCATCCAGATTCACAAAGAAGATCCCCAGGCAGGTAAAAACCAGTAGTATGATATGTGCTTTATCCGGTTTATGCATTTCGCTCTCTTTTACCAATAATGATGTTTCGCAGATAGACGATCAGTCCGGCTCCATGCCCGATAAAGAGAACAGGGTCTCTTCGGATTATCGCATAGATCAGTATCAATGATGCCCCTGCCACACTCAAACGCCAGAAACCAAGTGGCAATTGCGATTCCCCTGTTCTTTCCGAATAGATCCATTGGTAAATAAAGCGAAAGGTGAAGGTGACCTGGGAAACGATACCCAATATCATTAACCAAAGTGGAATGTCCTGATTGTTCCACAACTGGTACAGGTCGTATTCCCCATTGTTGTACCCATAGATCACGATGGCTATTGGGAATACCAGCAGGAAGATGCGAAACCAAAGTGGGGATTTCTGCCATTCCCCTTGTAATTGCAAATTCCGGATATAAATGAAATAGGTCAGGGTCTGTCCCAGCATAATGGCTAAGTCGTCCCTTAGGTAACCATAGACAAAGAGCAGAAATGAGGCAAGTAAACTAAGCTTCCAAAATAGGGAAGGGGTGATGATGCGCTTGCTCTTCTCGGACATGATCCATTGGACCAATAATCTTCCTGAGAAGAGAGCCTGGGCCAGGAATCCAATTCCGTAAATCAGCCAGTCGCTCATCCGCGAACTTTGATTTCGTAATTAATGTATTTGCGTTTCATCCAGAGGTAGGCGAAACAATCAGATAATGGACCTAGAAGTCGGTTCCAAAGGCCAAATTTGGCCGTCCCGGCTATCCTGGGATAATGCCGAACCGGGATTTGAATGATCTTTCCTTCCTGTAAAAGTATCATGGCGGGAAGAAAGCGATGTAAACCCCTGAACATGGGTATGCGCTTGGCGTAATCCGATTTGATCACTTTGAGCGGACAGCCAGTATCGTCCATGCCGTCATGGGTAAAGGCCCTTCGGATGCCATTGGCGATCTTAGAACTCATATTCTTTACAAATGAGTCTTTGCGATCTGCCCGAACCCCGGTTACCAAGTCGTAGGGACCGATCTGTTCCAGAAGGAGATTGAAGTCTTCCGGGTTAGTCTGCAGATCGGCATCAATATACCCCAAGAGTGGAGTGTCTACTTCGTCAAATCCGGCTTTGATGGCCGCACTAAGACCGCGGTTCTCGACAAAACTCACATAAGTAAAATCCGGCTGCCTTTTGCAAATCTCCTTGATCAGGGCTTCGCTATTGTCCGAAGATCCGTCATTGACTAATAAGATCTTGGCTTTCTTTGAAGAATTTGGTAAGAAATCGGCCAGAGTTTCCTCTAAACGGGAGAGATTTTCCTCCTCGTTGTAAACCGGGACGATGATGGTGAATTCGTACATCAACAGCTTGGCGATTGTTTGTGCAAAAGTATTTCTTTTTTAAAGAATGAAACTTAATTAATGTCCATGAATAAAAATGTGTTTATTTTGCGCTCAAAGTCTTGTTATGAAGGTATTGATTACCGGTGCAGCCGGATTTATCGGCTCGCATACGGCCGAGCGATTTAAGGACATGGGTCATGAAGTTATCGCTATAGATAATTTCTCTGATTACTACGACGTCCAACTGAAGGAGCGCAATGCTTCAACCCTCTCAAAGCGAGGTATTGAAGTTAGCCGATTGGACCTGCGTTACGATCCATTGGATCAGTTGGTCTCTGACTGCCATATGATCGTACATTTTGCAGCTCAACCCGGAATCTCGGCCAGTTGTACTTTTGAGCAATACTTGACCAATAATGTGATCGCGACTCAACGCTTATTGACTGCGATCGAACCATTGCAAGACAAGCCGTACTTCATCAATATTGCAACTTCCTCTATCTATGGTCTTCATGCCACCATGACGGAGGACCAGGCTCCATTACCAGCTTCCTGGTATGGGGTGACCAAGTTAGGTGCCGAGCAGTTGGTTTTGGCATACAGCAGAAGAGGCTTACTTCGTGGATGTTCCGTGAGGCTGTATTCTGTATACGGTCCCAGAGAGCGTCCGGACAAGTTGTATACCCGTCTTATTGCCGCCGGGTTAAAAGATGAGGTTTTCCCGCTTTACGAAGGCAGCGAAAAGCACCTCAGGAGCTTTACCTATGTGTCCGATATAGTTGATGGGATTGTGAGTATAATCGACAGGGAAGAAATCTGCAATGGCGAGATCTTTAACCTGGGTACGGAAGAAGAGAACACTACAGCTACCGGGATAGCCGTTGTGGAGGAATTGTTGGGTAAAACCATCCGCAAGGAAATAACCCCACCGAGGCCGGGTGATCAGGCTAGAACCTGTGCCAATATTGATAAGGCGCGTCGGCTGTTAGATTACGATCCTAAAACGACGCTGCATCAAGGACTACAGAAGCAGATCGATTGGTATCGTGAGAGTTTTCTCAACTGATCGTGGCTAATTGTAGCAAGTAGTTGGCCGCTGCAAATGGAGTGGTCTTATTCTGTTCCATCAAGCTCATTTGTTCGTCCAGGGCTTCTTTTATACCGGGATGATCAAAAAAACGTTGTTGCAGGCTATCCTGTATGGTCTGCATCAGCCAATAGCGGTTCTGTTCCTTCCTTTTTTGTTCAAAATATCCATTGTCACGGACCAGCTCGATATAATTGCAGATCACATCCCAGACTTCCTCTATGCCCTGGTTCTTCAGTGAACTACATGTAAACGCTTTGGGAGTCCACCCACTGGCCTTTTGTGGATATAGGTGGAGTGCCCGATTGAATTCGGTTTTCGCCAGTTTTGCAGCTTTGACATTTTCGCTGTCTGCTTTATTGATCACAATGGCATCTGCCATTTCCATGATCCCCCGTTTAATACCCTGCAATTCATCACCTGCTCCGGCCAACTTCATCAAGAGGAAAAAATCGGTCATGGAGTGTACCGCAGTCTCACTTTGTCCTACGCCAACGGTTTCTATCAGGATCACATCATAACCCGCAGCTTCGCATAGTAAAATGGTTTCCCTTGTCTTTTGTGCAACCCCACCCAATGAAGTGCCGCTGGCACTGGGACGGATAAAGGCCTGGGGCTGTTTGACCAATTCTTCCATTCGGGTCTTATCTCCTAGTATACTGCCCTTGCTCAGGCTACTACTGGGATCTACCGCGAGAACAGCCAGCTTGTGGCCCTGGCCCACCAATTGTAAGCCCAGTTGTTCGATAAAGGAACTTTTACCGACCCCTGGTACACCGGTTATTCCAATACGAACAGAACGATTGGTATGGGCTAAACAGGCTTCTATTACTTGCCGAGCCTGGTCCTGGTGCTTGGCGGCTTTACTCTCGATAAGGGTTATGGCCCGGCTGAGCCTGGTTTGATCACCTGCTAAAATTCCCTGGACAAGTTCTTCCGTCGTAGCCGATCTTCGTCTTCGGGATATTAATTGCTTAGCCACATCCGGACTGCTGTGCGCGGGTTGGGGAATACCCTCTTTTTCCGATAGGGCCTTGGATTTGGATTGCTTTTTCATCGATGCAGAAACAGGCGAATGTTGTCTACACGAAGATAATTCAATTTAATCGATGGCAATAGTAACAGGTACTGCTGTCTGATCCCATCTGAAGTCCATGATCACATTTCCACCAACCTCTGTGAGCTCGATCGTGAAATCCACGGTCACAAAATCGACCATGACGGGAGGGACTTCAACCACCACTACATCGTACTCAGTCTCCCTCGACGCCTTTCCACTCGGTGCACTAACTCCCCATTCATACATCTTGGAATTGAACATGACCTCCCACATATCCTTTCCCGGGAGGGTCCAGAGGGTGTACTCACCAGCCGGCAATGACTGGTCGCCTATGGTCAGATCTGTATTGGTCACAAAACGGGTGGGTTCATTCGCACCGGTCCTCCACACCTCGTCGTAAGGAACTAACTCTCCAAATATCAACCGGTCCTTTTTAGACGGACTACAGTAGTACACGTCTATAGTGGTCTCTTCTACCGTGATATGAACTTCGGTTTCCGGACTGTGCTTTTTGGTTTGGTTCTTCATAATGGGCCAAGCCACAAATTTGAATAGCAGGAAGCCCAGGATTAGTACACCGACGATCCAAACTAGAATTTTGACGGTTTTGTTCATGGACGAAGTATTGTGTTCTTGGTTGATTATCAGTATTATTTAAAGTTAGTCAAATTTTTTCGTGCACATTTGCAACAAGCCCTTTTTTGTGTCGTCTTTAAACCGAACAGCAACCAAAAAAAACCATCAAATTGTCTGATCTGTTACTTGTTGAGCAGTGTAAGCAAAACAACCGCAAAGCGCAAATGGCACTATATCGCCAGTATTGTGACGGGATGTTCGTCATTGCCAATAGGTATATGAAGGACGCAGCAGCGGCAGAAGATGCCATGCAGGATGCCTTCATCAAGGCTTTTTCCAGGATGCACCAGTTTAAAGGGGACGTCACCTTTGGTGCCTGGCTAAAGCGGATCGTGATCAACACCTGTCTTGACCAGATCAAGGCGCGCAAGGTGGACCTGTATGCGATCAATGAAGAAGTGTTGTCCCAGGCAGACGAGGACGATTGGCAGGTAGACGACGAGACTTCGGTCCCGGAGATCATGCAAGCCATCGAAGAATTGCCGGAGCAATACCGAGTAGTGGTAAAGATGTTTTTGCTGGAAGGTTATGACCATTCCGAGATCGCTGATGTATTAGGTATTTCGGAAAGTGCCTCCAGGACAAACCTCTACCGCGGAAAACAAAAATTACAGCAAACGTTAAATCACCTGCGTTATGGGACGGGATATTAGAGATTTATTGAAGGATTACGAAGCCCCGAAGACAGAGATGTCCAAGGGACACGAGGCCAGGTTCGAAGCCAGGCTGGCAGCAGAACTAGGCCAAAAGCAGAAGCCATCATTTTTATGGTTGAAGGTGGCTGCAGTGGCAATCGTCTTCTTTTCCCTGGGTTATTTCGGATATCAGCAATTGGGGAATCAGCAAGAAGTTGATCCGATCATAGCTGATGTAGAGCAGCCAACAACGGAAGTTGTTGACCCTGAAAAACAGATCACCCTGGGTGATATTTCTCCGGACTTGAAGAAGATAGAGGATTTTTACACCAACGGGATCAATCTGCAATTGGCCTCCCTGGAAGAAGATGACGAGAACAAAGAACTTATCGACGGTTATTTACAGCGCTTGGATGAGCTGAATGTCGAATACAATACCCTGAATGAAGAATTGAATAAGGTTGGGCCCACAGAGGCAACCATCACTGCCTTAGTCGATAACCTGCAGCTGAGATTGGAATTGCTGTTCCGATTAAAGAACAAATTAAAAGAACTAAAAGACACAAACAATGAGCAACTTATTGATATGCAAGCGTAGGTCTGTGGTGGTGCTGTTTTTGCTATGCACCAGCCTGATCTTCGCTCAGAACAAATACAAGGAGTCCTTTAAAGTAGGAAAGGACGCCTTGGTATCGGTCAACACTTCGCATACCGATGTGATCATAGAGACCTGGAATAAAGATGTTGTAGAGGTTGAAGCCCTTGTAGAAGGCGAGGACCTGACTGCAGACGAAAAAAAGGAGATCTTCGATAACTGGACCTTCGATGTGCTGGGTAACAGCAAGAAAGTGATCGTTACCTCTAATGAAGGAAGCCTTTGGGGTGGGTTTGAGAACCTGAGAGCCTTGGAGGGATTAGCAGAATTGGAAAGTTTAAAGAACTTGGCAGACATGCCGACCATGGAAGGTTTCGAAATGAATATGGACAACTTTAGCTTTCAGTTCGATGTACCGGACATTCCGGAGACGGATGACTTCCCCAACTGGCCATTTACAGATGATCAGCCTTCTGTGGTATCGTCCGGCAAGGGATCCAAAGTGAATGTAAGCAAGCACAATGGGATGAAGTTTGATCGCAGCGAATACGAGAAGAACAAGCAGGCCTATGTGAATAAACTGAACAAAAAGTACAAGAGTAATGCCAGTGTCGGTGAGGTGGATAAATGGCTGGGCGAGGTCGATAAATGGGCAGAAGAATTTGAGAAGGTCATGGAAGAGTGGGGAGAGAATTTCTCCTACAGTTTTGAAAATAATTTTGGACCCGAGTTCGAAGAGAAGATGGAGAAATGGGCCGAGGAGTATTCCGAGCAATGGGAAGCCTGGGGCGAAGAATTTGGTGAAAAGCTGAGCAAAGATATGGAGAAATGGGGCGAAGAGTTCGGCAAGGACATGGAAGAATGGGCCGAAGATTTTGCCAAAGATGCCGAGAAATGGGCCGAAAAATACGAGGACAACGGCAATGTAAAGGTCATTATCAGTGATGATGACGACGATGAAAGTATCTTCATCGATAAGAAGAAGGTAAAGAAGACCATTATTATCCGTATGCCAAAAGGCACTCGAACAGATATCAACGTACGTCACGGAGAAGTGAAGATGGCCGACGCAACTAACCTGCGTGCAACGCTGAACTACTCTACGTTAACAGCTAACAGCATTGATGGGGGGTCTACCCTCATCAATGCCTCTTATGCTCCTGTTTATGTAAATAACTGGAAAGAAGGGTCCTTGAAGATCAATTATGTAGAAGATTGCAAGCTGAATACGGTCGGAAGCATAGATCTTGATGCAGTTTCCAGCGATGTGAATATTTTCAATATGTCCAAAGGTGGACGATTAAGTGGTTCCTTCGGGAATCTATTCATCAAGAATATTGACAACAGTTTTGACCGTCTGAACATCATCCTGGAGAATACGGATGCCACCATTAAATTACCTCAATCGGCCTTTGTCCTGGACTATGACGGAAAGCGCTCCCGCGTGGAGATACCAGATAACATGAAGGTAAGCAAGACCAGTTCCGGCGACCGTACCCTGATCGAAGGCTATAAAGGCTCCTCTTCTGCCAATAGTAAACTGAGCATTACTGCATTGTATAGTAAAGTATACATGCAGTAAAAAAGCCAACCGATCCCGCTAAGGATCAAGTTGGCTTTGACTAAAAACTAACTTCAGCTTACTGGTCGGCAGTCAATTTCTTCGTAGCCAGAAATCCAGTGAAAAGCCCCAGTCCAGCTGTAAAGAGGATAGTTCCAGGCATGGCGATATCCTCATCCATTCCAACTATATCTGAGAAGAATCCACCGATAAATATTCCCAGGCCAATTCCCATCAGCAAACAGGCCAGGTTGATCACCAGTACTTTCCAGGTCGATGTCCGACCTTTCTTACCGTAGAATATTGACGCTTCTGCACCCTTTTCGATGAGCGCAAGTCTTTCCTTATTTCTTGCTGAGATAAAGAGATAAAAGATTCCGAAGATGACCCCAAACATAATGGGTACTATGATAATTTCAGGATGTTCCATTTTAGATTCGATTAATTGAGCCACAGGGGCTGGTTGATAATTTTCTGTTCGTTTGTCCTTAGGACGTAACCTTTTGGAGTCCGGTTACAAAAATTCGTATATTTTATTTCTCCCTTTCTTGTGTAACCGTTCGTATACAAGTATCGTCTTAGGGATGTACCATGGAGAACACTGACCAAGATTTGATCCGGGAAACCCTTTCAGGGAATTCTCAAGCATTCGGAAAACTGGTCCTGGCTTATCAGGATTTCATCTTTACCGTTGCCCTGCGTGTAGTTAAAGTGCGGGAGGAAGCGGAGGAAGTTGCACAGGATACCTTTATAAAGGCCTATGAATCTTTGGGCACCTATAGGGGAGATTCTAAATTCTCTAGTTGGTTGTACAGCATTGCATACCGGAAGGCGCTGGATCGGGTCCGCAAGTACAAACGGAATAAAGAGCTTGAATTGATCGAAGAGATCACCGAGCGTCAACTGGACGAAGTGGAGAACGCACTGGGATATTTGGAAGCCCAGGAAAGAAGGCTAATGATCGATCAGTGCATCATGAAATTACCTGAGCAGGAAGCCGCATTGATCACATTTTATTATTTTGAAGAGATGTCGGTCAAAGAGATTGCCAAGATCACGGATCTTAGCGAAGACAATATCAAGATCAAATTGTTTAGGAGCAGGAAGAAGTTATTCAATATGCTTCGATCTTATATACAACCGGAAGAACATGAAGAGAATGGAAAAGCGATCTAAGAACATAGAGGAATTCACTCAAAAAAGGGTGAAAGAAGCAGGTTTGGAAACAGCTCCGGTCGGTCTCTACGAACGGATCATGAATACCATCGATCTGATACCTGTTGGACAATTTATCTACAAGCCGTTGATCTCCCGTAAAGCCTGGATCTGGATAGCCGTCATAGTACTTAGCATTCTGGCCATACTGATCTTCCTTCCCTGGCAAGGATCGGCCTATGCCAACGAAGTACGGGAAAACATAGCGCTGGACTGGAAAAACCCACTAGCGGGACTGGAACTTTCTAAAACAGCGATCTACGCTATTATCGGCATCGGACTATTTCTTCTGCAAATTCCACTGCTAAAAAAGCAGTTGGAAAAACGGTACAAGGATTAACTAGTAAATCTCTGTCAGGATATAACTTCCTTCCGGTCCATGAACAAAGACACCGGTGGCCTCTTCCTGGTTGGGAATGACGGCATTTAGCTCACCACAGTTCAGATAACAGTCGATAGGGATCTCGAAACTGATATAATATCCAAATTCTTCCGTCCCGGTAAGCCAGGTGGAGTATCCTCCAAAATTGGCGTAACGCGCCAAGGGAACAGAAAATGTAGTACCCGGTAAGACTTCCTTCTGCTCGTCCACAGAGATCAAGCGATAATCCACTGTAGCGTAATCAGTCTCCGGGTTTCGGATGGTGGTCTTGGTTACGGTGAGTAGGGAAGTGTAACCCGGCCGAAAGTTGAATCCTTGTATGTCATAGGTACTTAGATAGAGATCTGAGCCGATATTTTCCTGCTCCTGAACCAGTAAAACATTATTCAAGGAGAAGGCAGCGGTTGTTTTGTAGTGCTGCACAAATAATTGGATCTCTTCTTGTATAAAGTCTCCGTCGTCCGAAGAACAGGAAGCGAAGATGATGAGGCCGAATAGAAGTACTAACTTTTTCATAACCAGTCGTTTTCCACTAATATACGGAAAGTTGGATTAGTTTGAGCCTTTGGATACCGTGGGTTAGTCCTCCACAAGAACCCACTCACCTTTATCCAAAAGCGGTATGGCCTGCTTGTACTTGACGGTTTTGTTCTCACCGCTCATCACATGCTTGATCGTCACGCGTTCGTTTCGTCCGATCTTAGGCCGTTCCCGAACAATGGTCTCGGTGATCTCCTGCTGGCCCTGGGTGTTACCCGCAGCCCGTGCCTGAGCCGCACGTTCGTCCATGTTGGGGATCTCATCCTTTTGTTCGCTTAGCTTATCAGATCGCTTCACCTGACGGGCTTCCTGAATGCGTTGCTGGTTCTCCTGAGGTAATTCTCCCTTGAAGAGGAAGGAGATCACATCCTTATTCACCTTTTCGATCATGGTCTTGAATAACTCGAAGGCTTCAAATTTATAGATCAGTAAAGGGTCCTTTTGCTCGTGAACTGCCAGCTGAACGGATTGTTTCAATTCGTCCATCTTCCTCAGGTGAGTCTTCCAGGCATCGTCAATAATGGCCAGGGTGATGTTCTTTTCAAAATCGTTAACCAGCTGCTTGCCCTCTGTTTCGTAGGCTTTTTCCAGATCAGTACTTACATTCAAGGTCTTGACCCCATCCGTGAATGGTACCAGGATACGTTTGTATTGATCTTTGTGGTTCTCATATACATTTCGAATGACCGGGTAAGCCATGTCCGCATTGCGAGCCATTTTATCCTGATAGTGCTGATAGGACTCCTTGTAAACTTTACCTGCAATATCCTGCACGCTCATGCTATCAAACTCATCCGGACTGATGGGTGAGCTCATGGAGAAATAGCGAATCAGTTCAAACTCAAAATTCTTGTAGTCTTGGGCAGCTTTGTTGGTGTCCGCAATAACCTCTGCCGTGTCAAAGATCATATTGGCGATGTCCACACGCAGTCGTTCTCCAAATAGAGCGTGATATCGTCTCTTGTAGACCACCTCACGCTGAGCGTTCATGACATCGTCATACTCCAAAAGTCGTTTACGGATACCGAAGTTGTTCTCTTCTACCTTTTTCTGGGCCCGTTCAATGGATTTAGAGATCATGGAGTGTTGAATCACTTCACCCTCTTTTAGTCCCATACGGTCCATAAGCTTGGCAATTCGTTCACTACCGAACAGACGCATCAGGTTATCCTCCAAGGAAACGTAGAACTGTGAACTACCGGGATCCCCCTGACGTCCACTACGACCACGCAACTGTCGGTCTACACGACGAGAATCGTGACGTTCCGTTCCAATGATGGCCAGACCACCGTCAGCTTTTACCTGATCAGATAACTTAATATCCGTTCCACGACCGGCCATGTTGGTGGCTATGGTTACGATACCTGCATTACCGGCTTCGGCAACGATGTCCGCCTCTTTTTTGTGCAATTTAGCGTTCAGTACGTTGTGAGGTACCTTTCGAATACCCAACATTCTACTGAGCAATTCCGAGATCTCCACGGAGGTAGTACCGATAAGCACCGGTCTACCAGCATGGCTTAGTTGTGTGACCTCTTCGATCACGGCGTTGTATTTCTCGCGTTTCGTTTTGTAGATCTTATCGTCTCGGTCGTCCCTGGCAATGGGTCTGTTGGTAGGGATCTCGACTACATCCAATTCGTAGATCTCCCAAAGCTCACCGGCTTCCGTAACTGCTGTACCCGTCATACCGGATAGTTTCCGATACATCCGGAAATAGTTCTGTAGGGTAATGGTGGCAAAGGTTTGAGTGGCCGCCTCGATCTTCACATTTTCCTTGGCTTCGATGGCCTGGTGCAAGCCATCGCTATAACGACGACCATCCATGATACGACCGGTTTGCTCGTCCACGATCATGACCTTGTTTTCCATCACCACGTACTGGGTATCCTTCTCAAAGAGTGTGTAAGCCTTCAGCAATTGGTTCATGGTGTGGATACGCTCCGACTTGATGGAGAAATCCCGGAAAAGATCTTCTTTTAGCTCGGCTTCCTCTTCTGGCGTTAAACCTTGTTCCTCGATCTTCGCGATCTCGGTGCCCATCTCGGGCATGACGAAGAAATTCGGATCGTCCTTCCCAGACAGGAATTCCACGCCCTTGTCGGTCAGTTCGATCTGATTGTTCTTTTCCTCGATCACAAAATAAAGGGGCTCATCTGCCTTGGGCATCTCCCGGTTGTTATCCTGCATGTAGAAGTTCTCGGTCTTCTGCAAAATCTGTCTGACCCCTTCCTCGGAGAGGTATTTGATCAGGGCCTTGTTCTTGGGTAACCCCCGATAAACACGTAACAGCTGCAAACCACCTTCCTTGGTGTCTCCTTCCTTGATCAGTCGCTTGGCATCGGCCAGCACACCGGTCAAAAATTTCCGTTGCACATCGACGATGGATTGGATCTTCGGCTTTAACTCGTTAAACTCATGCCGGTCTCCTTGAGGGATCGGACCAGATATGATCAATGGTGTCCGGGCATCGTCGATCAAAACAGAATCCACCTCATCCACGATGGCGTAGTGATGCGGACGCTGTACCAGATCTTCCGGTGCATGGGACATATTATCCCGTAAATAATCGAAACCGAATTCGTTGTTGGTCCCGTAGGTGATATCGGCATTATAGGCCTTACGTCTCTCCGCCGAGTTGGGTCGGTGATGATCAATACAATCTACACTCATACCGTGGAACTCGAAGATGGGCCCCATCCAGGCGCTGTCCCGTTTGGCCAGGTAATCGTTTACGGTTACCAGGTGAACACCATTTCCGGCCAGGGCGTTGAGGTAAACAGGCAGTGTTGCTACCAAGGTCTTTCCTTCCCCGGTTTGCATCTCGGCTACCTTCCCTTGATGAAGGGCGATACCCCCGATAAGCTGCACATCGTAGTGAACCATGTCCCAGGTCACCTCTTTTCCTGCGGCATCCCAACTGTTGGACCAGATGGCATTTTCGTTGTCCAGGGTTACATAATCTTTGGCTCCAGAAAGTTCTCTGTCAAAGGGAGTAGCGGTAACCTCGAGGGTTGTATTGTCTTTGAATCGCTGGGCAGTTTCTTTGACCACGGCAAAAGCCTCGGGCAGTATAGATTCCAGCGTTGCCTTTTCTATTTCGTACAGCTCGTCCTTCAGTCCATCGATCTGGTTGTAGACTGCTTCTTTCTCGTCTATGTCTTCCAACTCGTCGGCCTGATTGTTCAGGTCGTCGATCTGCTGCTGCAGCTCTTTCTGATCGTCTTTTATCTGCTGACGGAACTTATCCGACTTGGCCCGGAGTTCGTCCAGGGACAAGGAAGCCATTTCCGCTTCAAATTTTTTGATCTCTTTGACTAGGGGTTGGATCTCCCCAATATCTTTTTTGGATTTGTCACCGACAAATACCTTGAGTACATTATCTAAAATTCCCATGTTCTATTCTTGGTTTTTGGCAACGGGAGTCTTGTTTTACTGCCATTTTCAGGAAGTACAAAAAAACGCCAAAAAATAGACTCCGCCAAAGCTTTAACGGTTTTTAGGAGCCAATAATGCTCCCAAAAAAAAAGCCTCGCTAGCGAGACTTTTTATGTTAGTTTGGTTTAGTATTCATCTTCGTTCCACAGATAATCTTCATCTGTGGGATAGTCCGGCCAGATCTCTTCGATCGAGTCGTAGGAATCTCCTTCATCTTCGATCGCTTGCAGGTTTTCAACAACCTCTAGGGGAGCTCCTGTTCGGATCGCATAATCGATCAATTCGTCCTTGGTCGCCGGCCAGGGGGCATCGCTTAAATAAGATGCCAGTTCTAAGGTCCAATACATGACAAACAGGTTTAATTTTCCTGCAAAAATATATTTTTCGATTAAAAAGTCAAGAAAAATCGAAATTATTTACACGTCGTGAAAAAGAACATTTGTAAAGTATTGAAAAACAATATCTTACAAAGGCTATTGAGATGGGCTTAGTACTTCTCAGGCACCCATTTTATCTCGTTTGCCTGCAGATCATGGGACAACTTCCGTGCCAGTACAAAGAGATAGTCAGAAAGTCGGTTAAGATATTGCAATACCCGGGTGTCAATCCCCTCATTTTCATGTAGCAAGGTGGCTAAACGCTCGGCTCTTCGGCAAACACAGCGGGCAATATGACAATATGACACCGTAGTATGTCCTCCGGGCAGGACGAAGTGGGTCATAGGAGGAAGCGCATCGTTCATTTGATCCATCTCCTTTTCGAGAAATTCGATATCCCCTTCACTGATCTTGGGAATATTTAAGCGCTCCTTTCCACTTTTCAGGACAGCTTTCTCCGGGTCGGTAGCCAGGATGGCGCCGACGGTAAATAGTTTATCCTGAACCCCGATAAGAACATCCTGGTAGTGTGGATTGATCTCCTGATCCCGGATAAGTCCGAGGTGAGAATTAAGCTCGTCCACGGTTCCATAGGATTCGATCCTGACATGGTGTTTGGGTACTCGTGTACCACCGAAGAGAGCAGTGGTCCCCTGATCTCCTGTTTTGGTGTAGATCTTCATAGCAAATTCTATTGAGTGGTATCCCTTCCGGAATTATCTTCTTTGTTCCGCTCCTCTTTTCGCTCGTAATAACCAGTTCTAAAACTCCTCCGCCTGCGGGCACTGGCCCTGCTGGTATTGGTCTTGTTCCAGAAGTAGAGCACCATGATCAGCAAGGCGCCGCCAACGATCAAAACAATAGGATTGGAGAGGTCCACATTCATGGACTAAAGATAACTATTTGGTGCGGATATCGCTTTCTACCATACCGTCTTTGAGGCGGATCACTCGATGAGCATGTTCGGCTATGTCCTCTTCGTGAGTAACAATGATCACGGTATTTCCCGCAGAGTGGATCTCGTCAAACAGATCCATGATCTCGGCCGAGGTCTTGGAATCCAGGTTACCGGTAGGCTCATCCGCTAAAATGATGGAGGGCTTATTGACCAGGGCTCTCCCTACGGCGACCCGCTGGCGCTGACCCCCGGAAAGCTGATTGGGCTTGTGGTCCATTCGGTCTGCCAATCCCACATCCGTCAATACTTCCGAAGCGCGATCCGCGCGTTGGCTTTTACTGGCCCCTGCGTAGATCATAGGAAGTGCTACATTTTCGAGAGCGGTTGTCCGAGGTAATAGATTAAAAGTCTGAAACACAAAACCGATCTCGGTATTCCGGATATCGGCCAATTCATCGTCCGACATATTACTCACGTCTTTGCCATTCAGAAGATAGGAACCAGAAGTCGGAGTGTCCAGACATCCCAATAGGTTCATCAGGGTCGATTTCCCGGAACCAGATGGTCCCATTAGGGCGACATATTCACCTTTTTCAATATCCAGGTCTATCCCTTTCAGGACTTTTACAACCTCTTGTCCGAGTGGAAAATCTCGTTTGATTTCCCTGATCTTGATCACTGAGTTCATAGACTACGCGATGGTAAAGCGTGAAGCAAATTAGTTAATTTTTGTATTAGACGCCTAATGTGCCTCCCTGTTACACCCTGAGGTAAAAATGCTGCTTCTCTTGCTCTCTTCTAAAGAAGGCAATGCCCCATCCAAAGCTGTCAATGCTTACACTAATTCTTGGGTTCTGTCTGATCTCTTCCCAGGCTCGGGTCATTTCTTGGCTCCAATAGATATCGTCGAAGATCATCATTCCGTTTTCCGTACAGTTCGCCTCGAACCGATCAAAGGCGGCCATGGTGCCTGCATAACTGTGGTCTCCATCGATATAAATAAGGTCGAATCGTTCTTCCTCGAGGGTCTCAAAGAATTCCTCAAATGACTGCCTTCTAAGATCAATTCCATCTACACCGGTATGAAGCCATTCTGCTTCGGCAACATGGGCTGTATTAGGACAGCCTTCAACCGTTACCAAGTGAACTTCGGGGCAAGCCAATTTAATGGCCAGACTACCCATTCCTAATGAAGTTCCCAATTCCAGAGCAGAACCTATGTTGAAATACCGGCACAATCTGAAAAGTAGTTGCTGTCTATGACTACCGATCCCCGCATTTCTGGCAACGGATCGTACACTTCTCACATCCGACCGAAATACCCTGGATCCCGCTCCCAAGTCAGTTACCTCAATGGCATCCCGCCGATTTAATAAGGCCATTCGGTGTTGCTCCAAGATCTTGTACTCCGGATAACGGTTTCTATCCTTAACACATCTTTGTTGGAACTCATACACAAAAGGGGAGTGGATTCCGTGGAGGTGCAGAGACTTTGTTAAGAATCTTAGATATGCCAGAGCTATTTTTAGCATAGTACAGGGTTTGTGCGAAGATAGATTTTTTGGTGATTCGTGATTCGTGAGTGGTGAATGGGAGGGTATATTCTTATTAACTACTACCTATCACGGGGTGAATTTACCTACTTTCTCAAGCCCAGAAGCAGTTTTCTTAGTCTGGTTATTTTAAGCTCAGTTGGGGTTGTTTGTTCAATGTATCCAAGGTCATAGGATATTAAGATCAGGGTTTCCAATTCGGCAAGAGATCCTAAAGCAATATGAATAAAATGAGAAAGCTCTTTATCACTTTTCCTCGCACAACCTTCTGCTATATTGGAAGGTACATAAACTGCAGCTCTTCTTGCTTGACGGGTAATTCCGTATTGTTCTTGTTTTGGGAAAGTCTGAGTGATTGAATAAATTGATCGGGTCAGTTCCATGGCCGTTGTCCATGTTGTCAGGGTTTTGTGATCCATTTTTTAGACCAGATTAGGCAAGAAATCAAAAATATCTAAGAATTGTAAATCGCTATTCACAAATAACGAATCACCATTCACGAATCACGACTCACGACTCCCGCTTTTCTTCTAATTCCATCCAGCGTTCTGTCTTCTCATCCAACTGCTGAATGATGTCCGCTAATTTCCTGGACTGCTTATCGATCTCATCCCCGGACCAGTTCTCCGTCGCAAAGAGCCCCTCCAGCTTCTCTTTTTCAAGCTCAAGTTTGGCTATTTCCTTTTCCAGCTTCCGGTGTTCTTTTTGCTCCTGGTAACTCAAACTTGCCCCTTCTTTATTTTCCTTCCAGTTACTCTTTTGCGGTTGCTTTGATGATTCCTTTTTTGGCGGGTTCAGTAAGCGATACTCCCGAAGATCCGAATAATTCCCGGGGAAGTCCTTTATTTCTCTCCCGTCCAGCACAAATAAGTGATCCACGATCTTATCCATAAAATATCGGTCGTGGGAAACTACGAGCACACAACCCGGAAAGTCCAGCAAGAAATTCTCTAATACATTCAAGGTCACAATGTCCAGGTCGTTGGTGGGTTCGTCCAGGATGAGGAAGTTGGGATTACCGATGAGCACGGTGCAGAGGTAGAGCCGTTTTTTCTCTCCTCCACTCAGTTTTTCGACATAGTCGTATTGTTGCTTACGGTCAAACAGAAAACGCTCCAGGAGTTGACTTGCAGAGATCTGTTTCCCCTTCTTCAGCGGAATATAATCCCCAAACTCCCTGATCTGATCAATGACCTTCATACCGGGTTTTAGCTCGATACCGGCCTGGCTGTAGTGCCCAAACTTGACTGTTTCACCGACAACCACCTTTCCGCTATCCGGCTTGTCAGAACCTGTGATCAAACGGAGTAAGGAAGTTTTTCCGCTGCCGTTCTTTCCAATGATACCTACTCGTTCGTCTTGGAGAAAGTTATAGCTGAAGCCGCTAAATAATTCATTTTCAGGATAGGACTTGCTAATGTTGTGCAGCTCGACCACCTTGGTCCCCAAGCGTTCCATATTGATCTCCAATTGCACCACATGCTCTTTTCTGCGATTGCGTGAGCGTTCCTTGATATTGGAGAACTCATCGATCCTGGATTTGCTTTTCGTGGTTCTGGCCTTGGGTTGTCGCCTCATCCACTCCAATTCCTTTTTATAAAGTTGTCTGGCCTTTCCCAGTTCGACCTTTTCCTGTTGGATCCTCGCTTCTCTCTTTTCCAGGAAGTAGGAATAATTTCCTTTGTAGGTGTAGAGTTTTCCCTGGTCCAGCTCGATGATCTCATTGCATACACGGTCCAGGAAGTAGCGATCGTGAGTGATCAGGAGCAGGCTCAATTTTTCCCGATTCAACCATTCCTCCAGCCATTCGATCATTTCCAAGTCCAGATGGTTGGTCGGTTCGTCCATCAAAAGCAGGTCTGGATCCCGCAGAAGTGCATTGGCCAGGGCCAAGCGCTTCTTTTGGCCACCGGACAGATTCTTTACTTTTTGATCGATGGGGTCCAGCATCAGGCGTGAAAGCAACTGCTTGTAACGCGTCTCAAAATCCCAGCCTTGGGCCGCCTCCATGGCGTCTGTGGCCTTTTCCAGGGCTTCAATATCATCTGGATCGGATAAGGCTGATTGATAGTCTTCAATGACCTTTAGAACTGGTTTATCATCGGCAAATATGGTTTGCTCTATGGTCAAGTCCTGGTCCAGATCAGGTTCTTGCTCCAGCAGGGCCATGGTGATCCCTTTTCTAAACACTACCTGGCCTTTGTCTGCCTGATCCAGCCCGGCAATAATTCGTAAGAGTGTTGTTTTTCCGGATCCGTTGCCGGCCACCAGGCCAATTTTTTGGCCCGCATTGATGCCAAAGGAAATATCCTGTAACAGCACCCGCTCTCCAAATGATTTTGCTATATACTCTACAGTGGCCAGATTCATGCCGCTAAAATGCAATAAAATGTGTTAAGCGCGGCTGTGAATGTTAAGTTTTGGCCAATTCCGTTATATTTGCTCAGAGCAACTTACCTACAATGAAGTTCTACCCCCTCTTACTCGTCATTTGCTTTGGATTAATGGCAACATCCTGCATTACCACCAAGCAACTGACCTATTTACAGCCTAGCGAAGAACAGCAAGTTGATAGTTTGATCAGCCTGCAGAAATCTCAGCCGCCTTACCGTTTGCAGATTAACGACCTGCTTAGTATACGTGTGAAAGCCCTGGACCAGGAAACAGTTGGTTTTTTTAACCCCATTGGAGAGGGTAACCCTAATGCAACTACAGAAGAGCGACTCTACAGAGATGGATTTGTTGTGGATAGACACGGAAATATCCGGATTCCCAGTTTAGGAGAGGTACCTGTTTTGGGTATGACGGTAGAGGAGGTCCGGAAGGATATTGAAGAACGCTTGTTAAAGGACTACTTCAAGGAAGAGGCCCAGATCTTTGTGACCGTCAAACTGGCTGGTATCCGATATACTATTGCCGGGGAGATAAACGGACCGGGTTCCAACATTATTTATCGGGATCAGGTATCAATCATGGAGGCCATAGCGAATAGTGGGGATATTCCCGTAACCGGAGATAAATCCGATGTGATCATCATCCGTCAATATCCCATAGGGCAAAAGGTTCACCACATCAATCTCAACGATCTGAATGCGATGAATTCGCCTTACTACTATATTCAACCAAATGACCTTATCCTGATCAATCCTTTACCGCAGAAAGCCATAGGCTCCGGTACAACAGGGCTACAAACTTTCCGGGATATTGTGTTAGTGTTAACGGCGGCCACCACCACCATCTTACTGTTTATCAGCTTATGATCTACGAGGAGGCCGATAAGCAGGAGATACACGCTCAATTTGACATTCAAGGGTTTTTGGCTAAACTCCTAAGGTACTGGCCCGTCTTTGTTGTTTCTTTGCTGATCGCTTTCGGGGTGGCCTATTATATCAGCGTCCGCAAGCTGCCTGTTTATCGCATGCAGAATATCATTAACATAAAGGATAAACAGAATCCCTTTTTTACATCCAATACCAGCTTGACCTTTAATTGGGGAGGAGTTACAGATAAGGTCAATACCGCTATGGTCGTACTCAAGTCCAGGACGCATAATGAAGATGTCGTCGATAGGTTGCAATTCTATGTCAATTATTTGACCGATGGGGATTATCAGCAGGTGGATGCATACGGCCGGGTACCATTTCAGGTTGAATTGGATCTTGAAAGGCCTCAAGCCCTTTGGAGGCAATTTAAAGTGGAATTCAGAGATTCTGTGAACTATACGCTAAGTGTAAATTTTGAGTCAGATAGGGCCAATACACAGTGGTTTGGTAATAAACGCCGGGGTGGAATTCCTACACCTGTAGGTGAATTTCGCGAAGACTTTAAGTTAGGGGATATCATACGGTTGCCTTTTCTCAATGTTAGGTTAATGCCAGTGAGAGGGTGGAGGCCAATTCCGAACCAACCGTATTATTTTCAATTTCAGAATTTTAATTCTACTGTAAGCAAATATATGGGGATCGGTGTCAGACCAGAATCCGATGGCTCGTCCACCTTATTACTCAGTTTGGTAGGAACCAACAAAAAGCGTCTGGTAGACTATTTGAATACTTCTGTGGGTATATTTAGCGAGAACCTGTTGGAACAAAAAAATGAATTTGCCACCAACACCATTCGCTTTATTGACAGCACTTTGGCAGAACAAACCGTCCAGTTAAAGAGTGTAGAGGACGAACTGAACCAATTTAAGGATAGGAACAAGATATATGACCTGGGAGCAGAAGGAACCCTGCTCAACAACCGGATAAATGAATTGGATCTGCGGAAAGAGGGCATAGATCGCGAAATTGACTATTACAACATTTTGGAGAATTATCTTCTCAACCGCACGGACTATTCCAGCGTTCCTGCACCCTCAGTGGCAAATATTAGTGAGTCTAGTATAGTTGCCGGTGTTGGTAGGATAGTCTCTCTGGCGGAAGAGCGGAATAAATTGCAGTATTCATATCGGGAAGGAGCACCTATCTTTCTAGACATTGACCGTCAGATAGATGCGGTTAAAGAAATACTTTTTGAGAACATACGCTCCACCAAAAGTCTTAAGCAGCAGGAGTTAATCACAGTGCAAGGTGATATCGCCCGCTATGAAAGTGAGATAAGGCAACTACCTAAGGAACAGCAGGACCTGATCAAGATTCAGCGTCGATATGATCTCACACAAGGCACCTATAATCTGTTTTTATCCAAACGCTCCGAAGCTGATCTGGTAAGAGCGGCCAATGTGAGTGACGTTCAAGTCATCGACCTGGCCAAGGATACCGGAGGAGGCAAGGTTGGGCCAAACAATAAGCTCAATTACATTCTTGCCGGCGTGGTAGGATTAATAGTTCCTTTGGTTGTCGTTTTTTTAATTGTATTCCTGGATAACCGTATCCATACCGTAAAAGACGTGGAACGGCTCTCGGACATACCTATACTGGGATATATTGGAAAGTCGAGGGCTGAAACTAATTTGGTAGTTTTGGACCAGCCTAAATCGGCTATTTCTGAAGCCTTCAGGGGGTTACGCTCCAGTCTGCAATATATATATCGCAGGTTGGGGACAGCAGGAAGCAAGACGGTGTTGATCACCTCTTCAATCAGTGGGGAAGGAAAGACCTTCTGCTCCATGAATCTTGCTTCCGTTTTGGCCCTAAGCAATAAAAAGACTTTACTCTTGGGATTAGATTTACGTAAGCCCAAGATATTTGGCGATTTTAATATTGACAATTCTGTTGGAGTGGTCAACTATTTGATCGGGCAGGCCAGCAAGGAAGAGATCATACAAGAATCAGGTACCCCAAACTTGCGAATAATCACTTCCGGCCCGATCCCTCCTAACCCATCGGAACTATTGATCAGTGAGCGAATGCAGGATCTTATAACTGAACTAAAAGGGGAATACGAATATATTGTGATAGATTCACCACCAATTGGTCTAGTTTCTGATGCAGCTGGGTTACTTGACTATGCCGATGCCACACTGTATATGATCCGCCAGAATTACACCAAGCGGGCCATGCTTAGTATTATCAATGAAAAATACAAGACTGGGGAGGTATCCAATATCAGTTTTGTGATGAACGTCTTCGGAAAACAGGGAGTTTTGGGTTACGGCTACGGCTACGGCTACGGCTACGGCTATGGTTATGGCTACGGTCAGGGTTATCACGAAGATGCTGTCAAACCTTCATTTTTGGGACGACTGCGACGGCGTTTTACAAAGAAGAAATAACTTCCTGGCCAGATGAGTTCGGCCCAACATCTTTTAAAGCGCGTGGTGGATCTTTTGATCGGCCTTCCTCTTGCTTTAGTCTCATTGCCCATTGTGCTTCTTCTGATTTTGCTCGCCAGTTTGAGTACGGCTCAATTTGGTCTTTTTTGTCAGCACCGCATAGGTAGGCATGGCAAAGGGTTCAAACTTTGTAAGATTAGATCCTTGAAAGGTTCAGATCATCTGGATGTAAGGGAAATGAAGCGGGCTACTGCGCCATTTGGGAAGTGGCTCAGAAATTCCAAACTGGACGAGTTGCCCCAACTTTGGCAGGTGGTCATCGGGCAGATGAGTTTGGTGGGACCCCGACCGGATATACCTGGTTATGCGGATCAGCTGCAAGGCGAAGATCGTCTCATCTTGGAGTTACGCCCCGGGATTACCGGGCCGGCCAGCATTAAGTACAAACAGGAAGATACCTTGTTGTTAAGCCAGGAAGATCCCAATGCTTATAACAATGAAGTGATCTGGCCGGATAAGGTCAGGATCAATAAATCCTACTATCAGAATTGGTCGCTTTGGACAGATTTCAGGTATCTTTGGCAATCGCTCATCTAAAGTTCTCATGAAAGAAAACCCCCAAATTGTGATTATCGGACTGGGCTATGTAGGCCTACCCTTGGCTGTGGCTTTTGCCGAAAAATACCGGGTGATAGGATTCGATATCAACACGGCTCGGATTACCGAACTCAGACAGGGAAAAGACCACACCCTGGAGGTGGAAGAGGAGCTGTTGGCAGCTGCTCTCATGCAGGATGGTGAATCGGGATTGAGATTTACTTCTGAGCCTGAGGAATTGAAGGGATCCGATGTGTTTATCATTACTGTACCTACACCCACCGATTCCCAGAACAAACCTGTATTAACTCCATTGGAAAAAGCCAGTGAAACGGTCGGTAACATTTTAGAGCCCGGGCAGATCGTCATTTATGAGTCTACGGTATATCCCGGATTGACCGAAGAGGTCTGTGTGCCCATATTGGAGAAGGAATCGGGCCTAATCTTTAACAAGGACTTCTTTGCAGGTTATTCGCCGGAACGGATCAACCCGGGAGATAAGAATCATACCATTAAAAAAATACTCAAAGTTACCTCTGGTTCTACCCCGGAAGTGGCCAGGTACATTGATGGCCTCTATGCTTCTGTGATCACAGCCGGGACTCATCTGGCGCCATCCATCAAGGTAGCCGAGGCTGCCAAGGTCATCGAAAACTCCCAGCGCGATATCAATATTGCCTTTGTCAATGAACTGGCCAAGATCTTCAACCTTCTGGACATAGACACCCGCGCTGTTCTCGAAGCTGCCGGAACCAAGTGGAACTTTCTAAAATTTACACCCGGATTGGTTGGAGGACACTGTATTGGAGTTGATCCTTACTATCTGGCCCAGAAAGCTGAGTCTGCGGGCTATAACCCTGAGATCATACTGGCCGGGCGTCGAATGAACGATAGTATGGGTGCCCATGTGGCTTCTCAAGTAGTCAAGCTCATGATCCAAAAGGAGATCCCGGTAAAAGGAGCAAAGGCTTTGGTACTTGGAGTTACCTTTAAAGAAAATTGCCCGGACATTCGAAATACGCGAGTCGTCGATGTTATTGCTGAACTCAAGTCTTATGGTTTAGATGTGGAACTTTATGATCCCTGGGCCGCTTCGGAGGAAGTTCATGAAGAATACGGACTAAATTTGGAAGAGGAGCTGAAAGATGACGCAAGTTATGATGTGATTGTACTTTGTGTGGCACACAATGAGTTCAAATCGCTAAATTTAGAATTGATGTCCAGCAGTAATTCTGTGATCTATGATGTAAAAGGTATACTCGCGGATGATATAGTCGATGGCCGTTTGTAATGTATCAAAATAAATTTCATACTGAAGATATAACGAAACTCAGCTTCCTGATAACAGGAGGTGCCGGCTTTATTGGGAGTAATTTGGTGGAATATCTCCTGAATCACAAGGCTGGCAAGGTCAGGGTTTTGGATAATTTGGCTACCGGATCCGAAGAAAACATCAGAGAATTCTTTAATCATCCCTCCTTCGAATACATAGAAGGGGATATACGAGATCTTGAGACTTGTAGAGAGGCCATGAGTGGGATCGACTTTGTATCTCACCAAGCTGCGCTTGGATCTGTCCCGCGTTCCCTGGATGATCCGCTTACTTCCCATGAGGTAAATGTAACGGGCTTTGTCAACATGCTGATCGCCCAAAAGGAGAGCTCAACCGTCAAACGAATGGTCTATGCAGCTTCATCGTCCACCTACGGTGATAGCCTGGAATTACCCAAGGTGGAGGATAGGATCGGAAACCCACTTTCTCCCTATGCAGTCACCAAACTGGCCAATGAGATTTATTCCGATGTCTTCTGCAGAAGTTATGGAATAGAGACTGTCGGATTAAGGTATTTTAATGTTTTCGGACCCAAGCAGAGCCCGGATGGACCCTATGCCGCGGTCATCCCACTCTTTATGCAAGCGCTAAAAGACAATGTTCCTCCTACCATTCATGGTGATGGAGACCAAACACGGGATTTTACCTTTGTTGAAAACGCTGTGCAGGCCAATATACGTGCGTTCTTTGCAGGACCTGAAGCGGCCAACCAGGTCTATAATGTGGCTTGTGGGCAGCGGATCAGCTTAAACGAACTCTGGGAACAGTTGCAACAATTGGCAGGAATTCAGTTAAAGGCCCATCACGGACCGGCCCGAAAAGGGGATGTGAGGGATTCCTTGGCTCAGATCGACAAGGCGAAAAAATATTTGAATTACAACAATTTGATCAGTTGTGACCTCGGTCTGCAGATCACATGGGATCATTTTTACCAAGACTAGAGGTGTGATGAGTCTAGGTTCATTATTTGATAAGATCTTTGAAAAGAACATATCCGGACGCATACGCAATCGGTTTGTGCAAGAAGGCTACAAACCAATCACATACAGTGAACCCAAGGATATTTTCATTGCCGGATATCCAAAATCGGGTAATACCTGGGTCCAGAATTTGCTAACAGGGATGTTGTTAGGGTCGGCATCGTCTACAATACCGCCAAAGTTGGTTAGCGAATTGATCCCCGACGTACATGCAAAAAATTACTATAAGCGCATTTTTAATACCATGCACTTTAAGACACATGATCTTCCCATGTATCATCATAAACGCGTTATTCACCTGATCCGGGATCCACGGGATGTTTATGTCTCTTACTACCACTTTTTAAATATGAGTGGGGTTGAAGAGGTGTCTTTTGAGGCCATGTTAAATGGTGGTAAGGGGTTGTACAAAAGTACCTGGATGGAACATACCAAGTCCTGGAATAACAATCCGCATGATGCACAGATATTGACAGTCCGTTACGAGGACTTACTTGTAGACCCCTTAAGGCAAATGCAAAATATGGCCAAATTCTGTGACTTGGAATTAACCGATGACCTGTTGACTGATATTTACCGTCAGAATACCATAGACAGCTTGCGGAAAAAGGTAAGCGACCAAGGCTGGGATTACGGCAAACAATACGGGAAGAATTCCATCAATTTTTTTCGTAAGGGTGGTAGCGGCAACTATAAAGAGGAACTCACAAAAGAGCAGATCCAACTGATCAATGATCGGACCGAAGCTATGCTCAAACACTACGGCTACCAGTTCTAAACACATCTTGATTCAAACTCCACTTAGTTCACGGACGTTTGGATTAGAATTTCTACCTTCGTGCAAACCTACTTACCTGAACTGTGGAAACCAGAATTTATCGGAAGGGCCGACAAGCGAGACCTTTTAAGGTCTTCAAAGATAGTCTTACCGACCTGTACAGATCACGCTTCTTAGCACGCCAATGGGCAACGAGGGATATCAAAGGACAGTATCGTCAATCTATTTTGGGGATACTTTGGTTATTCATTACTCCTTTGATGACGGCCTTGGTTTGGATCGTCCTTAACAGTTCCGGCACAGTTAAGTTATCTGATACGGGAATACCATACCCAATTTATGCTTTCTCAGGCACCTTGATCTGGTCCATAATTGTACAGTCCATCAATGCTCCCACGCTGAATACTTCGGCTGCGAAATCTGTCTTATCGAAGATAAATTTCCCCAAAGAGGCCTTGTTACTCTCCGGATTCTACAAATTGTTGTTCAACTCCTTTCCAAAGGTTTTGCTGTTGATCATTTTTTTGTTCGTTTTTGATGTTGGATATCATCATAGTCTGTTACTGCTCATTCCGGTCTTACTAAGCGCAATTTTCTTTGGGTTTACCATAGGAGTATTATTAACTCCAATTGCTCTTCTGTATAAGGATATTGGGCGTTTGGTCGCTACAGGTTTACGGTTTTTAATGTACGTTACACCGGTGGTTTATGCCATACCCGAAAGTGGCATGCTAAGGACAGTGATGCAGTACAATCCGTTTACTCCTTTCATTCTGACAGCCAGGGATGTTGCTACGGAAACGTCACCGGAAAATTTGGAATACTTCTTTACTGTTCTGGTATTGTGTATGCCTCTGGCCTTTGTCGGTTTGGTAGTTTATCGAATTTCAATACCGATACTTGTCGAACGAATGAATGCTTAGGATGGAAAAGAAGGGCGAAATATTAGTCAAGGTAGAGGGAGTTTCCAAGAAATTCTGTAAAGATCTAAAAACAGGACTTTGGTACGGGCTCAAGGACTTGTTCGGCAACGTCTTGGGCTCTTCTGCTTCTTCCGATCTACGACCCAGGGAATTCTGGGCGGTCCGGGATATCAGTTTTGAGCTACGTAGGGGCGAATGTCTGGGTTTAATTGGCCATAACGGGGCGGGTAAGTCTACCTTGCTCAAAATGCTGAATGGCCTGATCATGCCTGACGAGGGGACTATTACCATGCATGGCCGCATCGGGGCACTCATCGAGTTAGGAGCGGGGTTCAATCCAATTTTGACAGGTAGGGAGAACATTTACAACAATGGAGCTGTCCTTGGGTTTTCGCGAAAAGAGATAGACAATAAACTTGATCAGATCATCGAATTTGCTGAGTTGAAAGAGTTTATTGATATGCCGGTACAACATTATAGTTCTGGGATGAAGGTAAGGTTAGGTTTTGCCATTGCTGCCCAGATGGAGCCAGATGTTTTGCTGATCGACGAAGTTTTAGCGGTTGGGGACGTTGGTTTTCGAATGAAGTGTTTAACAAGACTAGGGGAACTCCTGACTAATTGTGCAGTTGTATTTGTTTCACATACTATGCCTCAAATTGCTAGGATTAGTAATCTTGCCTATTTATTGGAGAAAGGGACTATTCATAATTTAAGCGGAGATGTAGGGACGGCAATACAATCTTATTACAATCAATTCAAACAAAGGGATAGGGTTCAGCATGGCGGCGAATTAATCTCAGTTAAATCTTTTGAGATTCTTGATATTGATAGACAGATTGAATCACCAGATGGTTATTATCCATTGACTTTTAATCAGAGTTATACATTTAGACTTACACTAAAGGTTTCGCCTAACGTAAACGCATATTGGATAAACTATTCCTTTATTGATAAAGACACGAAACAAGTTGCTAATTTCTTTTCCTTGTTTTCCGAAATGCTTTTTGAGGAAAAAGGAACTGTTGTAGTTAATTCGTCTATCGAAAGTTTGAATTTGGGCCAAGGCCACTACAATATTGGCGTCGCTATAAATGAGTCAAAAGAGGATAAAACGAGAGGAGCAATCTACTTTTACGATTCTTGTATTGCAAATATTCGAATAACCGGAATTAGCGAAGGCCTCGCTCCTGTACAATTTGTTGGACAATGGACCGCAATATCAATGGATAAATGAAAGAGCACATATCAATATATTCTCATCCTAGAAGTGGAACCCATTTTCTGGAGGCTTTTATTGCCCGGAATTTTTATAGAGGCCAGAATTTATCTTCGAATGGTGCGATTTATTATGGGCATTGGTCTAACAAGATTTTGCTTGAGAGCGGTGAACCCTACCACCAATTATTTGGGTCTCATTTCTTTCCAGAAGAGGTAAAGAAAAAGAAAAGAAGGATATATATCTACCGAGACGGTAGAGCTGTAATTTCCTCCATTTATCGATCAAAGTTCTATTCGACTAGTTGGGACGGAATATCCTTTAGCGAATTTCTAAGAAAGAAGATTGATTGGTACGGAGGGCTGGGCAGAGAAGCTTACCCCGATATGAATATAGTTGAGCATTGGTATCATCATCTAAATTCCTGGATGAATCAACCTCAAGACGATTTGTTGATTATACGATTTGAAGATTTGAAACGGGATCCAAAAACGGTTTATAAATCAATATGCAAGAAGTTCTTTCCTCAAGAATATTTAAAATTACGGTTAGGAATCAACAAGAAAATTGATCCGATCCGAGAGAAAGTTGGATTATCACCTAACAAGGCAACCATTACAAGTTGGCAAACTCTCTTTTCTAAAGAAGATGAAGAATTTTTTATTAGTCAATTACCCTCATTGGAGTATTTAGATCAAACTAAATGAGCAAAAATAACAAAGTCCACTTTTCATGTTTACTTGACTCCAACCCCATCATGGATGCCCAGTGCTATGTTTGGGTCAATTCGTTGTTGGCACAAAACATTAGTCCGGCATTTATTCATGTCCATATTGTTGGTTCGCCCTCTAATGCGATCAAAGATTTCCTGGTTGAATTAAATGTTATTCTGCATTATCACAATGCACCATTCGATCCGACTAATTTATATTGTAATAAACTATTACAACTTGATTACTTTTTTGATTTGCCGCAGGGGGAGTACGTTGCTCTAATGGATTGTGATACAGCTCTTGTTGCACCATTTGATCTTAATTTTGATCAGCCTGTTTATTCCAAAATAGTAGATCTGCCGAATCCACCATTTGAGCTTATTCGTAAGGCTTATGAAAAGGCAGGTTTGCCGGTATCGACTGTAAAAACCAGCTTAAATAATAAAGATGGGGACAAGACTGTCGCGAATAATTGTAACGGAGGACTCTATCTGATCGCTGCAGAGTTTATTCATGATTTATCCATTCATTGGAAGAAATGGTCTAAATGGTGCATTGAAAATAAAGACCTCTTCGGAGTAGAATATGAAAAGCATGCCGACCAATTGGGTTTTGCGATGGCAATGACTCAAATGGGTAAGACAGTTTCATACTTGGATCTAGCCCATAATTTTCCCACACACCTTTCAAACTACGGTTTACCAGATGCAAGGCCTGTGGTACTGCATTTTCACGACAGATTGGATGAGCATATGCGGTTAAAGGGCATGAACTTGCCCTTAGCAGATCAAGCCATACAGGAATTAAATGATATCTTAAATGAACAATTAAACAGGTCATTAAATAATGCGATTTTCTGGAGTTTCAGATATGCGAAGTACCCGGGATTAGGCAGTGGGGTTGGGTCCAGAGGCGCGACTTTGGAGTATAAACAGCGCCTTATCCGTTATTCAAGCTATCCTTTTCAAAATAAGCCAGTTTTAGATGTGGGTTGCGGTGATCTTGAATTGATGAAAGGTTTTAATTTCGAACAATACACTGGGCTGGATGTTTCGGAGCAATCACTTGTTCTTTCAAGATCAAAAAGACCAGAATGGTCATTCAGTACCAAAGCACTTACAGATCCGGACATAAAACAAGCCGATCTGATTTTGTGCTTTGACGTATTGATCCACCAGAAGTCGTCTGATGATTTTTATTCATTGGTTAAGGGAATAATTGCTAAATCCGATGGGCGAATAGTTGTTGGTGCCTATCATGATCAACCCGAATTCACTTCTCACATCACCTATTATTACGAATCAATTTTGAACCTGATAATCGGGTCCGATGAATTTGATGAGATTGCCATAATAGGTCATTATCGCGATATAACAGTCGTAGCCGCGACGAAAGGCCAAACTGATCATAAAAGGGATATTGGATCGCAAGATTTGAATAGAGCCTTTCGGGAGGTGAATAGGCCAGACCTTTTACTTTATCTATCCGATATCTCCAGGAGCAAACTCGGATTTTATACGAGTCATTACCCTCGTGTATTCGAGTATACTTGGATATATGAGCAAATTGAAAACTTGCAACCAGGATCTATTCTGGATCTGGGAGCTGGTGTTTGTCCTTTACCTATTGCATTTAATGAGCTCGGATTTGAGGTGACCACCGTGGATTTACATAGCAAGGTTCGTTTAGCCGAGGAGAAAGCGGAGTGGAACGAATGGGGCTTTTTGGACTATGAGCAGATTTCAAAGGGCATAAGATCATTCAACGTCGACTTCACCAATTTCAAAAGCAATAAGAAGTTTGATGTCATTTATTCCGTTTCAGTTATTGAGCATATGCCAAAACGCATGAGAAGAAAAATTTTAAAAAAGGTGCGATCCTTATTGCAAAAGGGAGGTAAAGCCATTTTTACAATTGACCTTGTTCCTGGCACAGACGACCTTTGGAATTTCTCAGAAGGAAAAGAAGTAGAAGACAGAAAGACTCATGGAGACTTGAACATGTTTAGAAAAGAGCTCCGCCGTGTCGGAGTACGAATTGAATATGAGAATATACAACGTGAAGTGTTCAATTCTCGGACGGACCTGTATTATGTGATTGCAACTGCAGTGAAAAAATCTGTCTTTTGAACAATTCCAAATCTTCCAACATTCTCTGTATCACAGGAATGCATCGATCCGGTACTTCTTTAACCGCAAGTTGGTTACAAAACTGTGGACTCCAAATAGACGATGGTAATCTAATGGGAAAAGGAATAGGAAATGTTAATGGTCATTTCGAGGATGAAGATTTTGTCCATTTTCATGAACAATTAATATGCTTAAATGATACCAAGTCAAAAGGATGGATTGTATTCGAAAGAGTCCCAATCAACGAGTCTGACTTTCAATCAAAAGCTCTAAAATTGATAAAAAATCGAAGTCGAAAATTTCAACTTTGGGGGTGGAAGGATCCGCGTACTACAATTTTTTTACCTGAGTGGAATAGTTGCCATGATGGGATATTCTTTTTATTGATATGGAGAGATCCGTGTCAGGTAGTCTCATCATTAATTCGAAGAGCGAATCGATCCAAAAATGTAGTCAATCGGATTTCACTGATTCGTGCTCTACAAATTTGGAAATTCTACAATAAGTGTATATTGAATTTTTACAAGTCAAATTATGAAAATTGTGTTTTGGTAGACTTTTCAACTTTACCGATTCTGAATCGCGATTTATTGAATTTGATAAATAGCGAAGTTACGTCTAGTCAAAAACTAAACTATTTTGACTTCAATAAACTATATGATTCATCTTTAACTAAGACAAAGACCAATAGCATGCTCATTCACATTCTAGTCAGGATTTTTGGACTACGATCAATTCAAAAAGATCTTGTTAAGATGAGCTATAAAGGAAGATAATTTATGGCGGATCTGATATCCATTGTTCTTCCCAATTACAATCATGCCGAATTTCTAGACATCCGTCTAGAAACAATTCTCAATCAAACATATAAAGATTACGAGATAATTATCCTAGATGATTCGAGTACAGATGCTAGTCTAAATGTTCTTGAAAAGTATCGAAATCACCCTAAACTGGCTCATTTTATAGTTAATGAAGTAAATTCTGGAAGCCCTTTCAAGCAATGGAAGAAAGGAATTGACCTAGCTAAAGGAGACTGGATTTGGATAGCTGAAAGTGATGATTATAATGATGTTGATTTTCTTCAGAAGGCGGTAAATGCCTTTACATCAGGAGCATCATTATTTTTCTCGAAAACTGTAATTGTTGATGAACATGGAGAACACCTTAATGAAGCCGGTGCCATTGCCCCAGGGATACATTACGGAGTTGACCTTTTAAACAGTTTTTTCAAGTTTGGGAATATTTACAATGCTAGTTCGGTCGTATTTCGAAAAGAGGTTTCTAATGAGATATTGGAAAGAATGACCAATTTCGGAATATGCGGGGATTGGTTTTTGTGGGCAAGTATAGCTAAGAATGGTGATGTTTTTTTTGACGATTCCACCAATACATATTACAGGAATCACAGCACAAACACCTCAGGTAATTTGTTTAACAATAAAAAATACTATCTGGAGGTTGCTGTCATTTTAAAGTCAATTAAAGCTCTTGTAACCATAGACGATGAATTAGTTCGTCATTATACCAAACGATTATACGCATCCAATCTATCAAAGAAAGAGAAACTTTTTGTTTTGATTGCTTTAGGTAAAAAAATGGGGATATCATCATGGAAGCCCATTAACCGAGATTTGGTTATTAAATTGAGACGTAATGTAAAAAGGTCAATAAGAAGATGTTTTAATTCCATTAAATCATATTATCCTAAGAATCCAGATTACATCATTTTAGTATATACTTCGGGAAAAGTTGGTGGTAGCACGATTACCAGGACATTGAAACATTACATGCCAGATTGTTCAGTTTTTCACATTCACTATTTTACAGAACCTTGGCTCAAGAAGATGTCTCAACGAAGTGAAGATTTGGGGATAAGGGATGTTTGGGGAGCAAGAGCAAAGGAGGTTAAGGACTATTTGTCAAATAACCCGAAGACAAAAGTTAAGTTTATTGCTTTATACAGAGACCCTGTTGCACAACAAATAAGTGGTGAATTTCAGACATCGAAATTATCTGGAAACTTGACAGATTATTCAATTGACAAAATTCTCGAATCAATCAGCGGGAAGGACTTTTTTTATTTGGAAAAATGGTTCGATTCTGAATTCAAGTCCTATACTGGTATCGACATTTGTAATATGACTTTTGACCGCAGTCAAGATTTCTTTATACATCAAGACGATGACTTTGATCTCATGCTTGTTTCATTTGAGAAATTATTTGGCTGTTATAGAGAAGCTTTATTTCAATTCTTAGAGGTAGATTGTCCCGACCTGTTATCTGACAATCTAACTGCACAAAAGAATACGGCTTTATTATATGAAAAGGTGAAAAGTCAGTTTAAATTACCTAGAGAGATTGTAGATGGAATCTACTCATCGAATTTAATGTGCACTCTTTACACAGAAAAAGAAATAGATGAATTCAAAAGTAAATGGACCAAATAGATCCATTTCAATTATAGTATGTTGCTACAACAGTGAGTTAAGGATAGAACAAACTATTCGTTGTTTATCTCAATTAATTCTTCCAAATTCAACTGATGTAGAATTAATAGTTGTGGATAATGCTTCTACAGATAATACTAGCATTATTGTTCAGGAACTTTGGGAAAGTTTTGATTCACCATTTCCAATGCGACTTTTATTTGAAGAGAAACCAGGTCTATCAAATGCAAGAAAGAAGGGGACAGAATCTGCAAAAGGGGATTTCTTGTTGTTTTGTGATGACGATAATTTGTTGAGGGCAGAATATTTAGAGATTGGACTCGAAATTTTGAATAAGAATGAATCAGTTGCCATATTGGGGGGGATAGGAACAGAACTTATTGAGTCAGATAAACCAGAGTGGTTTGATAGGGTTAGAGTCATGTATGCGGTTGGTGATCAACATAAAGATTACCCGGACCTTACGCATTCCAAACAATATGTCTATGGTGCTGGTGCTTTTATGCGTAAACGCATTTTGACAGAAATCTTTGAGTCTAATATTAAACAAGTTTTTACTGATCGGACCGGGAATAAGTTAATCTCAGGAGGTGATAACGAATTAGGGTATTTGATTGTGGCAAGTGGATACCAAATTCAATGGTCTCGTGAATTAACATTTAAACATTTTATTCCAAATGAGAGACTAAATTATGATTATCTGAAAAGAATGCGATTGGGCTATGCATATTCCTTACCTCTCATAAATATGTATAGAGCGGCCTTAGAAGGCAAAGAATATACTTTTAAGATAAATTCATGGTTTTCTGACATCGTTATTTCGCTTAAACGATTTATTAGAATTAGCATCAGATTGAGAAGATCCAAAAAAAGGAATTTAACCTTGCTTCTCGAGTATTGGTTCTACCTTGGGAGGATCAAGGCGTTAATTTCGAGTTTTGAGTTTTATCGGAATGCGAATCGTCAAATAAAGAAGAATATCTCCATTTTAAGATCTTAAAATGATAAGTGTAATCACTCCAGCATTTAATGCATCAGTTTTCCTAGATCGAACCATGGCGTCCGTTCTGGCTCAAAAGGAGGTTACAGACTATATAATCATAGATGATGGGAGTTCAGACAATACTCATGACATTGCGCTAAAATGGTCTGAGAAGGACGCTAGGATAACTGTGTTGCGACACCCTGATCGTAAAAATCACGGTCGATCCGAGTCTAGGAACTTGGGTATAGAGAACGCCACGGAATCATATATTGCCTTTTTAGATGCCGACGATTATTACTTACCTGGTCGATTCGCAAAGGATATTAGGATTTTAGAGGAGAACCGGGATATTGATGCTGTATACAATGCTATAGGAGCGCACTATTACGACAGCTACGACGGACCCAGACCAGATTGGTTAAATCTTACTACACTAAATGAGCGTATTCCTGGAAACGAGTTGTTTGAAAGGATGACACCTATTGGTCGTTCTGGTTGGTTCTCTGGTAATGGTCTGACTGTGAGAAAGACCTTCTTTGATCGCGTTGGCTTATTTAATTCCCAATTGGAGGTGGCAGAGGATACCGAACTCTGGATTAAAATGGCGATGATAGGCAAATTAGAGGCCTCTTCAATAGATGATCCAGTTGCGATGCGAGGTGTCCACGATAAGAATATTTTCAATAAAAATCAGAAGTATTTCGAAAATGTCGTTCGAATGTATAATTCGCTAATTCGCTTTGCTCAGTCAAAGGATGTCTCAAGCCTTCGGATAGGAAAGCTATGGTCTGTTAGGTCCAGAGTTATAAAGTCGAAACATCCAGATCGTTATGGAGATTTGCTGTTGTTGAAGGATTCAGCCAAATTTCTACTTCGAAATCCTGGATTGATTCGGGTAGAGGGCATCAGACTCCAACCTTGGAGATCACTAAGAAATGTAATTGGAAAAACCTTGACGTGATACCACTTATCTCCATCATCATTCCCACCTATAACCGGGCCCATATGCTTGGAGAGACACTGGATTCCATAAAGTCTCAAACTTTTACCGATTGGGAATGCCTGGTTGTTGACGATGGTTCCTCCGACGATACAGCTACAGTTGTTGGCAAGTATGTGCTGGAAGATGCTCGTTTTAGCTATTTAAAGCGACCTGAAGACCTCCCCAAAGGAGCCAATAGCTGCCGTAACTTTGGCTTGGATCAAAGTAGAGGACAATATATTCAATGGTTTGATAGCGATGATCTTATGGTCAAAACCAAGTTGCACAAGCAGTTATCACTACTCGACAATTCCAATTACGATTATTGTGTTGCGCAAACCACCTTTATCGATACCAATAGTGGCGAAGATCTGGGTGTCAGGAATGAGCGAATGCAATCTGAGAATCCGCTGCCTGATTTCATTCAATTCAAGATCTTCTGGTTAACAGGAGCTGTGCTTTGGAAGAAGGATTTTTTGATGACATCAGGACTGCGCTTCGACCCTGATCTGCAACAGGCTCAGGACTATGATTTTCATATTCGGGCATTGGGGCTTTCTACCAATTACATAGCAGAGGACTCTATTTTGATGCGGTATAAATGCCATGGGGATAATATGTCTGTTTCCTTTACTAACAACCCACAAAAGATATGGTCCAACGCACGGGTAAAGGAGAAGATACTGAATAACTATACCCATATTCTGCCGGATTCTTTCATCCAGAAGAAATATGAGGAATTATTGGCCCAATATAAATTGTGTCTGCGCAAGAATTACCTTAAGGAAGCAAAAAGAATTGCCAGGATATTAGATAAAAGCTTGGATAAACTCAATTTTACCCCGTCAAAGAAACGCGGTATTCGATGGCGCATAGGCCTAGTTTATATTTCTCTGGGATGGCTTAAAAGAGGGGACAATTTGTTAAAGAACAGGCATGTCTTTGGGTAAAGAGCACAAAATAAACATTGGTTATGAAGGCCTGGGCTATGCCGAGTCAAGAAATATCGTTTGCCTCCTTCCTGAGGCCAATTATGTGCAGGTTTCAAAGTCCAAGCCTGGAGGGTTTTGGAAGAAATGGAGCGGATGGTATAGTTCCTCTACGGAAAGGCACTTGCACCACTCGAAACCAGGCTCAGGAATCGACTTTTGTCATTTTTTTAATTCAATACAGATGGGGTCAGGTCAATGGGGGACTACCTTCGAGACCCTGGTACCTTTTCATGACCAGCCCAATTTAGGCCGGTTTCTAAGAGCTGAGATCGAACACTTCAGCGAAGAGAGATTAATTGACCGTCTGGCTCATGAATCCTGCAAATTCCTGATTCCCATATCCCAAAATGCAGCTAATATTCAAAAGGCCGTATTGGAAGAGTATCCCTCTCAAAAGGAGGTCATTTTGTCCAAAATGGTTGTATTACCACCACCACAACCGCTACTGATCAAATCATATGAAAAACCTCCTGTAAGAGATGGAATTCACTTTATGATGTTGGGTCGAGATCTTCCCCGTAAAGGCGGTATTGAAGTGATCAGAGCATTTACCAAGCTATTCGGAGATAATCCATCCCTTAAATTGACCATGATCGGTTCCCTGCACAGTCAGAATAAACGGCATAGTCTGACTGATGAGCAACTACAAGAACTGGCGGGTCTGGCCCGTGCTTATCCAAGTCAACTGGATTGGCAGGAAGAATTACCCAATCAACAATTGGTCAGAAAAATGAAAGGTGAGGTTCATGTTGGCCTATTGCCAACTCATGCCGATACATATGGTTACAGTGTTTTGGAGTTTCAAGCGACCGGTTGTCCGGTAATTTCGACCGATATCAGGGCACTGCCAGAGATCAACGATCAGGAATGTGGGTGGATGATAAACCTTGCCAAAAACCATTTGGGGGAGGCAGTTGACTCTTGGGGTGAAGCTTCGTCCAGACTGGAAGCGGAGATCGAAACCCAATTATTCCGCATTGTCAATGAGATAATTTCAGACCCCACAGTGATCAGGGTAAAAGCAGAAAAGGCTTTACAGCGCATAGAGGAGTATCACCATCCTGACAAGTTCGCTGACCGATTAAGGAAAATTTACTTAAACTGTGGTTTGATTCAAGCTTAACTGCATGGCCAGTATATCAGTAATTACGGTAAATTATAACAACGCAGAAGGGTTGAGAAGAACCTTTGACTCTGTCGCTGAGCATAAAACCTCAGATTTGGAGTATATCGTTGTTGATGGCAACTCAGATGATGATAGTTTAGTATTGATCGAAGGAGCTACAAGTCTGATCGATCAGTGGATCAGCGAAAAGGACGAGGGTATTTATCAAGCCATGAATAAGGGGATTGCCATGGCTCAAGGGGAATACGTTCTCTTTCTGAACAGTGGAGATCATTTTACACAGGGGCTGGATTTAACTAAAGTCTTCGATGCTCTGGATGGAACTGGCTTGATTGCCTGCGACATTCACGTGAGGGGAACGGGCATCGATTACCTTAAAGAACATCCGGAAACCTTGACTTTCTCCTACCTGATGGAGGATACTCTGGCGCATCAGTCTGTGTTGATCAGGCGGGAGCTGTTCCAGGAGATTGGGAGCTACGACGAGTCCCTTAAGATTACAGCAGATTGGAAGTTCTTTATGCATGCCATCGGTTTACACAGAGCCAGTTATAAGCGTCTACCCTTGGTGCTGTCGTATTACTATCTGGACGGAATCAGCGCAACCGGCCCTGGCAGTAATATGCGTAAAGCGGAGAGGCGTAGAGTGATCCGGGAAGAGTTTGCCTATTTCTATCAGGACTATCGCAAGCTTAAACTTATGGGTTCCAACAGATTTAAGATGCTCACAGAACTCGAGAATTCCAAGTTCGCCCGTAAGTTCAATTCGTTCATGTTAAGACTAGGCCTATTTATCTTCAGAGGGAAAAGATTGAAAGATCTCGAATAATATGATCCCTAGAAAGTTGCATTATTGTTGGTTTGGTCATGGTCCAAAAAGCCAGTTAGCACTGGATTGCATTGCGAGTTGGAAAGATTTGGCTCCGGGTTTCGAGTTGATAGAATGGAATGAATCCAATACCACCAAATACCAGAATAAGTTTTACCGGGATGCCTATAGGAACAAAGCCTATGCCTTTGTAGCGGATTGTGTGCGCGTTCAGGCTCTGCAAGAGCATGGGGGAATCTACTTGGATATGGACATGCTAATGCTGGAAAGCCCTGATTCTTTATTGGGATATGAATTCTTTACCGGTTACGAAATTGACAAACGTCCGGCCTATGGATACTTCGGGGGTGTGGCAGGTAATCATTTTTTCCGCGAAATGAGTCAGTACTACAATACCAACCGCTACAACAGGTATTCTCCTCCGGTAATCACTCACCTGTTTAAAGACCTGGTAACGGAAAATAATCTGGAGAAGAACGAAGTTATCTTGTCTCCAGCGGTTTTTTACTGTTTTCCTTATCAGGAAAGGGAAAAGGATTATCGCCAGTTTGTAAAAAGCGACTCGCTTGCTGTTCATCTCTGGGATCACTCCTGGAGTGATGGCGATGGCTTTTCCAAGGACTTTACAAGGAATTCCAATTCATGGTTATTGACCGAAATAGCCAAAATTACCCGGGACTTTCTGTGGTATGGTTATCCTTATTCGTATTTCAGGAGGTATTTAAGAGGATTTAGCCGAATTTTGTACCACCGACTGTTAGGCATCAGCAAAACAAACACCCATGATTAACCTGGCCCGAAAGATCTATAAAAAGACCTTTGGCTTTCCTAAAAGGACTTATTTCAATGTGCACCCAGCCGATTATAAGGGACAGGATGTCGCAGATTTGATCTATGAGGAGCTTCAGTCAGGGAAACCACTTATGATATCAAGAATGGGCCGTACCGAGTTTAGCTGTGTCAATTTTTACAAGAAGACTCGAAACGGGAGAGTTCAACGCGACTGGAATTACATCCGAGGTCGCATCGATAAATTTGATTACGATCCGACAGATGTGCATAAGATCCATCAGAACGCAGGCTTCTTCCCACCAACGCATGACAAACTAGATCAGTTTTCAGAGTTAATGCTTGATTGCTTGCCACAGATCGATATACTGGCATCCATCATTAACCTGGAGAATGAGTTTGGTGAGGAGTTGAGGCAGGCCAAACGTATTTGGTTCGAAGACCTGAATCCCTACTATCACCAAAGACCATGGAGTCGAATTCTGAAGGGTAAAAAAGTATTGGTAATACACCCTTTTACAGCTAGTATAAAATCCCAATTCGAAAAGAGAGAATTAATATTTGAGAACCCCGATATTCTCCCTGAATTTGAATTGATCACCTATACACCGGTCCAGTCCATCGCTGGAAACTATAAGAGTTTACCCTATAAGGACTGGTTTGAGGCGCTCGAGAGTATGAAGTCGGATATTTCTAAACTGGATTTCGATGTTGCCCTGATCGGTTGTGGAGCTTACGGTATGCCATTGGCCGCTCATGTCAAACAATTGGGTAAACAAGGAATTCACATAGGCGGTGCCATTCAAATCTTGTTTGGGATACTTGGTAAACGTTGGGAAAGCGAGTACGATATTAGTCATTTGGTCAACGACAACTGGGTAAGGCCCATGGTTACAGAGATACCGGATAATCACAATCTTGTAGAGGGTGGGTGCTACTGGTAAAAAGGGACCTAAGGTTCTCCATTTATCCACCACAGCTAGAGGTGGGGCCGGAATAGCGGCGTTCCGCCTTTATGAGGCTCAGCGAGCAAGAGGTCATCAGGTGGCGTTCCTCTCTAAAACCATTGCCATCGATTTTGAAGGCACTGAATTAGTCGATCACTCATTGAGCTATAAAAGACCTGGTCCTTGGAAAAGAGCAATGATCAAGATTAACCGATTGTTCACAAGGAACAAAGTCCTCAGCCATATCCGAGATATACAAGAAAGTACTCAAGCCGAGATGGTGTCTTCTCCCTACGGACCAAAGGCCATGAATACTCATCCTTTGGTTATATCGGCTGACATTATCCATCTTCATTGGGTTTCTGGTTGGATTGATTATCCTAGTTTCTTTAAGGAAGTCCGAAAACCGATGGTCTGGACTTTACATGACGCTAATCCATTTATGGGTCTTTTTCATTATCCCATGGATTTGGAGATCAATCGCAGCTTAGTTAATTCCCTGGAAGATCAGGTTAAGGAGATCAAGAAAGGAGGAATGGCCTTAAGTAACCAATTAACCATAACAGCACCTTCAAAATGGTTGCTCAACCAAGCCAGAGAGAGTGGTCAATTTCCAAAAGGATCAAGTTTTCTATGCGTTCCAAATTCTGTGGATACCAACAACTTCAGACCATCTAAATCAACCCTGAGAAGTCGTCTTGGGCTAACTGAGGAAGAAGAAGTAGTCATGTATATTGCGGGTTCCCAAAACATCAGACGTAAGGGATTGGATCTATTGTTAAAGGCTCTGGCCTTGTTAGATCGAGATATAAGCATACTCACAATAGGTAAGAGTGACCGGCCCATGGATGCTACGGCTGCCAATGTGATCAATCTGGGTTTTATTACTGATGCAGGTCAATTGGTCGAGGCTTATAATGCCGCCGACGCTCTGATCCTTCCCAGTTTAGAGGACAACTTACCCAATACCATGTTAGAGTCGCTGGCCTGCGGGACTCCCGTTGTTGCTTTTGATCGAGGTGGAATGAAGGAGCATCTTTCTGATCCTGATCGCGGGCAGTTGGTAAGTGATCAAACTCCTGAAGCCTTGGCAATTGGGATAGAGAAATTCATGGATCGACGACGGCAATTGCAAGTCAATAAGATCAGAGATTATGCTTTAAAGCACTTTAGCCCTGATGTTCAGGTAGCGGCCTATAAAGAAACCTACGAGGAACTGCTGAAGGACTAAGTTGATCGATTTGGCTTAACTTTAAACACATGATAGCCCCATCAATATCTGTAATAACGATCAATTTCAATGACTCCGCGGGTCTTAAGCGAACCTTGGATTCTGTGTTCTCTCAGTCCTACAGCAATTTGGAATCTGTAGTTATCGATGGGGGTTCTACAGATTCAAGTGCCCAGGTTATTCAGTCGAGGATTAATGAGATAGGCAAGTGGGTGAGCGAACCAGATCGAGGTATTTACAACGCCATGAACAAAGGGATCAAACTCGCAACCGGGGATTTCATCCTTTTTCTGAATAGTGGAGACGTGTTTACAACCGATGAGTCGCTTGCCAAATTTGTCCAACATCCCAATTTCAAAGGCGATATTATCTATGGGGATTACAATTTTGGCCAGGGCGAAAAACTGTATCCGGACCGTCCCTCCTTGTACTTTCTCTTTAAAAGCTCTTTACCTCATCAATCTACCCTTTTCAAAGCTGATGTATTTGAACGAGTAGGCCTCTATAACGAAGAGTATAAAATTACCTCAGATCGAGAATTTTATATCAAGGCCTTGGTTAGAGGAGATATTGAATTTAGTCATGTCGATGTTGCACTTACAACTTTCGATCAAGAGGGTATAAGTAATGACCCAAATTCCAGAGCGCTAAAACAGGAGGAAAATCACGAGATGCTGAGAGAACATTTCGGACCCTTTTATGATGATTATTTGCAATTTATTCAGATCGAACATGAGAATAACAGGCTGAAAAGAGGGAAGCTTGTTCGATTCTGGGCTCGGTTTAAAAGGAAGGTGTTTGGAGGAAAATAATCCCAAAGTGAGTATTGTCGTACCGGTTTATAACCGTGAAGGACTTGTTGGCGAGACATTGGATAGTATACTGGGCCAGACATTCCCCAATTGGGAGTGCATCATCGTCGATGATCATTCAGATGATTCGACCTTTGAAGTGATCAATGAGTATCAATCCAAGGACAGTAGGTTCAAGATCTTTAAGCGTCCTGCAGACCGTCCCAAGGGTGCCAACTCTTGCAGAAATTATGGCTTTGAGCAAAGTACTGGGGCCTATGTAAATTGGTTTGATAGCGACGATATTATGCTACCCGAAAAGCTGGAGATACAGCTAAGTTCTTTAACTAAGTCTGAATATGCATTTTCTGTGTGCCAAACGCTGGTCTTTGAGGAGGAAAAAGAGAACATCATCGGATTGCGAAAAGAGTCCATTCACTCGGAGGATTTCTTTAATGACTTTGTCACCAATAAGATCATGTGGTTGACCCAGGCACCTTTGATCGAACGATCATTTATCGATCAGTATGAATTTCGATTTGATGAGACCTTGGCTAAAGGGCAAGAGCGAGATTTCTTCATCAACCTGCTTTCGGTTGTAAATGGATATCATCATACGGATCAGCCTTTGGTTCTGTTTCGAAAGCACCCCAATAGCATATCAAATAAGCCCTCAACACCTCAGAAGTTGTATTCCAGTTTTTTGGTCAATTTCAATATAATCAAGCGTCACTCTTCCAGATTGAACAAGGAGTCCATCAGATATCTTAAGCGGGTGCTTTTGTCAAAATTGTATCAACTCAATCGGATGGATGAGAGATCACTGGTCGGTGATATATTGAATCAAATTAAGTCGATCAAAGTGTATAATCCATTGGAATTGCTGGTAATTAAATTGAAGCTTCTTTACTTTGCGAATCGGAATTCGTCAAAATAATTATGAGACTGGGAGAAAACCCGCATAAGGATAAAAAGATCGACAGTGGTTACTACCACAGGGTTATTATTCCCGTTCATGTACCCGAGCTGGAAGGCTATTACGAAAATGGCCTTAAAGTGACCAGAATTTGCCTGAATTCGTTGATTAAGACAATACATTCCGGAGCCTGTATTACGGTTGTGGACAATGGAAGTTGCCAGGAAGTAAAAGATTATTTATTGACATTGTTTCAAGACGGCAAGTTGGATCAATTGATCTTGAATAGTGTTAACCAGGGCAAGATTGATGCGGTCATACCGGTTGCCCGAACCTCGGCAGAACAATTGATCACTATTTCGGATGGGGATGTTTTATTCATGGATGGTTGGATTCAGGAGGTTGAGACGGTGTTTCTTAGCTTTCCGGAGGCCGGAATGGTTTCGCCAGTTCCACACGGAACAACTGCTTATAATTACACTGTCAATACCCTATTCGATGGAATGTTCAAAGGAAGGTTGAAGTATCAACAACTCTGTGACCAGGAAGATATGATGCGTTTTGCACGAAGTATAGGGAAAGAAGATAGCATGTATAAGGATAGGGGCAAGTTACATCAACAACTGACCGTAATACGTTCCGGTCATTCGGCTGTTGTTGGCTGTGGTCATTTTGTTTCGACCATTAGAAAGGAAGTTTTTGATCATTCACCAAAGGAACGAAGTCAAATGGCCTATGCCAGCATTGCGGACAGAACCTACATAGACATACCTGTGGAGCATGCAATGTATTGGCGGTTGGCAACAGTAAAAAATTGCGCATACCACATGGGGAATCATCCAGAACCCTGGATGGAGGAACTATTTGATGATCTATCCGGAAACCGCTCAGAATTAATACAAGTCCCATCAGGGAAACGGTGGAATGTTCCACTTGAGATCAAAAGAATAATGGTACGATTACTTTATGACAATCGATTAATGAGACCACTGGTCAATAAAAGATTGGGATATAAAAGTGATTGGTCTTGAAAGAGAGGAAAGTTATACTGGTAACAGGTTCCAATCGCTCCGGATCAACCTGGGTTGGACGGGTATTAGCATCTAACGGAAAGGTAGATACCATCATAGAACCGTTGAATGTGAATCGGGTCCAGCGATTTGGTCATTACGACATAAACACCTGGTATCCAACCATTAATTCGGACAGCACTGAATCCCTGATCAGGGAAATTCATAAACTATACGCTGATTATCTGAATACCTCTATCATTGGTTCATTTCGAGATTTTTTTAAGTCCTATGAAGGTTTTGGCCCGCTGATATCATTGAAGAAGAGGCTGCGTAGAGCAAGCAAGCCTGTTAAAATGCTTAAAGACCCCATGGCCATTTTCCTTGTACCCTGGTTAGTGGAGCAGTTCGCGGTCATTCCAGTTATTTTGATCAGGCATCCCGCGGCTTATGTTCTCAGTATCAAAGAAAAAGGGTGGAAATTTGATTTTCAGAATTTATTGGAACAACCCAACTTTTTTAATGGAGGAATGGACCAGCTGGAATCTGAGGTTAGAGCACACCAGAACAGTAGAAATGATAGTCTGATAGATAATGCCGCCTTGTTTTGGAAGGTCTGCTATACCAAGGTTCAACTTTATCAAAGAGATCATCCGCAGTGGCATTACGTCAGACATGAAGACCTGTCACACGAGCCGGCCGCGCAATTTCAGCGGATGTTTGCCTACCTCCAATTGGATTATAACCAGGCAGTTCGGGATTATATCAGGAATTCCACTTCTGTCCAAGACAACAAGTCTGACCAATACCTGCGCAACTCAAAAAAGAACGCCGAAAAGTGGAAATACCTCCTGAACGCAGAGGAGATCGAACGTATTTATGCCATTACCGCTAGTGTATCGAATCATTTCTATCCAGATTTTTCTGTGTAAATTGGTCAGGAGACAAGCATTATTTTATTCTCCACCTTTGAGACATTTTCTACATGTATTAAGGATGTATGACCAGAGTAATTTATCCATAGTCAGTTGAGCAAGCCCGTGAAATTATTTCTCAAAAAATTTCTCAATCGCATTTTGAACACCCCTGAGGAAAGGAAAGGAGTCAGGATAACTGGTTTTTCCAGAGGACTTGCTAATGTTGAGTTTGAAGGGAAGAACCAGGTTCCGGATCGATGCAATTTTTCCGGAGAGATCAAAATAGGATATGCTACTACCCTGGGCTATAACAATTTTCTGCACGGTCATATCACGGTTGGCAAATACTGCCAATTTGGAGCCGATGTAGCCCTGCACGCCACCAACCACCCCATGAATTATCTGACGACATACATCAATGCCAACCTTTTTGAGGGAGAACTCAAGCAGTTAAAAGAGCAGCGCGAGATCCTTGTCGGGAATGATGTTTGGATTGGGCACAACGCTATGATAGTTGGAAATGTAAGTGTGGGTAATGGAGCGATAGTAGCTGCGGGTGCGGTGGTGACCAAAGATGTGCCGGCATATGCTGTTGTGGCAGGAGTTCCTGCCAAGATAGTAAAGATGAGGTTTTCCGATGAGGTCATTGCCAAAATACAAGACCTCAAATGGTGGGATATGACCCAGACCGAGCTTCAGCAACACAAACAGCTATTTCAAACCCCAATAACCGACGATTTCGATCCGACAAAGGACGACTAAATCAAGTGCTATCTGCTGTCTATTTGCCCCAGAAATTAGTACTTTTAACCAAACTCTAGACCCTTGATCACAACCATAGCCGAAATTGGCCAAGCCCACGATGGCAGTTTGGGTATGCTGCATGCATACATAGATGCATTGGCGGAGACAGGGGTGACGGCGGTCAAATTCCAGACCCACATAGCAAGAGCTGAAAGCAGTGAATTTGAGCCCTTTCGTGTAAAATTCTCTTCTCAGGATGCCAGCCGCTACGATTATTGGCAGCGGATGGAATTTTCGAGGGAGCAATGGGTAGCGATTGGCCAGCACTGCCGCGAAAAGGGACTGCGCTTTATCAGCAGTCCATTCAGTAACCTGGCCGTTGATGTCCTGGAAGAAGCCGGAGTCGATGAGTATAAGATCGGCAGTGGGGAAGTGACCAATCATTTGTTGTTACAAAAGTTAGCGGCTACAGGCAAGCCGGTCATTCTGAGTAGTGGAATGAGTTCTTGGGAAGAACTGGATGCAGCGGTCAACCTATTCAGATCACAAGGCACCTCCTTATCCATTTTACAGTGCACTACCGCCTATCCAACGGCAGCAGAACAATACGGTCTCAATGTGATTAAGCAGTTGGCGGAAAGATATGAGTTACCCGTTGGCTTCTCGGATCATTCCGGTGGAATTGCCGCAGGAATTGCAGCGGCCGCTCTTGGAGCCAAGATACTAGAATTCCATGTGGTCTTTGACAAGCAAATGTTTGGACCCGATGTGACCTCCTCTCTTACCATGGACGAGGTGAAGACTTTGGTCAGTGCTGTCAATCAGGTTGACATTGCCTTGAATAATCCAGTGGATAAGTCCGATACTGAACCCTATACCGGGTTAAAGCAGATATTCGAAAAATCCTTGGCGGTGAATAAGTCGCTGGATAGTGGTCATGTATTAACCTTCGAAGACCTGGAAGCTAAAAAGCCGGCAGGAAGAGGTATAGCTGCATCAGAATTTGACCAAATCATTGGGAGGACCCTGAAAAGGCCCCTGGGGCAATGGGATTTTATAAACGAAAATGATTTAGAAGACTCTTGAGCGACAAACGAAAAATATGTGTGGTCATTACCGCCCGTCCCTCTTACAGTCGGGTAAAGACCGTTTTATCAGGTATTCAATCCCATCCTGATCTGGAGCTACAATTAGTAGTTGCAGGTTCGGCTCTGTTGGACCGCTATGGGACCTCGGTCAATTTTATCGAAGAGGATGGTTTTAGCATAAACGAGAAGGTCTTTATGGTACTGGAAGGCGAGAACAAGACGGCTATGGCCAAAACCACCGGACTTGGAGTTATGGAATTGGCCAATGTTTTTTACAACCTGAACCCAGATGCTGTCATTACCATTGCAGACCGTTTTGAAACCATAGCAACCTCCATAGCAGCTAGTTATCAGAATATCCCGTTGATCCATCTTCAGGGCGGAGAAGTAACCGGCAACATAGACGAAAAGGTGAGGCATGCCAATACCAAACTAGCCGATATCCACCTGGTCACAACCGATGATGCAGCACAGCGGGTCATCAAAATGGGAGAAGACCCGGAATATGTCTTTACCACAGGATGTCCGTCTATCGACCTGGCGGCCGAGGTGGCGGCTAACCCTTCCTTGAGTTTTGATCCGGCCAAGAAATATGGTGGAGTAGGAGCCGACATCGATAGTAGTCAGCCGTATATCGTAGTGATGCAGCACCCAGTGACCACGGAATACGACCTGGCGCGTAAGTCGGTCTTGGATACCTTACATGCGGTAAACGATCTTGGAATACAGGCCTATTGGTTCTGGCCCAATGTCGATGCCGGATCTGACGGTACCTCCAACGGTATCCGTTCCTTTAGAGAACGCTATAACCCGCCCAACATCAGGTTCTTTAAGAACATGGAACCCCACGACTTCCTGCGGTTGCTGGTCAATTCGAAATGCCTGGTGGGCAACAGCAGTGTGGGTATACGCGAATCTTCCTTTTTGGGAGTGCCTGTTGTCAATATTGGGTCCCGACAGAATCGGAGACAACGTGGGCTTAACGTGATCGATGTCGATTACAGCCCCGAAGCTATTACCGCTGGGATAAGTTCTCAGTTGTCTTCACCCCGAAACCAAAAAAGCACCATTTATGGAGATGGTCAAAGCGGAACTCGAATAGCCAAAATATTGGCCGAAGTTCCTCTGAGGTTCCACAAAACCATAACCTACTGATGAGAATACTTGGTCTGGTTCCTGCTCGTGGAGGTAGTAAAGGCATACCCGGGAAGAACGCAAAGATATTGTCGGGTAAACCTTTGATCCAGTATACGCTGGAGGCTGCAAAGGCTGCCGAAAGCCTGACCGAACTAATCGTTTCGACCGACAGTGACGAACTAATGCAACTCTCCAGGAATTTGGGGGTGGAAGCTCCGTTTAAAAGACCGGATGAGCTGGCCTCGGATACAGCAAGCTCCCTGGCTGTTGTTCAACACGCTGTAAGTTATTTGCAGACATTGGGAAGAGAATTTGATGCGGTATGCCTGTTGCAGCCCACTACTCCCTTTCGTACTGCCAGTGATATCGATAGTGCGGTAGCACGCTTTATTGATGGAGGATATGATTCTTTGCTCAGTGTAAGAGAAGTTCCACATCAATTTCATCCGGATTGGGTTTATCTCTCATCAAATGATGAGACCATATCATTGGCCACAGGTACATCAACACCTAAACCTCAACGTCAGTTGTTGAAGAAGGCTTACTACAGGGATGGAGCCATCTACATTACCAGGATCACAACGCTAAAGAAGGATAGCCTTTACGGGGATCGTATTGGATATGTGGTCAACGATTCTCAACGCTTTGTCAATATTGATGATTGGGAGGACTGGCAAAGGGCAGAGCGGATTTTAAAAGAGCAATGAAGAAGCGAATTCTACTTTTTGTTCCGGATGGAGTAGGGATCAGAAACTACCTCTATTCAAACGTCTTTAAACACCCTGATTTCGAGGTTGTAATGCTTCATGATTTCCCTCAACAAGTCATCGAAGATCTCTCCCTGGACCTTCCGATATACTCCGAACATAGGATATCCACTTACCGGGAAGGGATAGTGGAGAAATTCCTGAGAGAACTGATACATCGGGTTCGAATCATCCGGAATGTGCGGACTCAGGATAATCCCTCCATCTATCGATTTTGGAAACGCCCCGGTTCTGGTCTAACTCATCGCATCTTCTACGGCCTGATCAAAGGGATAGCGCCGCTGATCAGATCCTACAACGCGGTTCTTGGGTTAGAAAGGCGATATACTAAATCTGTTAAGACGAATTCTGGTTATCAGGCCATTAAACGGCAGATCGAAGAATTATCCGTAGACCAGGTATTTTGTACACATCAAAGGGCCATAAAAGCAACACCGGTCATGCTGGCCGCCCGGGAGCTAGGGTTAAAAACATCTACAGTCATTTATTCTTGGGATAATCTCCCGAAGGCGCGCCTACCCTTTAGAGCGGACACCTATTTTTTGTGGTCTGAGGTCATGCTGCAACATATGCAGGTTTTTTACCCCGAAATTCCTAGGGAGAACCTGATTGTAAGTGGAAGTCCTCAGTTTGAGTTTTATACAAACCAGGATATCTTGATGAGCCGAGACGGTTTTTTTACAAATTATGGGTTGGACCCCGGTCGACGAATAATCTGTTTTTCCGGAGATGATGTACGCACATCTCCTTATGACCCGGACTATTTAAGGGATCTTGCCCAGCAAGTAACTCACTCTGGATTGGACAGCGAATTTCAGATCTTACTCAGGCGTTGCCCGGTTGATCTCAGTGGCCGTTATCAAGAGGTGGTGAACGAGTTCCCTGATCTAATTGTGGAGGTTCCCCCAAATGGAGGGAGAATGTCCTGGAATGGTCTGCTGTTTACCCGGAAAAGGAAGATGTTGAACTACTGACCAATCTAGCCTATCACGCCGATGTGGTGGTCAATCTGGGCTCGACCATGGCCTTCGATTTTGGCATGTTCAACAAGCCTTGTATCTTCATTAATTACGACCAGCCACATGCCAAAAATTGGTCGGTTAAGGCCGTCTATCAATACGAGCACTTCAGATCAATGCCTTCTGAGGATTGCGTATGGTGGTGGAATGAAAAAGAAGGAGTTGTACAATTACTGAATAAGGCAAAAGCTGGTGAGTTCACGAAAATAGGCAATTGGTACCAGGCCATAAATACCCCAGGTGCTTCCCAGAACATTCAAAAAGTTTTACTGGCATGAGAATCGTATTTCTTTCTCACGAATATCCGCTTTGGGCTTCCGGGGGCGTAGGCACCTTTCTGCAGACATTTGGTCGGAGTTTGGTGGCCAACGGACACGAGGCCATCGTTTTGGGGCCAGGGAAAGACCAAGAGGAGGTCATTCTGGACGATCAAGGAGTACAACTGATCAGGCTGCCTCGGAATAGAAGTCGGATGCCGGACTTTATCCATAACGCCAGACTAATAAATAAGAGACTTGAGCAAATTCATAAAAAAACCAATATAGATATAATCGAGTCGGCCGAGTTGGGTCTGGCCTTTATCAAGTCTTCACATCCTGCGAAAAAGAACATTCGTCTGCACGGTGGTCACCATTTTTTTGCTGAGGCAGAACAACGGGGAATCAACTGGAAAAAGGGCTGGATGGAAAAGCGGTCATTTGCAAAGACCGATGGTTTCATCGCGGTTTCCGAGTATGTAAAGCAGCATACGGCCAAATATCTCAATTACCACAACAGACCAATTGAAGTAATTCCTTCCGCCATCGATACTTCCATCGAAATCCCAACGGTTCAAGTGAAAACTAATTCCGTGCTTTTTGCCGGAACAGTATGCCAAAAAAAAGGGGTCAAGGAGCTGATAGAGGCAATTCAAATTGTAGCGGAAGAATTTCCCGAGATTCAATTGAATTGCTACGGAAGAGATTGGTTCTACGCAGACGGACGGTCCTACATGGATGAAATGCGTTCAGTGTTTAGTGAAAGTCAAATGGCTCGGGTTCATTTTCATGGTCAGGTAAACAGAGAGGAATTAAATGAACACTATGCAGCTGCCAGCGTTTGTGTTTTTCCGTCGCGCATGGAGACTCAGGGATTGGTGTCCTTGGAGGCCATGCTCCTGGAAAAACCAGTGGTATTCTCCAAATATGGCCCAGGTCCTGAAACAATTAACCACGGAGTGGATGGATTACTTTGCGATGTCTACGAACCGGAAGATATTGCCCGTCAAATCCTTTTTTACATAAATAATCCGGAAGAAGCCAAAGCGCATGGAAAAAGGGCTCGTCAGGCGGTGCTGCAGCGCTATGACCCAAGAAAGATACTCGATCAGAATCTTGAATTCTACAATAGTCTTCTGAGCTGACAAACTAAACGAAAAACGGACCACTGCAATGAAAATGGCCATATTCACACATGTACCGCATTACCGTTCAGATGAAGGGTGGTGGGGATATGGTCCATACGTCCGCGAAATGAATAGCTGGGCCAAGTTTACCGATCAATTCCTGATCGTTGCTCCAGTCAAGCAAGCTAAAGACCGTATCGATCTGCAGTATGAGGGAGTGGATATTAAAGTGGCGAAGATCCCTGCATTTTCACTGGTCAATTTGAAGCAAGCCATACGTGCCTGTTGGTTGATCCCCGGAATAGTAATCAGGATCTATCGGGCTATGAAAGAAGCAGAGCATTTACATTTAAGATGTCCAGGAAATATTGGTTTATTGGCGGCTCTGGTGCAAATTTGCTTCCCGTCCAAACCAAAAACGGCCAAATATGCCGGCAATTGGGATCCTCTGGCCAAACAACCCAGATCCTATCGAATTCAGAAGTGGTTGTTGTCCAATACCTATCTGACCAAGAATATGCAAGTATTGGTCTATGGAGATTGGCCGGATCAAACCGTGAACGTCAAGCCGTTCTTTACGGCAAGCTACAGGGATGCAGATAAGCAGATACTCGCCCAACGAGCCTATAACCAGCCGTGGAGGTTTGTTTTTGCAGGGACCTTATCTGCCGGGAAGCAACCCCTTTATGTGATAAAACTGCTGTCCTCGCTGGGAAAGAAACTGGAATGGAAATTGGATTATTTCGGAAATGGAGAGCAGTATGACGACTTATCTAAATATATCAGTACTAAAGACTTGTCTGAGCGTGTAGTATTGCACGGCAATGTTCCACAAGACCGATTGAAGGAGGAATTGAAGGCGGCCCATTTTTTAGTTTTACCCTCCTTATCTGAAGGTTGGCCAAAGGTATTGGCAGAAGCCATGTGGTGGGGCTGTATTCCCGTGGCATTACCGGTATCCTGTGTGCCTTGGATGCTGGATCAGGGTAATAGAGGATTGATTATAACCGGAGATGTCAATTCCGATGGTGCAGAATTAACCAAACTGATCAGTGATCCTGTAGGACTGAAGACTATGTCTGAAGCAGGTAGTGTCTGGTCCCGTCAATACACCATGGACCTTTTTGAAGCCGAAATTCAAAAGCTCCTGAAATGAGAATACTTCAGCTGATCGATAGCCTTGAACCGGGAGGGGCGGAGCGCATGGCCGTCAATCTGTCCAATGCACTTACTGAGGCAGGTTATGAATCCCATCTGATCGCAACCCGACAAGGCGGAGACCTGGAGGATGAAATTCTCCCGGACGTTCAGTTCACTGTACTCAAGAAAAAAAGTGCATGGGATCTCATGGCTGTCAATAAATTGGCTCGCTATATAAAACGGCATGATATAAATGTGATCCATGCCCATTCCAGTAGTTTTTTTAGCGCCTACCTGGTCAAGTTTCTGATGCGAAACGTGAGACTCGTCTGGCACGATCATTACGGGATGAGCGAACAATTGGACAAGCGTCCAACAATGGTATTGCGGTTTTGTTCATCGAAATTCGATTCCATAATCAGCGTTAATGATCAGCTGCGAAACTGGGCCCAGTCCAATTTGAAGTGCAAGCGCGTTATTCAGTTGGATAATTTCGTTTGGACCAATACACAGAAGAAACCAACTCTGGAGCTTAAATTTCCCCAAACTTTTCGCATTATTTGTCTGGCCAATTTCCGGCCTCAAAAGGATCATTTGAATCTGGTCAAGGCATTTGCAAACTTGTCTCAGTCTGAGCAAGCAGTAAGCCTTCACCTGATTGGGAAGCTTTGGGGAGACCAATACGAGGACAGCATTCGGGATTTTATTGCTGAAAAAGAACTAAAAGTTCATATTTACGGGCCACAGAAAAATGTGCATGGCATTTTAAAACAGGCCGATCTGGGTGTGCTCTCTTCCTTGTCTGAGGGATTGCCACTCGCCTTGTTGGAGTATGGTATGGCAGGATTGGCTGTTATTGCTACGGATGTGGGTCAGTGTAGGGAGGTAGTTGGAGATTTTGGTAGCTTGGTTCCTCCTGCTGATCACCGGACCCTGGCTGATGCTATGATCAAAGTGAAAGGAAAATTGGACAAAGGAGAACAATTGGGGAAGGGCTACTGTGGTCATATAACCAAGAATTATGCCTTTGATTCTATATATTCCCAATTGAAAAGTATTTACCATGGCAAAGGTGCTAAAATATAAGATTACACCTCATATCCAGTTGATCCTTTTTCACTTAGGACTCGGATTAGGAATTTACAGCTTTAGGAGCTTTAGTAAATTATACCTGGCCCTGGTAGTTCTCTATTTCCTCTTAATAGTTTTCATACGCGGAAATCGCAAAGATGAGGTTTTGTATGCGGCCGCCTATATCACGGGTTTTGAGGTTTTTAGTCGAATGACCGGCGGAGCCATTACTTATGAATTCGCCAAGTATGCAGTGATTATGTTTTTGGGAGTCGGTATGTTTTACCGGGGTTTCCATAGAGGTTCTTGGCCGTTCGTTCTGTTTTTGTTACTCTTATTTCCAGGCATCATATTATCCGCTATTAATCTGAACTATGGGTCTGAATTATTTAAAGCAATCAGTTTTAACCTAAGCGGCCCTACCTGCTTGGCTATTTCTGCCCTGTACTGCTACCAAAGGAAGGTCCCTTGGAGACGAATGGTTGAAATATTGACCTATATCGTATATCCATTGATCGGGATGACTGTTTATCTTTTTCTTTATACTCCTGATTTGAGGGATGTATTGACTAGTACAGAATCTAATTTCCAAGCTTCAGGTGGGTTTGGTCCAAACCAGGTAGCCACAGTCTTAGGATTGGGGATGTTTGTCCTTTTTACACGTCTATTAATAATTAATCATCGATTCCTAAATTTGATCGATTTAGCTCTATTAGGATTTCTAAGTTACAGGGCTATTGTTACTTTCTCGAGGGGCGGGGTATTGACTGCCGCAGTTTGCGCGGGTATCTTTTTGATAATTTATTTTGTGCGAGCCAGTACGAAGGATAAGGCGGTCACCATTCCCAAATTAAGTCTCATTGGGGGACTTTTGGTGATAACATGGTTGGCTTCATCATTCTTTACCGGTGGATTTATTGATAAACGCTATTTGAACCAAGATGCGGCAGGGCGTGAGCAGGAAGACCTTAGTACAGGTAGATTGGAATTAATCAATTCTGAGTTGGAGGAATTCTATGCTTATCCCTTAACTGGTATAGGTGTGGGAAAAATGAAAGAAGTAAGGCAGGAAAGAACTGGGAAAACATCAGCAACGCATAATGAGATTAGTAGATTATTGTCGGAACATGGTTTACCAGGACTATTGGGATTATTTGTGTTAGTATTCACACCAGCAGTGCTATTTCTCAAGGATGGCTCCAATCCCTATTTGCTTCCCTTCATCGCCTTCTGGTTCCTGACCATCAACCATTCCTCCATGCGGATTGCTGCTCCGGCATTCGTCTATGGATTAGCCTTATTAAGTCTTTATCGTGAAAAGAAAGCTACTTTACATCGGCAACCAATTAGCGGACAAGGGTAGGACCCCGACCACTATAGATCGACTGGCTCCACGGCTGAAAGACATGGGCTTTGAAGTTCTTACAGCCTCTTCAAAAGAGAATAAGTTTCTCCGGCTTTTGGACATGCTTTGGACCACCTGGCGATTTGCGTCCGCCAGCAATCTTGTACTTATTGATACCTACAGCACTACCAACTTTTGGTATGCGGTATGGGTAGCCCGGATCTGTCGATTTCGAAAGTGCCCATACATTCCTTACCTGCATGGCGGTAACTTACCGGAACGGCTCTCTACCAACCCCAAGACATCCAGGAATCTCTTCGGTAAGGCCAAGATCATTGTCAGTCCGTCTTCCTATTTGATCCAGCAGTTTAAAGAAGCGGGATTTGACAGATTGCACCTTATTCCCAACTTCATCAATTTATCCGATTACCCCAGGAAAGATCGATCACAGTTGAGACCCCGATTACTCTGGGTCCGTTCTTTTGCAGCCATTTACAACCCTCAAATGGCACTTGATGTTGTCGAGAAGTTAATGGTTAAATATCCTACCGTGGAGCTGTGCATGGTAGGTCCTGACAAGGATGGGAGCCTCTATTCCTGTCAGCGCTATGCAAGAGAAAAGGAGCTACCTGTTCGCTTTACCGGAAAGCTGGGAAAAGAGCAGTGGATAGAACTATCCCAAGCGTATGATATTTTTATCAATACAACCCACTTTGACAACATGCCTGTTTCGGTGATCGAGGCCATGACTCTAGGATTGATCGTAGTGTCTACCAATGTCGGAGGAATTCCTTATTTGATCGAACATGGTAAAGAAGGGTATTTAGTCCCTGACGGCGACGCTCAGGCCATGGCAAGTCAAGTGAGCCAGTTATTGGAGAGCCCAGACGGAGCTTCTTCAATACAAGAACAAGCTAGTGAAATCATAAAACGATTTGATTGGTCCCAGGTTCAGGAAGAATGGAAGTCCTTGCTCAGGGAATAATTGTTAAATTTAACCCACCAATCTTACCCAATGTCTGCTAAGTCGAGTATCCATTTTGAGATATCCGAACGCAAAGTACTTTTACGCATCTTCGATGTGATCAGTGTTTTGTTGGTCTTATCTGTAGTAGGCAACCTCTTCGATTTCGATTATTTCAAGATAAACGCGGATAACTGGCTGTGGTCGGCTGTGTTGGGCTTCTACCTCATTGTCTTTGGAACCATCTTCGAGTTATACGATCTGCAAAAAGCCGGACGTTTTGAAGTAGTGGTCCAGAATGTGATCCTTACTTCCTCGGTTACCGTGCTGGTCTACCTGCTGACCCCCTTCCTAACACCAGTCCTACCAGACAATCGCTTGCAGATCGTCTATTTCTACATTGCCATCAATGTGGCCTTGTTTGGCTGGCGCTATGCCTATATCACCTTGATCAGTGCCGCCCGATTTTACAAGGAAGTCTTACTGATCTGCGATTCCAGGGACCTGGAGTCAATTCGGGAAGCTTTGTATAAATCTGACCCGAATTACAAATTGATGGGATTTGTCAATACAGGGCCCTATTCGCCTTCAGACGAGCACGGTATCACAGAGTACCGTAGACAGGAAATTGAGCCTTTACTGGCTGGAAATAAGGTTTCAGAAGTTGTAGTTGCTTCTCCATGGGATGGGGGAATGACCGTCAAGTTGTACAACACCCTGATCAATTTATTGGAAAAAGGAGTCTCCATTCGAGAATACACTCAAGTGTATGAAGAGATCACCCATCGTGTTCCAGTACAACATGTGGATAAGGATTTCTATCGATATTTCCCGTTTAGTAGATCCAACCAGAATAAGTTATACCTCTTCTTTCATCGCATATTGGACCTGTTATTTTCATTATTCGGTCTGGTATTTGGCCTGCTGATCAGCCCGATAGTGCTAGTTGGGAATTTAATCGGAAATCGAGGCCCCATTTTTTACACCCAGGAACGTGTCGGTCGCAATGGTGCGCATTTTAAGATCTATAAACTGCGTTCTATGGTGGTGGATGCGGAGAAGGACGGAGCTCAATTTGCTGGTAAGCGGGATCATCGGGTCACCAAATTTGGTCGTTTTCTTAGGCGTTCCCGATTTGATGAGATCCCACAATTCATCAATGTGATCAAAGGGGATATGAGTGTGATCGGCCCACGTCCAGAACGCCCGGTATTTGTCAAAGAATTGTCCCAGAGCATTCCTTTTTATGAAGTTCGCCACTTGGTTAAGCCAGGTGTCACCGGTTGGGCCCAGGTTAATGCGAAGTACGGAGAGTCCCAGGAAGACTCCTTGGAGAAACTACAGTACGATCTTTATTACATCAAGCATCGCAGTCTGTTTTTGGACATCAGCATCGTTTTTAAAACACTGAGCACCATTATCTTCTTCAGGGGGCAATAACTATTTAGGAAGTACCAGGAACAGGTAGAGATAGCGATACCCCAATGCCAGAAATAGGGGAATTAATGAAAGCGCAAATTCCTGCACGCCGGTTAGCCAATGGATGATCATCAATACTCCCATCAAAAGTAAGAACGCGATGTATCTACGACACCAGCGAGGTGGTTGCATCTTGGTAAGCGGCCAGAGGGCGATCAGGGACAATGGAGAGGCCCAAAGCAGATTGTAGTTGTTGGCTGTGGTAGAATGTTCGGTGGCAAACCACAACAGCATCAATATGACCCCAACAATGCCAGTGAGTCCCATGATCGATATATCCAGCCATCGACTACGGCGTCCATTGGAGGTGTCCTTCCAAGTCACCCATATGATCAACCCCCCAATCAGAATGAAGAGCAACAACGGACTCAGTAAAAAGTTAGCACCGTCCTCAACAGGTTCATTCTCGAAAAGCATCCTGGAGGCACCGGCCAAGGGAACTTCTCGTCCATCCACAGTCATTTGGGCACCTGCCACGGCTTGTGAAACATATTCGGGCAGAAATTGATACTCCCAGGCAGTGGCTACTCTATCTGTTACTGCACCTATACCCAGGTCCATTCCCATACTACCCCAGGTATTCCAATGTACATTTTGCTGAATCAATTGCCGGAATGTAAGACCATCCGAAGCATAGGACTCATCGATGGTCACCAAGCTTTCTCGGCCTTTAAAGATCACATCCCGCGGTTTGGTAGCGCAGTTGTCGTAAAAGAAGTCATAGCGATACCGGGAATTCTCAGGTTTGATGTTCTCCCTCAGGAAATCCATCATTTTCGATTTCTCCTCAGGTGAGAGCAGAAGTACCTGTTCCTTAACCCATCTATTCTCTCCCTTGTAAAAGTTTAGAAAGGACTCAAAGTAGTTGGTGGTCACCTTGTACATCATTTGCCCTTGGGCGAACTTCAGGTAAAAGTTAGGAGTGTCAAAATCGTAGCTGCCGTAATTGAATACGATGTCCAGATCGCCATCTTGTAAACGGATGCCTGTATGGCCAAATTTGTCATACAGATTCTTTCCAGGCCCAACAGTGATCAGGGAGATCTTGGGGTCTGCAAAATTAACCTCCTTCTGGGCGTGTACTCCTGCACTGAAGAGGATGAGGAATGTACTAAGGAGTAGTGTAAGTTGTTGTCTCATCGGAAAATACTCCAGTCCAAGGTAAGCGAAAATACATTGGAGTACAAGGCAGCGCTTTGATCGCCGATATCCGTAAGGGCATAGTCTATGGCAATTCCTTTGTACTTAAAACCAACCCCGATATTGGGTTGAAATCCAACGGAATCACTGCCATCTAATTGGGTGATATTTTGGAAGTTCCCGACCCCTCCTCGTACAAATATCATGTCGATATAACCAAATTCCAAACCTACGGCAGGGGTAATACTTGCGAAAGAGCTGGAAATAATATCGTTGGTCTCTGCAAATCGAAAGTTCAGATCAACCTCCGCAAGCAGGGCAAAGTCGTAGTGGAAAACCCACTTCTTACCCATCCCCAATTGAAGCTTAGGGATAGTTATCTCTGTGGTTTCCGGTAATTCTTGGTTTTGACCGGGTACAGCATTCTGGATAGTGGCAAATTCATCCTCGTCTATGGTCCAGGCATTGAAGGTGGTCGTGATGTCCCTGACCATGACCCCGAACATCCAGTCATTACCCGTTCTATATTGAAGCCCTGCATCCAGTCCGAATCCCCACGAGGAGGCAAAGTCCCCTATGATCCGTCTGATCACTTTTGCATTCACACCCAGATCCAATCCTTCCAAAGGTAGCCGACGCGCATAGGAGAAGGTGATTCCATAATCTGCAGTGGAAAAGAGACTGATGCGGTTATAATCGATATTACCCTGCTCGTCGATCAACTGGGTCGTATTCAGTATATCGTCTACACCGAATCGGATCACGGACAAGGCTATGGCAGACTGATCGTCCAATGGCATGGCAAATGCACCGTAATCATAATTGGCAATGTTGGCAAAATAGGAGGCGTGCATCAAGGCGAGTTGATTGTCCTCTAGATTGACCAAACCGGCTGGGTTCCAATAGCCAGAATTCACATTAGATGAAGAGGCAATCACGGCATTGGCCATACCAAATGCAGCAGCATCCACCCCGATATTCATGAATTCGTTGGAATACTTACGGGTGGTCTGGGCATGAAGGAGGGCAGAAAACAGCAGTAATGCCAGGAATAACCTCTTTTTCAAGCTTAGAATTTTGTGCAAATATCTGACTATTTTACAGAATACTAAACTTTAAAATTGGCTACATATTGTGCCGAAAGCGATCCGGAATCTTTGATTACCTTTATCTCTTACAACCCTTTCTATGGTCAAACAACTTCCTAACCTGATCACCACCCTGAATTTATTGTGCGGATGTCTGGGTGCTATCTTTGCCGTTTCCGGAGATCTTGTTGCGGCAGCCATCTTTGTTTTCCTCGGTATCTTTTTTGATTTCTTTGACGGCTTGGCCGCCCGATTGCTGAATGCACAGTCTGATGTAGGGCGTGAATTCGACTCCCTGGCAGACGTTATTACCTCTGGCCTTGTGCCGGGGTTGGTTATGGTGCAGTTGTTTCAGATCGGCTTGTTTGGTGAGATGAGATCCTTCCTCGACCTCGTTTCCAATCAGCCCTGGAAGACCTATTGGATGGATTATTTGCCATTTGTTGGTCTTATCGTGACGGTGGGTGCAGCCTATCGCCTGGCCAAATTCAATGTAGATACCCGGCAGACTACCGGCTTTATAGGTTTACCAACACCTGCAAATGCCTTGCTTATTTTGAGCATGCCGCTGATCTTCGAATTTCAATACAGCCCGGAGGTAGAGAATTGGGTCTTCAATCCTTATTTTTTGGCAGGATTGACGGTTTTCTCGGCATTTATCATGAACGCTGAAGTCCCCATCTTCGCCCTGAAATTCAAGAGTTGGGATTGGGCGAGCAATAAGGTTCGTTATATATTCTTGATTATTGCTGTAATTGCTTTGATCGCCTTGAAGTTCCTGGCGATACCCTTACTGATACTGCTCTATATCCTGATCTCGCTCTTCTGGAGAGATTAGAATTCCAGTTTCTTCTTTCTGAGCTCGAAGTTCTGTCCCAGGTATACCTTGCGGACCATTTCATTGGCGGCTAGTTCTTCTGGCTGACCGTGCTCCAATATACTTCCTTCGAACATCAGGTATGTACGATCTGTAATAGCCAAGGTCTCCTGGACATTGTGGTCTGTGATAAGTATCCCGATATTCTTGTTCTTGAGTTGGGCAACAATTCGCTGGATATCCTCTACGGCTATGGGGTCTACTCCAGCAAAAGGTTCGTCCAGCAGAATGAAATTAGGACTGGTAGCCAAGGCACGAGCGATCTCCGTTCGTCGTCTCTCACCACCGCTGAGCAGATCTCCGCGATTCTTTCGGATATGTCCAAGCCCGAACTCTTCTATCAGGGCTTCCATGCGCATGTTTTGCTCCTTTTTGGAGAGCTTGGTGAGCTGAAGTACACTGAGAATATTGTCCTCTATACTGAGTTTACGGAAGACCGAGGCTTCCTGGGCTAGGTATCCGATCCCATTTTGTGCCCGCTTGTACATGGGAAATTTGGTGATCTCGGTATCGTTTAGAAAAATCTGACCACCATTGGGTTTGATCAGCCCAACGATCATATAAAAGGAAGTGGTTTTACCGGCGCCATTTGGTCCCAAGAGTCCAACGATCTCTCCTGGGTTCACCTCCAGGGAGATACCTTTAACCACCTTACGCCCTTTATAGGACTTCATCAGATTTTCTGCCCGTAACTGCATAATAGAATCCTCTATACAAATGTAATCGAAACAAAAATACGAAGCGGTTTTTTAACCATGAATAACACTTTTGTCGCATCTTAGTCAGATCAATTATATTAGACCAGTCGATCTACTGATGAAGCTCAAGCACGCAATAGTAATTCATGGCCCAGGACGGAGTGGAACTACGATGTTAGACAACATCCTTTCCATTCACCAGGACTTCTATTGGATTTCCAGTTACCTCAATAAATATCCAAAATGCACGGAACTTTCGATTCTTAATCGACTGACAAGAATCGGATTTTTGGAAAGAAATTTGAGAAAGAACCGCTATTTCCCGAAGCCGAATGAGGCCTATGACTTCTGGCGATCCAAATTTTCAAATTTCAACGCCGGAGAACAGGTGCTTGTGGATCCGGAGGAGGTCGAGAGGTGCATAAAGTGTCTCAAAGAAATACAAACATTTGCTTCAGGGGATAGGTTCATCACCAAATTCACAGGAGCATCTCGAGCGAACTTCATTGATAGTCTCTTTGAGGACCCTATAGTACTATGGATCGATAGAGAACCAAAGGCGATTATCATGTCCTATTTTAAGCAGAATTGGCATTATCGCAATGAGTCGACTGAACGGAATAAAAAGACCGTAATAGAACTGATCGATGAGTATTCAAAACATCTGGAGGATGTCCTGGATCGTAGAGAACATCTGACAAAATTTAGACTGAAACAACTTTATTACGAAGACATGGTCTCGAATCCTGATGTGTTCTTTAAGGATTTATGTCTTGAACTTAATTTGTCTTTCGACGAGCGCTTCGAGAGACGCGTCCGGAATTGGGTCATCCGAAAGAACACAAATACGCAGTATAAGTCGCTGCTAACGAAATCTGAACAGGCATATCTTCATGAACGTTCAATACCTATAGCCAAAAGAATGGGATATATCTAGACTACTCCTGTTCCTCAAGCGCTTCCCAGTATTCATAGGCTCTACGCAAATGAGGAATGACTATGGTACCACCAATCAGCAGACTCACGCTCATGGCTTCTACAACCTCCTCTTTGGTTATTCCCAGTTTGTAACAAGTTTCAAGATGATAACGGACACAGTCATCACAGCGCAATACCAGGCTATTGCCTAGCCCAAGAATTTCCTTGGTCTTTTTGGACAGGGCGCCTTCTGTAAACGCATTGGTGTCCAGGTTAAAGATCCGCTTGACGATCTTATTGTTATCGGCCAGGATCTTATCGTTCATCTTGGCCCTGTAGGCGTTAAATTCCTCTACTGCATTGCTCATTTCTTGGCAGCTTTTCGTTCTTGTCTTTTAATTACACGACGGGAGATCAATATGCTGATCTCATATAAAATGATCACCGGGATGGCCACAATTATCTGACTGGCAATATCCGGCGGGGTGATGATGGCAGATAGTATAAGTACCCCTACCAACGCAAATTTCCTGTATTTTTTGAGGATCTCCGGGGTAACGATCCCGATCTTGGTCAGGAAGTAGATCACAATCGGCAATTCGAAGATCAGACCACTGGAGAGTGCACAAGCCCGGACGAGACCGATATAACTGCTCAGGTCAAAATCGTTGAACACCTGGTCGCTAACCTGGTAACTTCCCAGGAAGTTCATGGAAAGCGGTGTAACCACATAATAGCCGAATAAGACACCTAAAAAGAATAATAAGGAGGCCACCAGGATAAAACCCCTGGCCGTTTTTCGTTCATTCTGATGCAGCCCGGGACTCACAAACTTCCAGAACTCGTAAAGCACATAAGGAAATGCCAGGATAAATCCAGCAGTTATGGAAGTCCAGATATGTGCAGAGAATTGCCCGGCCATGGTACGGCTCTGTACCCGAAAGGGTAATTCATTGAAGCAGAAACTATCCAAGCCTAGCATTTGAGCCGATTTACAAAGCAATCGATAGGTTGGAAAGTCGGCCTTTTTAGGACCGAATAGGATCACATCGAAGATGAACTCCTTAAACATAAAGGCAATAGTGGCCAGGATGACTACGGCCAGGGTAGATCGGATCAAATGCCAGCGCAATTCTTCAAGGTGGTCCAGAAAGGACATTTCCTTTTCCTGGTTCTGTGCAGAATCTGTCATAGGCTGTTATATAATTCCCTCTTTTGTGAGGTTGTGAATGTGGACAACCCCCATATACTTGCCGTTCTCCTGGGCCAGAACCTGTGTAATCCCGTGCTGGTCCATCAATTCCATTGCTTTGACTGCCATGGCGTCATTGTCGATCAGTTTTGGATCCTTGGTCATGATATCCCTGGCGGTAACCCCGTTCATATTGTCTACACTGACCAACATCCGCCTAAGGTCTCCATCGGTAATGATCCCAATGATCTTATCATCTTCGATCACAGCGGTTACTCCGAGCATCTTTTCCGAGATCTCTACGATCACCTCCTTAACGTTTGCATCCGGACTGACCATCGGTTTCTCGTTTAGGGCGGTCAGGTCACTTACGCGCATATAGAGTTGCTTGCCTAAGGATCCTCCAGGATGAAAACGGGCAAAATCCTTGCTGGAGAATCCCCTCATTTCTAACAGGCTCATGGCCAGGGCATCTCCGATGACCAATTGAGCCGTCGTACTGGTAGTTGGAGCCAAGTTATTGGGACAGGCTTCTTTTTCCACATAGGCATTAAGCACATAATCTGCTTGTTTGCCAAGGAAGGATTCCCTGTTGGAAGTAATCGCGATCAATTTGTTGCCTCTGGTCTTGATCAGGGGAACTAAAACTTTGATCTCCGGGGTATTCCCACTTTTGGAAATACAGATCACCACATCGTTCTCCTGAATGGTTCCCAGATCGCCGTGAATGGCATCTGCTGCATGCATGAAAATAGCCGGTGTACCAGTCGAGTTAAGGGTAGCTACTATCTTGGTTGCTATGTTCGCACTCTTGCCGATTCCGGTGATGATCACCCGCCCCTCGGATTTCAGGATGAATTGAGTGGCCAGGGCAAACTCCTCGTCCACCAATTGGGCCAGGTTCTGAATGGCATTGCTCTCTAACAGAATGGTTTCCCTGGCAACTCGGATGATTTGTTCTTTTGCGTTTGACATTTAGCCTGTTTAAGGTTTGAATCTCTTGGGGAAATTAGTATATTTAGTTAACGAAGGGTAGTTCTTCCCAATTTCTTCCCTTCTCGTAACTAAAGGACCAACTTTCAAATTAGATACCGGGAAGCTGTTAAGGTTGCAAAATTACAATTGTTCGCAACGTTAACCAACTAATAGAACCGGTGAGCAGGAACTTATAATGTGAGTAAAGTAGTGGCGCATACGGATCTTAATCAGTCGCTCAAAAAATACTTTGGCTTTGACACCTTTAAGGGATTACAGGAAGAAGTGATTGAGAGTGTGATCGCGGGGCACAATACCTTTGTGATCATGCCAACAGGCGGAGGCAAGTCCCTTTGTTATCAATTACCGGCCTTGCTTAAGGAGGGAACAGCCATCGTGGTGTCTCCTTTGATTGCCCTGATGAAAAACCAGGTAGACGCCCTTAGAGCGATTTCCTCAGAGGAGGGAATCGCTCATGTGCTCAATTCCTCTCTGAATAAAACAGAGGTCAGGCGGGTAAAGGACGACATTACCAATGGTGTAACCAAATTACTCTATGTCGCCCCAGAATCCCTAACCAAGGAAGAGTATATCAATTTCCTGAATTCGGTCACCATTTCTTTTGTGGCGATCGATGAGGCTCACTGTATCAGTGAATGGGGGCACGACTTCAGACCAGAATACCGCAATCTAAAGACCATAATTCGGAGGATAGGGGATAACATTCCCATTGTTGGGCTTACAGCTACCGCCACGCCCAAAGTACAAGAAGACATTCTCAAAAATTTGGGGATCCAGGATGCCAATACATTCAAGGCTTCCTTTAACAGGCCGAATCTTTATTATGAGATACGCCCAAAGACCATACAGGTGGATGCCGATATTACTCGTTTTGTCAAACAACACGAAGGCAAGAGCGGGATCATTTATTGTTTGAGTCGCAAGCGGGTTGAAGAACTCGCCCAAACCCTACAGGTAAATGGGATAAAGGCAATTCCCTATCATGCCGGGCTGGATGCCAAGACACGCGTAAAACATCAGGATATGTTCCTAATGGAAGATGCCGATGTGGTGGTTGCCACCATTGCATTTGGTATGGGTATCGATAAACCGGATGTCCGTTTTGTGATCCACAATGATATGCCCAAGAGCATAGAGAGTTATTACCAGGAGACGGGCCGCGCAGGACGTGATGGAGGAGAAGGGCATTGTCTGGCATTCTACAGTTATAAGGATATCGAGAAGTTGGAGAAGTTTATGAGCGGAAAACCAGTGGCCGAACAGGAGATCGGACATGCCCTCCTGCAAGAGGTCGTTGCTTTTGCAGAGACCTCCATCTCCCGTCGTAAATTCATTCTGCATTATTTCGGGGAAGAGTTTGACAATGAGACAGGAGAAGGGGGAGATATGGACGACAATATGCGTCACCCTAAAAAGAAGCATGAAGCGCAGCCGGATGCCGAGATGCTGCTGGGCGTTGTTCAAAAGACCAAGGAGAAGTACAAGGCCAAAGAGATCGTCAACGTATTGGTTGGCAATGTCAACGCCATGATCAAGTCTCACCGTACGGACGAACAAGCGTTTTTCGGAGTCGGTAAGGATAAAACGGCAGAACATTGGATGGCCTTGTTGCGCCAATTGCTGGTGGCCAATTTCATCCGGAAGGATATTGAAACCTATGGTGTGATCAAGCTCACCGAATACGGCTTGCATTACATTGATCATCCCGTATCGTTCATGATGACCGAGGATCACTCTTATAAGCAGGCCAATGACGATACCATCTTGACCGTCCAAAAGGGTAGTGGTGGCTCGGCGGACGATCAGCTGTTTAAGATGCTTAAAAGTGAAAGAAAACGGGTCGCGGACAAGTTGAGTCTTCCGCCTTTTGTGATCTTCCAGGATCCTTCATTGGAAGATATGTCACTTAAATACCCCATCACCTTGGCCGAGTTGTCCAATGTCCATGGAGTGGGAGAGGGTAAGGCCAAGAAATACGGCAGTAGTTTCCTGGAGCTGATAAAAAAGTATGTCGATGAGCATGATATCCAGCGCCCGGATGATTTCGTTGTAAAATCCACAGGCTCCAATAGTGCACTAAAGCTATACATTATTCAGAGTGTGGACCGCAAACTTCCCTTGGATGATATCGCCGGGGCCAAAGGCCTGGAAATGGTCGATTTTATCAAGGAGATGGAGGCGATCGTTTATAGCGGTACTAAGCTGAATATCGATTATTGGATTGATGAGGTTTTGGACGAGGACCAGCAGGAAGAGATCCATGAGTACTTCCTGGAGGCAGAAACAGACAAGATAGATGAGGCCATGGAAGAGTTCGACGGGGACTACGATGATGAAGAACTTCGCCTTTACCGCATCAAATTCATTAGCGAACTAGCTAACTAATTATTCTCACTTTTCCATTTGCATGATACTTATTCCGTAGGGTAATCGTACCTTTGCGGCAAAATTTATAACAGACGATGAAAGACGGTATTTACGCCAAGATAAGCACTGAAAAAGGAGGAATTCTGATCGAGCTTACCTACGACCGAACTCCAGGTACAGTAGGCAATTTTGTCGCCCTGGCAGAGGGACAATTGGAAAATGGAGCCAAGCCTCAGGGGACTCCCTATTACGATGGGTTGAAATTTCACCGGGTCATTCCCAACTTCATGATACAAGGAGGAGACCCTCAAGGCAGTGGTGCAGGTGGACCTGGATACAATTTCGATGACGAATTTCATCCAGATCTCAGACACGATGCTCCCGGGTACTATCTATGGCCAATGCGGGACCAGGTACCAATGGAAGTCAATTTTTCATTACCCATGTGGAGACTCCTTGGTTGGACGATAAGCACACAGTTTTTGGAAACGTAGTCGAAGGGCAGGATGTGGTCGATGCAATAGAGCAAGGTGATACTATGCAAAAGGTCGAGATCTTGCGTGTTGGTGCAGCAGCCGAAGCCTGGAATGCAGTAGAGAGTTTCCGGGTCTTTGATGGAGCTAAAGCGGCAAGGGAAGAAGCGGCACGTAAAGCCCAGGAGGAACTTTTAACCTCTATTTCAGAAGGGTTCGAACAGACGTCTTCCGGATTGCGGTACCAGATCATCCAGCATGGAGATGGTGAAAAACCAAATGCGGGCCAAGTAGTCGATGTGCACTACAAGGGTATGTTCCCTGATGGTCGAGAATTCGATAACTCCTACAAAAGAGGTAATCCGATCTCTTTCCCGGTAGGAATGGGCAATGTGATCCCCGGTTGGGATGAAGGGATTCAACTACTGAAAGTTGGAGATAAAGCTCGAATGGTTATCCCTTCGGATCTGGCCTATGGAAGTCGCGGTGCTGGTGGTGTTATCCCACCGGATGCCGTTCTCGTTTTTGATGTCGAATTGGTAGGTGTCAAATAAACCGATATAAAGCCTTTGAAAAACGCCCGAATTGCTCGGGCGTTTTTTATTATTTTCGTGTCATGGACTTAGAACAACTACGCTACCCGATCGGCAAATTTACTGCTCCACAAGAAGTTACCGATAGGCAACTGGATGATGCTATCAACATCTTGGAGATATTTCCTGCTCAACTTAAGGAGTTAACGGGCAACTTAGGGCCAGAGACCCTGGACACCCCTTACAGGCCAGAAGGATGGACCATTCGTCAGGTGATCCACCATATAGCCGATAGCCATCACAACAGCTACATTCGTTTTAAATGGGCGCTTTCTGAAGAGAATCCTGTGATCAAGGCCTATGATGAAAAAGCCTGGGCAGAGATAGGAGATTACCAGATCTCACCGGTTTCCTGGTCCATTAAACACATACAAATTGTGCATCATAAGTTGGTTTACTTGCTCAGGATGCTCAAGGATGAACAGTGGGCAAGGACCTTCCGCCATCCGGAGACTGATGAAGAATCCGATCTAAAGGAGAATGCTCTGCGCTATGCTTGGCACAGCATGCATCACTACACGCATATCAAAAAGGCATTGGAGCGGATGAGAGCCTGATTCAGTCCTTTTTCCATTTGATACCACAACCCATGCTAGGTCGTTGATCCTTACGCTGGGGTTGATTGTTCATGATATTGTCTAAGGCCTCTCTGACATCACGTCCTGTTACCTGAATGCGGTTGCCTGGCCTGGAAGCATCCAACTGCCCCCTGTATACCAATCTTAATTCGGCGTCGAAGACATAAAAATCCGGAGTACAGGCTGCGTCATAAGCTTGAGCGATCTCCTGGCTTGCATCGTATAGGTAGGGAAAGGAATAATTTTCTTCTTCCGCAACTATAGCCATTTTTTCGGGGCTGTCCTGTGGGTAGTTCTTTACATCGTTACTGCTGATACCCACAAACCCAAATCCGGTCACACGGTAGTCGTTTGCCAGCCGGACGATCTCCTCGTTCACGTGTTTCACATAAGGGCAGTGATTACAGATGAACATGACCACCGTTCCTTTTTCTCCCTGGACATCGCTCAGCGAATTGGATTCTCCGGTTACAACATTGGGTAAGTTAAAGTTCGGTGCCTTGGTACCCAAGGCCAACATATTTGAAGGTGTTAAAGCCATTTTTTATCAAATTAGTCGATGACTAACCTCCTAAAGTTACAGCATTTTCCCAATCAAACCTCAGCATCTACTGTATCCGTTACCACATAATAGCGCGGATCGTCGATGGAGCGTTCGATCAGGCTGTCCAAGCCGGGTTCGGCCTTTAAAAGAAGATGGATGCAATCTGGACTTAAATGCGTCAGCCTGAGCTCTTTCCCAGCTTGTTTGTATCGGTTTACCAACCCTTTGATCGCCTCTATCCCGGAATGATCAGCGATACGGGATTCCATGAAGTCGATCTCTACTTGAGCAGGGTCGCTCTTCAGATCAAATTTACTATTGAATGTTTGTACAGATCCAAAAAAGAGCGGTCCCCAGATCTCGTAGACTTTGGTGCCGTCCTCCTTGAGACGTTTACGGGCGCGGATCATCAAGGCGTTCTTCCAGGCAAATACCAAGGCAGAGACAATAACACCAGCAATTACAGCAACGGCCAGGTCCTTCCAAACTGTGATGGCAGATACAAGCACCAGCACAAATGCATCGGAAAGTGGGATCTTCCTGATGACCCGAAAGCTACTCCAGGCAAAGGTCCCGATTACCACCATGAACATGACTCCAACAAGTGCTGCAATTGGTATTTGTTCGATCAGGCCAGATCCGAAAAGAATGAACGACAACAGGGCCAGGGCGGCGACAATCCCCGATAATCGGCCTCTACCGCCAGAGCTTACATTGATAATGGATTGACCGATCATGGCACAACCACCCATACCTCCAAAGAGCCCGTTCAATACATTAGCGGCACCCTGGGCAGCACATTCGCGGTTACCGCTCCCTCTGGTCTGAGTCATTTCGTCGATCAGGTTCAGGGTCATAAGTGATTCGATCAGTCCAACGGCTGCCAATACGAATGCAGTGGATAGGATGAGGTCCCAATTACCTTCCAGAGTGTACAGCACATCAAATATCCCAGATTGAAAGCTGGGAAGTCCTCCTTTAAGCCCTTCACCACCTCCTTCTCGGATAAAGGATCCAACTGTAGAAACATCCAGGTTCCCCAGGATAACAAGTGCAGCCACAACAACTATGGCCGTAAGTGCCGCAGGTATTTTTTTAGTGAGCTTGGGTAGGAAGAACATAATACCCATGGTCAGGGCCACCAAGGCGATCATCTTCCAAAGTTCGGCACCGCTTAACCACTGACTTTCACCGTCCACCACCGTAGTGAACATACCCAATTGGGAGAGAAAGATCACAATAGCTAATCCATTGACAAATCCCATCATCACCGGATGGGGAATTAACCTCACGAACTTACCTAGGCGCAGCACTCCGGCCAGAACTTGAATCCCTCCAACGAAAAGCAGGGTGATGAACAACCATTGCAGTCCCAGGTTTTGGACAGGTTCTGCCAGGCTTGCGCCAAATTCATTGCCTTGCTGTATTAAATGGACCATGACCACGGCCATGGCTCCTGTAGCTCCGGAGATCATACCCGGACGCCCACCGGCAATAGCAGTGACTATACCCATCATAAAGGCCCCATAGAGGCCTACCAATGGGTCCACGCCAGCCACAAATGCGAAGGCTACTGCCTCCGGAACAAGGGCCAGGGCCACCGTTAGTCCTGATAGAATATCGTCCTTGGGGTTGAATGTGAAATTGCGCAGCAATAATTGTTTCATGGCTTTACGTAAAGGGCCGCAAAGCTACGGTTTCTGATGTTAAAAAATCAAGGTGGCCGCACTAAATACGCACGAAATCGTTGTAATTATTCATCAAGTTCCTCAGGTTCTTTTCTTGTAAGAGGATTGAGATCATCCAGGAAGGGTATATCGATCCCGATGATGAACTGCCAGCGCGTATTGATCAGGGAGGCCCCATTGGTGCTTGATGTCGTGATATACTCTAAAGGGAGGGGCTCTGGTGACCTGAAATTGGCAGATGCCTGTGCAAAATTGGCTCCGAGGATCAGATTGGCCCAGTTAAAGATCAACTCGACCCCACCACCTACGTGGTAGTAATCTTGTCTGAAGTTAATGTCCTCCTCCGTCTGATCGATCAGATCAAAAATATTGGGGTTATCCTTGTAGGCGGAGAAATCTGTGGAAAAACTTCCATATCCCTTTAATCGTTCGCTGATAAAGAACTCCACGCCAACCGCAAAATTGACTATTGACCGTAACTCTTCATTTAGGTTGAAACTGAGTTCATCCAATTGCTCGTTACTCTCGTCCCGGTCAAAACTAGGGATATTAATACGCCGGTAGTTTCCTGTACCGCTATACCACTCCAGATTGGCGCTTATGGTAGTCCTACCAATTGGTATTCCAGCTCCTACCGCAATGGACAGAGGTACTCTTCGATTTGAATCCAGATCGTTGAAGCCCACTTTTGTCAGAAAATCGAGATCTGAGCCTGAACCGGCCAAGACCTCCTCGTAACTGAATTTTCCTTTGTTATAAACCGCGAGGTAAGGAAGACTGACAGTCAATCCCAAATCCATCTTGTCAAGTTTCCAGGCTAAGGCCAGTTTAGCAAATACCCCATATGATTTCTGTGTAAAGCTGATTAGCTGATTATAGGCGATTACCCCCTCTTCTGTATCGATAGAAACTCTGCGGTTATTGGAAGAATTAAGCCTATAGGTAGATCCGAAAAGGCTGGCACCCACACTGAAGGTCGAATCGATGGGCATAGCCCAACTAAGACCAAACCATTCCTCTTTCAAGTTGTTGCCTAAGGAGGTAACGCTGTTAATTTCTTCAGGGCCTGGCACGATATCAATAATATCTTCCTCCCGCAACCCACTGTCGAAAGATAGATTGTAATTGGATCTAGACTTGGTAATGAAGGAGTAGGCAAACTGATGTTTTTCCCATTTCTTGATCTTAAATGCCCCCACCAACATGCTCGGAATACCTCCAAATTGAGATGATTTGAGCTCTTCTTCGTCATCAAAAGCATCCCTGATCTTAATGAGGTTCCATTGATAGGCCTTGGCGTTAATAGAGAAAATAGGGTTGTCTACCTGGGCCAGGCGAGCCGGATTGTAATATGCGAGTTCCAGATCCTCTACACTTCCGGTCACCGATCCGCTTAGCAAAATGGATCGGCTACCGTAGTTCTCGAACTTATAGTTGCCTTCCTGCGCACTAAGCACGACGAAGCTGATTAATGATAATGCTATGAGGAGGTTCTTGAAATTCATCACCAGGAGAAAGGTGTGAATGCAAGTCCCCATTCTATCCAGTCCGCCGCAGCACCATTGCGGGTTTTCAAACCGATCTGAGCGGCTAGCCAATCATTGAAATGATACCTAAGGGCAGGTCGAAGGTATACCGGTTCCTTGCCACGATCGTCCGTGAGATATGTTCCGACTTGAAGGCGGACCGCCATCCTCCAAAGCATAAAATCATAGCCCACATGAACTGCAACCATCGAAAGTGCGCTGTTATCATCGGGAAAACTGGCTTGGAGGCTGGCATCATAAAAGTAGTCAACTCCTCCGGTGACGGCGTGCATATTGTTGAACTGGTGGCGGTAGTCGATCACCCCGGAAAAGGTAACGTAGCGGGTATTTGTCCCCGCGTCTTCATCGTTTTGAACCGTTCCGATAGCCGCAAGAACATCGATGAAGTTCTTGCTCACTCGCTGTGGTTTGGCAGAAACCGAACGTTTATAACGAGCCTGTAACAGTTCATCGGTATAGGGATCTTTGTTAATCCTGTGTTGATCTGCATTGTAATGATATCTCATCCCCAATACGAGACCAAACATATTGAGACCCCAGTTAGGTGTAAAAGTCCTTCCATTACTAAAGTGGGCAAAATCCAGTCCGTAGATCAGATCGGCTTCCCGGGTCAACCGGTAAGCAAACTCGAAGCTCATATCAAAATAGACGGCCATGTTGGCTCCTATCGCGTCATTAAGAGGGTTATTCACCGGATCAAAGGGTTCCAGGTTATACGTCAGTCCAAAGGCAGTATTGATGGAGAATGTATTGCGGTAACCTGGTCCGTCAATCGGGAAGTTGATCCAACCATAGACGGCATTCGGATTGCCAAAGACTTGAGGGTCGCCTACCCAACCTGAGTAAATACCCACACCGTAGGAAGGGTATCCATAACGAGCTCCCCATCCTTCTGGATCACTAAATTGCCAACCATATCGGACTTCTACCGATCCGTAGCCACTGTCCAGCTTGTCATCCAGACCTTCACCGGAATACAGGTGTACACCAGTATGTCCCCTAACTTCTATAAGGCGAAAACGCCCGTAATTGGGGGTGTTCCTGACATCTGAAAAATTGATTGTTGATTCCTGAGCAAGTATTGCTAAGGAAGCAAATAAAAAGAAAGGAAGAGGAATTATCGCCTTAAGGCAAGAATTGAGCGTCATTAGTTGAATTTCTACAACTAATGTATCAAATAATTTCGCAGCCGGCTACGACTTTAGATCCTAATTAAGCCTGTAGCTGTTCGATCTTGGCAAGTACCTCTTGAGCTTCGGCATATTTCTTATCACTCTCGGCCCTATTTACCGTAGATAAACGATGCCAATCGGCCATTAATTTTTCGTATTTCTTCTGCAGTTTCTCGGTTGGAGAAGTACGTTTGAATAGTCCCATTGCAATTTTTTGTTGCAAGCTAATCAAGCCCAGCCTAGAAATGCGTTAAGGAAATTAGAAAATCAGCTGGCCGGGCAAATTATTGAATGATCAGTTTACGGATCAATTTACTACCACTTCGCTGGTCGATGATCTGCATCAAGTAAAATCCTGTGCTGATCCCGTTCATTTCCACAAAGGCTTTTTGTCCGCTCCAGGCTGGAATTTGCAAGTTGATCTCGCTTCCAAGAGTATTGAAAAGTCTAAAACCATAGTCTCTGTGAGGGAGGCCATTGATCGTCAGTCGATCTCCAATTTTCATCGGATTAGGACCAATGCGGATCGTAGGTTGCTGATTGTCCTCCAAGCCAAGGGTAGAGGCCATTTCAAGGGCATCTCTGGCATTCAAACGACCATGGCCATAGAAGTTATCAAAGCCTGGAGTATCCCCGGAATCTCCAACTTGATCCTCTGAAGTTGCCTGCAGGATAAGGTTGATTTGGTCTACAGTTAGTTCCGGACGAATGGATAGCATCAGGGAGATCACACCAGCCACATGGGGTGATGCCTGGGAAGTTCCGCCCCAATAGGTATTGTAATTGGTGTTGGAAGTGTGACTTAGTCCATAAATGTAGTTGCCTGGAGCTACCAGATCGATCTGTGGCCCAAAATTACTACCACTGTTTGAGTCCCAGAAAAAGGGGGCTGTGCGCCCATCATCAGGATCTGTGGACCCCACAGCTATAGAATTCGCATAACGTGCCGGATATTGGATCACGGAGTTCTGGTTACCTGTAGACACTGCAATTGGCACGTTGTTGGCGTAGCAATAATCTATGGCTTGTTCTAAGGCCGATGAGGGTGAATTCCCTCCAATGGACATATTGATCACGTCAGCACCATTGTCTACCACATAGAAGATCCCGTCTATCATCCAGGAATAAAAGCCAGAATTATCTTCGTCTAAAACCTTACAGATCATGATCTGTGAATTCCAGTTTACACCGGCATAGCCAAGGCCGTTATTTCCGGTCATACCCATGATGCTTGTCACATTGGTCCCGTGACCATGATCATCTACAGGGTCATTGTCCTCATAGGCAAAGTCATAACCGATCAGATCATCCACATAGCCGTTATTGTCAGAGTCAGTGCCGTCTGAAGTCTCATTCGGATTTTGCCAGACCCTGTCTGCCAATTCAGGGTGATTATAGCGCAGTCCGGAATCCATGACCGCCATGATTAGGTCAGGATCACCGGTAGATAGGTCCCAAGCTTCGTCCATATCAATATCCGCATCCGAAGTAGAGGGACTAAGAGGGAAGGTGCCGTCATTAAAAAGCCCCCATTGTCTGTTGTAAAACAAAGGGTCATTGGGAGTAGTTGCTGCAACACCTGTTCCAGACATTTTGTGATCCGGTTCTACAAAAAGGAATAAGTCAGTATCAGATAAAAGCTCCATAACCTGGGTACGCCCAAGCTGAGTATTATCGTATTTCAGTAAATAGGTATTGTTCAATTGCCGGTTACCGATAACCTTGGATCTGGTCAGGCCAATGGTCTGACTGATGGTTGCCAGTTCTGAGCTCTGAAAGGCCGTCTCTGCATTTTGAGGGACTCGATCCGCTTTAAATTGAACGATCAACCTGCGTTCATCAGGATTTGTCTGGGCCTTTGAAGCAGTACCGATGCTGAATATAAAAAAAAGGAGTAGTAATTTTTTCATTGCGATCTTTTTACATCTCCTTAATTTACTACAAATATTATACCTAAAGTGAGGCGGCTATCCAGTTGGCGATTTTTTCTTCCAGTAAAGCAAGTGGAACGGACCCGGTTTCCAGAACTTGATTATGGAATTCACGAATATCGAATGCATCTCCCAATTGAGCCTCGGCCTCTTGTCTCAACCGGAGAATGGTAAGCTGTCCTATTTTATAACTCAGAGCCTGGCCCGGATTAGCCATATAGCGCTCGATCTCTGCAGTGATTGAGGCCTCGGATTCCGCTTCATTGTTCAAGGAGTATTCTATTGCTTCTTCCCGACTCCAGCCTTTGTAGTGCAGGCCTGTATCTACCACCAATCGGATGGCACGGTGCATCTCGGCCCCCAACATTCCAAAGTACTGATAGGGGTCAGTTAGCAGGCCTAGTTCTTTTCCAAGTGACTCGGCATATAGTGCCCATCCTTCTCCGTAACCACTGTAAAAAAGGTTCTTCCTGAAGTCTGGAAGATCGTCGTTTTCCTGTGTCAGGGCCACTTGATAGTGGTGACCTGGGATAGCTTCGTGAAGGAAAAGGGATTCGTCACCGTGAATGTTGTAAGCCGTTACATCTGGGATAGGTACATAGAAAATTCCCGGACGTCCATCCTTTAAGGAACCCGGGTTGTATTCTGCACTGGCCGAGCGCTCCCGGAATGCTTCCGTCCGCCTTACCTCGAAGGAAGTCTTTGGTTTTTTATCGAAGAGGACTTCGATCTGGGGTTTCATTTTTTCATGAATTGCATTAAAATGATCTATAACCTGCTGAGGGTCGGTATATGGCATGAGCTCTGGCTTGGAACGTACATGGTCAAAAAATGATCTCAGGTCTCCCTCAAATCCGACTTCGGCCATAACTTTTTCCATTTCTCCACGGATGCGTGCTACCTCACTCAAACCTAAATCGTGGATTTCTGCTGCAGTCATCTCTGTTGTGGTGTATAACTTGATCTGGTGAGCGTAATACGCATCACCTTCGGGTATTCCTTGTATACCGGAACTTTCGCGAGCACTTTCAGAATAGGGGCCCTCCATAAATTCTGCTAATTGCAGGTAACTAGGTTTCAGCCGCTCTTCGATCAATTCGGAATAGGCCGTTGTTAGGCGCTCTTTGTCTTCGGCACTAAAATCAGAAGGCAAATTGGCGACAGGACCGTAAAACAGGTGATCTTCTAATTCAGGATCTGACATGGCCCTGAGCTGAGGTACCACTTTGACTACCAAAGAAGCAGGCAGTACATAGCCATTACCCATTCCTGCCTCCATATTTTCTCGGGCCGAATTTAGCCAGGCAATGAAGCCATCGGTCCTTTTGATCCAGTTCTCATAGTCCTGTACGGTCTTAAAGGGTTGGGCGCTGGCACCACTGCCCAATTGTCCCATCATCAAATGGGGAGACCACATCTGGTCTATGGGCATATATCGCGGTTTGTCATAGTTGAATCCCTCCAAATTAATATCACACTCCCATAACAGAACGGCTTTGCTCATTTGTTGGCTGCTGCTGAGCAGGCTATCCGGGAACTCGACCACCTGGGCCTTATAGCGGTTGTAATGGGCAACCATACTGTCTTGAACAGTCGGATCCAGATAATTAGGGAAGAGGTCATTATACCGGCTATCTCCCATAAAGGTGGCAAAGAGTGGGTTCAGTTTCTTGCCATCTTCGGCATAATTCACGAGCATCTGGTCAAATTCTCCGCTCCAATCGCGCTGCGGAGCATCTTTTTTACAAGAGTACATTAGGGTGATTAAGGCCATTAAGGCTAAGGACTTTTTCATTTTTAGTTGGTTTTATTAAAGGAAAAGGTGTATCGAGATGGTTGGTCATCTTCCATTCCACCGATGGTTCTTTCAAAGCGGTCAGTAAAAAGGGTATAGGTAACTCGACTTGGGTTGGTATACATATCGTTAAAGAAAACGACTTTTTTGTGGTCAAAAAAGGTAGCTTGAAATATGCGCGGATCCGAATCTTCGATCAAGCGGATCAATACCAATTGGTCTCCGATTAGCTCTATTTTATTTTGTGCCTTGTAAGTCACTTCTCCATTCTCAGAATACTCCGCTGTTTGTCTGAGATTTCCATCTGCGTCTACCCACCAATGTTCGTCCAGCCATCCATCCCAGGCCTTACTGCGCCATTTACCGGGAAGCGTTTCTTTTAATTTGATGAACATTTCTTCCAAGGGGGAGCCGCTCACTTTGTGGAATTCAGTTTCTAAATAAACAGCTTTCCATTCTTTGCCGTCCCATTGCCCTACTTTATATCCATAGGTTTTGTCATCCACATATTTCCATTCGTCTGTCAAAGACAGACTGCTGTAATCGTAATGATAGCGCAGTGTTTTACCATCTTGGGTCATTTTACCTTGGGTTAGTCCTCCAAACACATCGAATTCCCAAAAGAGTAGACTACCACTTGCAGAATCCCATCGTCGTATACCCAGATTTCGCTCTCCTCGCCGAGTTTGCTCTTTATTGACAAATCCCATGGATTGGGCCACGATCAATTCCCCTTCCAGATCCTGTCTAAAGAAGACTTCCTGATAGAATGGAGATCCATCTCCCCAATGCCCTTCCGCTTTCCATGTATGACCTATTAAGGGTTCAAAAGCCTCATTTAGCTGCTGTTGTGCAAACAAAGATGAACAACACATAAGAGCGAGAAATATTGATCTGAAGAACGGATAGGTCATATTAGGTTGAAGGTATGAAAATTTGGCTGAAGGAATCAGTCCGGTTCATAGATCAAACGCACAAACATACTGAGGCCTTCATTTTCCTGTTCTACAGGAATACCCGTAACTATTCCCGCCATCCAATGATCGTCAATGGTCACCCGCATCTGAGGTCGCATGGTCATATCGAAATCACCATCTTCAAAGGACTTATTGAATTCTATCCCAATGAAGTTATTGGTGCCTGATATCATATAATCCAGGTTGGTATTGATCTGCCAATCTATTTCGGACATTCCTGTTCCGAAAAGCCGTTCAATGACCGGACCGGCATAGATCAGCGTATGAAAATTATCGCCCCATCGTTTGGCGGCCACGGCGAACGGATTGAAGACATTACCCTTGTAGAGGTCTTCCTTGCCATATTGCTTAAACGACGTGAACTCAAATTCGTGTAAATAGCCAATGGCGAAGGAAAATTTAGCCTTTTTAGAGACCACCAGGGTGTACTGCCCGGCTAATTGTAGACTGTTCAATTTGTTTTCCGGTTGAACAACGCCTTCTTCATTAACTGTGAAAAATGAGAAGGGAAATTCGATCTCCAGCCCTAGACGATCGATGATAGCGAACTCGTATTCGATCAAAGCTTCGATCTCATTGTAACCATCTCGGTCCAAAACACCGAAGCCTAGATTCCATTCCTGTTCGCCCTTCCGGGCTCCCAGGTCCCTGATCAGATCGATGTACAGGGGTTCTGCATGCAGGACCTTGTCGGGTTCTTCAGAGTCCTCGACCTTCTCGATCAGTGCATCGTCAAAGCGTTCGTTCTCTAGTTTTCTCTCTTCACGGCTCTGCTCCTCCTGCCCGTATGCCCGTTGTATGCACCCGATGATCACGAGGAACAGTAACGAGAAAGATAGAAATGGTCTCATCTACATTTGATCTCCAAAGAAGATGGCATTCATCAGCAATTTGTTGGTTCCGTACCAGAAGGCGCGAAAGTTGGTGTTATCGGTAAAATAAACCACCTTACCTCTACCCATTCCTCGTGTCTTGAATGGCACAGTGCCGGACAATTGATCCAGGTTCTCCTCGGATATATATCCGCTGAGTAAAGGACTATCAGTATACCGGATTGGATTGTTATAGGAGTTCTTGTCAGCCTCCACAAATAAGGTAGTGTTGCGAAACATAGCCAATTCTTTGTTCTTGTAGCCAAAAGCGATAGGATGTGACCTGTCGATCCGGGTGTCAAAGATGGCGCCGCCAATGACCTGTGCTCCGAAGTAGTCACCTCGCTGTTCAAAACTGATGGTCGAGGTAGAATCTTCCCTGGATTTAAAATTCATTTTCAATAGCTCATTTCGGTCCAACCATCTTCCGGCGCTTCTGTAGGCGATCAACGTACCTCCTTTCTCGACCCAGGCTTTCAGTTTTTCGGCCACAGCCTTATCCGGCCCTCCTCCCCAGGAAGCGGGCAGAATGATGTCTGTATACCTGCTCAGGTCCATACGGCCCAGGTTTCGGGTGTCCAGTTTGGTGATATGCATTTGGTAACGGGTATCGAACAAATGCCAGATCTCTCCGGCATCATAGGGGTTGATGCCATCTCCGATAATGATGGCCACAGAAGCCTTATCGATTGCCCGGAAGTTGTTACTACCCAGGTCGATCCCAACGGTCAGGCCGGTATTCACCGCTTTGATATCCACATGTGCTTCGCGGGAGACCTTTTGAAGGAATTCGCCCAGTTCTCCTGCCGAAAGTTTCTGATTCTGTACGGGGATCATAACGGTGCCGTAATCGTAATCGACCCCACCCAAGCTGAACTGCTTCATACCCACCTTGGCACGAAGTCCTTTCTGAAGGATTATATTCAGTGCTTTGGGGGTATAATACTCGTGCCACTCCATCAGGTAGGCATAATTGGACGTGCTGGGGGCCGAGGCATCCCTCATTTGAAGGTCGGTCACTTCGCTTCCAGCTCTGCTTATCGAAGTTTCCGCATAGTCCAGGTTAAAGGCCAGCGGAAAGGTCCAGGCACTGATGTCGTAGAACAGGCTGTCCGTAAAACTGGTGCGCTTCTCGAACATGGCATTCACCAGACGTGTTTGTCTCTGGTTCTTAGGGATCACGTAGGCGTATCCTTTCTTGTAGTTCTTGCCATTCTGACTAAAATCAGATGCCAGTTCATGGAATTTGATCTTGTGTCTGCTCAGGATCTCGGCCAGGTGATAGGTCTTGGCCGCATCCTTTTCATCTCCAAAGACAATGGCTCCGCCTTTTGATCCTTCCCGGCGAGCATCATTGTAGAAATCACGCTGATAATCCAGCATTTCCTGACGCATGGAAATTGCCGCCTCTAAGGTTGATAGGGCCGCCGTAAACTGATTGCGTATGGTAAAGGGAAAGGTCAGGATTCCGTTATCACTCTCCTGGGCGTGGCCCCTTGAAGAGGCCTGTTCGAACAAGATTCCTACCGCCCCGTTGATGTCCGGAAAGGTCGATCCCTTACCGTAGTAGAAATCGTCAAAACTTTCTTCGGTATAGTAGAAGCTTCCAAGTTTGTCGAAGGCCTTTACGTGGAATTTTGCAATGGCTCCGGTCAGATCCTGGTTCTTCTGTGGTGTTAAAGGGTGGGTCCGCGATGGAATCCCTGGTTGGAAGAAAAAGCTGGCGTTGGTCCCCATCTCGTGATGGTCGGTGAGGATGTTGGGATACCAATTGTGAAAGGTATTGATCCTTGCGCGGCTTTCAGGGAGCTGAACGGGCATCCAGTCCCTGTTCATATCAAACCAATAGTGATTGGTTCTACCACCGGGCCAGACTTCACTGTATTCTCTGTCATTTGGATCCGGGTTGACATTCTGGCTTTTGTGGATGTTGGCCCAATAAGCAAAGCGTTGCAGTCCATCCGGATTGAAGGAAGGATCGAACAAAATCACCATATCATTTAAAAGTTGGTCGATCTTTGGCCCTTGCGCAGCTGCCAGGTAGTAAGCCGCCGCCAAGGAAGCATTGGCTCCACTGGGTTCATTACCGTGTATGGAAAAACCTTGATAGACTACGATCGGCATCTCGGCGGTGTTCATGGATGCCGAACCTTCCTCGACCAGGCTAACATGATCCCGTCGAATCTGATCGATCCGGCCGTGGTTGGCCGGTGATGTAATTGTCAGCAGTAATATCGGTCGCCCTTCAAAGGTGGCTCCTCTGTTCTCAATTGTGATCCGATCACTGGCTTCGGCCAGGGTGTACATGTACTGAGCTAGTTTGTCGTGGGTGATATGCCAATCTCCCACCTCGTGTCCCACCACACTTTTAGGGGTAGGAATTGCGGGGTTGTAACTGACATCTTCTGGGAGGTAGTAGTCCAGATCCACCTGGTAGTCTTGGGAATATCCCAGGTTCATGGTCATAAGAATAACCAGTAAGAATAAAACTCTCTTCATTTATGCTTGTTTATTGTTGTGAAATGGTTGGTCAATTTTAGAAATTGACCGAGGTTAAAGATAAAAAAAACCGCTTCTTGAGTGGGAAGCGGTTTGATGCAGATAGGTTAATCTTTTCTAAATATCGTCAAATTCTATGTCGGTAAAACTGGATGAATCGGTCTGGCCATTTTCCTGTGGATCCATCTGACCGTTCTTCTTATAATCCTTTTGATGACGTTCCGAGATAACCTCTTCACCTTTGGCATCTAATACGTAGTTGATCATCTCTTCGAGGGTATCCCTAAACTCTCCAAAATCCTCTTTGTACAGGAAGATCTTGTGTTTTTTGTAGTGGAAGGACCCATCGTCGTTCGTGAATTTTTTACTCTCTGTGATTGTCAGATAATAATCACCTGCTTTGGTTTCTCGAACATCAAAAAAATAGGTCCGGCGGCCGGCTCTCATCACTTTCGAGAAGATTTCTTCCCGCTCAATCGTATTGTGGTCGCTCATAATGTCTGAAATTATTTGGTTGAGCCAAAAATCTAAAAAAAATGTTAACCAGCCAAAGTCTGGCTTACATTTCTTTTTCGGACAACTGTTTGTGGTATAACTCCTTGTAATAACCGTCCTTTCCGATCAATTCGGTATGCGTGCCTTCCTGCACTACCTGGCCTTTCTCCAGTACGATGATCTTGTCCGCGCTTTTCGCAGAGGAAACGCGGTGACTCACAATTATGGTGGTCTTATCCGTTCCTATACGCTGTAGATTTCTGAGGATCTCTTCCTCGGTTTCTGTGTCCACTGCAGAGAGGCAGTCGTCCAATAGCAGAATCTGAGGGTCGTGCACTATGGCCCTCGCAATAGAGACCCGCTGTTTCTGACCTCCACTCAGAGTGATACCCCGCTCTCCCAGAACAGTATTGTACCCTTCCTTAAAGCCAACGATGTTCTTGTGCACACTGGCATCCTTGGCCGCCTGCTCGATCTCTTGATCTGAGGCATCTTCCTTTCCAAACCGAATATTGTCTTTGATGCTCTCGCTAAATAAGTATGCATCCTGTGGCACATAACCGACAGCCTTTCTCAAACTATTTAAGTGAATGTCTTTCACGGGTTTGTGATCCACCTGGTAATTGCCGGAATCAATATCGTAAAGCCGTCCGATCAATTCCAGTATGGTAGACTTTCCAGATCCGGTATGGCCCACTATGGCTAGGGTTTCTCCGGGTTGAACCTTAAATGATACATTCTTCAAAGCCTGAATGCCGGTATCCGGATAGCGGAAGCTGACATTATTAAATTCAAGTACCCCCCTTATATCAGATTGACTACTGGCATGATTGACTATCTCTGGCTCCTCCTTCAGGAATTCGTTGATCCGTTTCTGAGATGCTTCGGCTTGCTGGATAATGGAGGAGACCCAGCCGACTATGGCCACCGGCCAAGTGAGCATATTGACGTAGATCAAAAATTCTACGATGGTGCCAAAATCGATGAGTCCGTCTATGTATTGCTTTCCACCAATATGGACCACTAAGAGGTTACTCGCCCCGATCAGCAGTATCATGAGTGGGAAAAACAAGGCCTGTACCTTGGCAAGGTCGATGTTCTTCTGTTTACTGGTATCTGCCAATTCGTTAAAGTTGGTCAGGGTTCTGGGTTCTATCCCATAAGCCTTGATCACCGAGATTCCGCTGAAACTTTCCTGACTAAAGGTGGTCAGCTTAGACAAGTACTCCTGCACGATGGTGGATCGCTTGTGGATGGCCAGACTCAATCTGTAGATGCAAATGGATAATACAGGTAAAGGAAGTACAGCATATAAAGTGAGGCTAGGTGCGGTGTAGAACATATAACTGAGAGCAACCACAAAAAGTGTTAGGGTAGTGGTACTATACATCAAGGCCGGCCCAACATACATCCTGACCTTGGATACATCCTCGGAGATCCGATTCATGAGGTCACCTGTCCGGTTGCGCTTGTAAAAACTGAGGGATAAGCGCTCGTAATGACGGAATACTTCATTCTTCATGTCGTATTCAAAGAATCGGGATACCACGATAATGGTCTGGCGCATGAGGAAGGTAAAGAAGCCAGATGCCAAGGCGGCCCCAAGCAGCATCAAGATGTTGTACTGAAGCCTGGATTTTAACATATCACGGCTGATCTCATCATTTAGATACATGACCATGGCATCGGTGGAATCGCCAATCTTAGCCGGCACCACGATTCTGAAAACCGTAGCTATCATAGTGATAAGAAGGCCTAAGAGCAATCGGCCCCGGTATTTGTAAAAATATTTGTTGAGGTAACGTAATTCCTTCAAGAGAGAGACCTGAATTTATTAACAAATTTTCCTTTTAACATCGTATCCATTGTGAAATCCTTACATTTCGTCTAGTTTTGTACTACCTTTTTGAGGATTTAACAATTTGATACTATGTTGACGGAAGTAGTTAGTTCCAATGATCTAAAGAAAGTTGCACCAGTTTTTGGGCAACTCTCCTTTGACGACCACGAACAGGTGGTTTTTTGTCATGACAAAGATACCGATTTAAAGGCAATCATCGGTATTCACAATACGGTCCTTGGGCCGGCTTTAGGTGGAACCCGAATGTGGGCATACAATAGCGAATGGGAAGCTCTCAATGATGTTTTGAGACTCTCTCGCGGTATGACCTTTAAGTCTGCGATCACCGGCTTGAACTTAGGTGGTGGTAAGGCTGTGATCATCGGTGATGCGGCTACTCAGAAAACTCCGGAGCTCATGTTGCGATTCGGCGAGTTCGTTCACTCGCTTGGTGGGCGCTATATCACTGCAGAAGATGTAGGGATGGCCACAGCAGACATGGACCTGGTCCGGTCTGTCACTCCTTACGTCACAGGGATTTCCCAGGAATTGGGTGGCGCTGGTAACCCATCACCCATTACAGCTTATGGCGTTTTTATGGGTATGAAGGCCGCAGCCAAATATGCCTATGGTTCGGATGTATTGGAGGATAAGATAGTTTACGTAGAAGGTGTTGGGAATGTCGGTGAGTCTCTGGTGGAGCATCTCAGTAATGAAGGAGCCAAAGTATTTATCAGCGATATCAGCCAGGACCGCTTGGAGCAAGTCCGGGATAAGTATAGTGCTACTATCTACGAGGGAGATAACCTGTATACTGAGGATATGGATATCTATGCGCCATGTGCCTTGGGAGCTACAGTGAATGACAGTACTATCGGTCAACTTAAGGCCAAAGTGATTGCCGGAGCCGCGAATAACCAATTAGCGGTAGAGGAGAAGCACGGTAGGGAATTGATGGAGCGTGGAATAATCTACGCCCCGGACTTCTTGATCAATGCCGGAGGGATTATCAATGTATATGCCGAGCTAGAGAACTATGGTCGTCAGGAGATCATCCGCAAGACCGAGAATATCTATCATACCACTTTAGAGATCCTGACCAAAGCTGAAAGCCAGGGCATGACCGCTCAGGCCGCTGCCATGGAGATAGCCAGAGATCGAATAGCGGCTCGAAAAAATAGTTGATACAACGACAAAAGAAAGTATCTTTGCAGCGCACTGAGCAGAACTCGGTGCGCTGTTTTTTTTAACTAAGTTCTTCGTACAAAATGCTCACACGCAGGCACATCAGGGTAAAGGTCCTTCAATCGCTTTACGCTATGCACCAGTCTGATCGACCAGATCTGGAAAAACAGGAGAAATTCCTAGTCTACAGTATGGAACAGATGCAGCAGCTTCAAGTGCTGCTCCTACAGATGTTGGTCGAGCTCAGAAACCAAGCAGAGTCCTACCTGGAAAAGTCTAAAGCCAAACACCTGGCCACACAGGAGGAGAAAAATCCCAGTCGGGCTTTTGTCGATAATCAGTTGTTAACGGTTCTAGGGGAGTCCGAGGCCTTGGCCGATTATCTCAAGAAACACAAGCTGAACTATTGGAAGCAGGATGACGAATATGTGGCCATTCTCTTTAAGAATCTCCGAAAGACCGATTGGTATCGCGACTATCTTCTGGAGGACGAACACAACTTCAAACAAGATCGGGAGTTTGTCGTACGGGTATACAAGCAGATCGTAGCCGTGGATGACAAGCTATACGATTATTTAGAAGACAAGCGCTTGACCTGGTTGGACGATTACCCCCTGGTAAACACCTCCCTTGTCAGGGCATTGGGCAAAATGAATGCTCAAAACATAGACGAACTGGTTGTTCCGGCTCAGTACAAGAGTGAAGATGACAAAGAATTCGCGTTGAGCCTGTTGCGCAAGACCATTTTAAACGATGATAAGCTAACCGGGATCATTGATGGAAAGACGCCCAATTGGGACAAAGAGCGTATCGCCGAGATCGATATGCTCATTCTTAAAATGGGGATAGCGGAGTTCCTGTATTTTCCATCCATACCAGTGAGAGCTACTATCAATGAATATCTGGAGATCGCCAAGGAGTACTCCACACCTAAAAGCAGCTTGTTTGTGAACGGTATTTTAGACAAGCTTGTCAAGGATTTTACAGCGGATGGAAGCTTGAACAAAATTGGGCGGGGCCTTCAATAATCCTAAAAAAATACCTACATTAGCCACGCTTTAAACCAAAATTTTGACCCTATGAAAAAATCGATTTTAATGCTGGCGATAGCTTCAGTTTTCGCTTTTACATCTTGTAAAGAGAACGCTGCAGATAAAGTCAATGAAGAAAATGTAGCAGCAGCTGCCGATCGTGATGCGGATGCCGGGAAATTTCCTGTAATGACCTTTGCCGAGACCGAATTTGATTTTGGTGAGATCGCCCAAGGAACTAATGTAGAGCACGTTTTTAAATTTGAGAACACCGGGGAAGCTCCTTTGGTGATCGTTGATGCTAAGAGTAGCTGTGGCTGTACTGTGCCAGAGTATACCAAGGACCCTGTAGCTCCAGGAGAGACTGGTGAGATGTTGGTTAAGTTCAATGGTAGCGGTAAGAACCAAGTAAGTAAAACAGTTACCATTACTGCCAACACCCAGGCGGGAAAAGAGACCATCAAGATCAAGGCTTTTGTTCAGCCTAAGGATGGAGCAGCCGGAGCACCTGTACAAACTCAGTAATTCGGTTATCGCCTGATTTATGGAACAACTACAGAGTTTTGCACCGCTTATTCTGATGTTTCTAGTGGTGTATCTGTTCATGATACGCCCACAAATGAAACGCTCCAAACAGGAAAAGCAATTTGCGGCCGACCTCAAAAAGGGAGACCGGGTTGTAACGAAGAGCGGGATGCATGGAAAAATTCTGAACCTCAATGACGATGGTACCTGTATTATCGAATCGGGGGCCGGTAAGATGAAATTCGAGCGATCTGCCATCTCGATGGAGATGAGCAAAAAGCTCAACGAACCGGAGAAGAAATAAAAAAAGGCCTTCAAGTTGAAGGCCTTTTTTATGACCTGTATTTCCCTGAAGCGGTTATTTCCGCTATCCTTACAATTACCTCGACAGCCTTGACCATGCTTTCCAATGGCACATATTCATAAGGTCCATGGAAGTTATGCCCGCCCGCAAATATATTGGGGCAGGGAAGTCCCATATAGCTTAGCTGTGAACCATCCGTTCCACCTCGTATCGGTTTGATCAGAGGTTGGATACCAGCATCCAACATGGCCTTCTCCGCTATCTCCACGACATGCATCAACGGTTCTACCTTCTCCCGCATGTTGTAATACTGATCCTTGATCTCAACATGAATCCTGGGTAGATCCAAGCGGCTGTTGATCTCCTCGGCCAAAGCCTTAAGCCTTGATTTTCGAATTTCGAACTTCTGTTTGTCGTGATCCCGTATGATGTATTCGAGCTTTGTTTCATCTACTCCTCCAGACATAGCATAAAGATGGAAAAAACCTTCTCTACCCTCCGTATTTTGAGGAGTTTCCGATTCCGGTAAACTGGCGATAAAATTTTGCGCGATAAGCATACTGTTCACCATTTTTCCTTTGGCATAGCCTGGGTGAACGATCTTCCCGGCGATGGTGACCACAGCTCCGGCCGCATTGAAGTTCTCGTATTCCAATTCGCCAATCTGACTTCCGTCCATGGTATAGGCCCAATCTGCCCCAAATGCTTCCACGTCAAAGTGATGCGCTCCCCTGCCGATCTCCTCATCCGGTGTAAACCCAACTTTTATTGTTCCGTGCTCGATCTCCGGATGCTGGATCAAATATTCCATTGCCGAGATGATCTCACAAATACCGGCCTTATCATCGGCACCCAATAAAGTGGTACCATCTGTGGTGATTAAGGTCTGACCCTTATATATGAGCAGATCTTCAAAATCTTCAGGAGAAAGGACCTTACCGCTCTGACCTAACTGTATTGTGCTACCGTCATAGTTCTCAACCAGTTGAGGATTCACATTGGCGCCCGTAAAATCTGGAGTGGTGTCAAAATGAGAGATGAAACCGATAGTTGGGATGTCTCGGTCGCAGTTCGAGGGTAAGGTGGCCATCACATAAGCGCGCTGGTCAATGGTCACATCTTTCATACCTATTCGCTCCAGTTCTAGGGCCAATTCTCTGGCCAGGTCCCATTGTTTTTCCGTACTTGGCGTACTATCACTAGCTGGATCGCTCTCGGTGTCTATCTGCACATATTTCAGGAAGCGATCTAATAGCTTTTGCTGTTCAATTTGCATGCTTTTCTCTTAGTTTAAGAAAGGCCAAAAGGCGTAGAAGCGAAGGTAAAAAAGATCATGAAATATTAAGCCTGTATAGCCGTTGGATTTATTTTCTTCTTGCTTTTGTTTTCTTTGTATTTTATTTAAATTAGCGCTCAAACGAAACAAAACGAAACTATGGATAAGTTGATCAGCGATCTGGATCTTGGGATCATTGGCTTGTATTTTGTGCTCATTCTCGGTATCGGTTTTTGGGTAGCCAGAAGGACCAAATCCGGAGATGATCTCTTCCTTGGTGGAAGGACGCTCACCTGGGGTGTGATCGGTCTGTCACTCTTCGCAAGTAACATATCCAGTACAACCATAATCGGGCTTACGGGTGCAGCTTATTCTAGTGGGATCGTTCAGTCGGTCTATGAATGGATATCCGGTCTGCCACTGATCATCGCAGCTCTGATCTTTGTTCCGCTCTATCTAAATTCACGGATAACGACTATTCCAGAATTCCTTGCCAAGCGCTTCGATCGCAGATCGCAGGTGTTCTTTTCTGTAGTAACAATTTTTACAAGTATCATAGTCGAAACGGCGGGTGGACTCTACGCAGGTGCCATCGTACTGAAGACCTTCTTTCCGGACATCGTTATTTGGCAAACGACCATCGTTCTGGCGCTAGTAGCCGGTCTTTATACGGCTATGGGTGGATTAAAGGCTGTGGTTTATACCGACACCTTACAGGCTATCATTCTAATCGTTGGAAGCAGCATTCTGACATACATCATGTTTAGCAAATTGAACTTCTCCATTAGTGATATGATCGCTGCTGCGCCCGAAGGTCATTTTTCCATCATCCGTCCAATAGATGACGAAACTCTTCCGTGGCCAGGTTTGTTCCTTGGGGTGCCACTGTTAGGTTTCTGGTACTGGTCCACCAACCAGTATATAGTCCAAAGGGTGCTTGGGGCCAAGAATGTCCGTCATGCCAGATGGGGTGTTATACTTGGAGGGTTCCTAAAACTGATCCCTCTCTTTATCATGGTGATCCCAGGTGCAATGGCAATCAGCATCTATACAGATATTGAGAAGTCCGATATGGTTTACCCAACCATGGTCCTTGAAGCACTGCCGGTTGGTTTGATCGGCTTAGTACTTGCCGGTTTGATTTCGGCCATCATGTCTAGTGTAGATTCCACACTGAATTCGTCTTCCACACTTATTGTAATCGATTTTATAAAACCCAGGAAGCCGGACATCACTCAGAAAAAGATAGCCTATTATGGTCGGGTCTCAACGCTTGTTTTGATGGTCATTGCCGCTTTATGGGCCCCCATGATCGAGAACTTTGGAGGACTTTGGTCCTACCTGCAGCAGATGTACACCATCTTTGTTCCGCCCATAGTTGTATTGTTCCTTGTCGGTATCTTTTACAAACGAGGAAATGGCCATGGAGCCTATCAGACCTTGATCTGGGGTACTGCCTTGGGAATACTTCTATTTGCTCTCGGACAAATTGGATTGTGGCCTATTCATTTCACTATTAATGCGGGTATAGTCGTCCTGGTGTCCGCCATACTGTTTGTGTTCTTTAGTAATCGGGCAGCTGCACCTTCTGAGGAGGTGATCAGGAACTATACCTATCAGCCTGGACTGATCGATCAGGACAACCAAGGATTAGCCTGGTATCAGAACTACAAACTGTGGGCATTTATCTTATTTTTGGCCATCGTTGCCATATTTTTCTTGTTGATCTGATCTGGTGGCGATAAACTAGTATCATCTATCCTATAAAATCGATCTATGTCTCAGGCTCGAACTTGGTGGAAGGAAGGAATTGTCTACCAGATCTACCCACGCTCATTTAACGATTCCAATGACGACGGCATTGGTGACCTTCAAGGAATTATCCAGAAGCTGGATTACATCGCCTCCTTAGGTGTGACTATTATTTGGCTTTGCCCGGTCTATCCATCGCCCAATGATGACAACGGCTACGATATAAGCGATTATCGCGGTATCATGCCTGAGTTTGGGACCATGGAAAAATTCGATCAACTGTTGGAAGGGATTCACAAAAGGGGGATGAGATTGGTCATGGACCTGGTGGCCAATCATTCATCTGATGAGCATCATTGGTTCAAAGAAGCACAAAGTTCAAAAGACAATCCTTACCGGGATTATTATTTCTGGAAGCCGGGAAAGATGAATGGACCACCTAATGACTGGCCATCTTTTTTTGGTGGGAACGCTTGGGAATACGACGAACTTTCAGATGAATATTATCTACACCTGTTCACTCGGAAACAACCTGATCTGAATTGGGAAAATCCCCAGGTCCGAAAGGAAATTCAAGAGGTAATAAGATATTGGTTTGAGAAGGGGGTTGACGGTTTCAGGATGGACGTGATCTCTGTTATCTCAAAAGACCTGGACTTCCCCGATGCCAAGACAGACGACTTTGGTTCCATTATCAATAATAATTACGCCAATGGATCCCGAATCCACGAATTCCTGCAGGAGATGAACAGGGAGGTATTGTCCAAATACGATATCATGACGGTGGGTGAGGGGCCTGGAATCAGTCTGGATAACGCTTTGGATTATGTGGGTGCTGATCGGGAAGAGCTCAATATGGTATTTCATTTTGACCATATGTTCATGGACTGTGGTCCCGGAGGTAAGTACGATCCTGTCCCTGTCGATTTTCAGCGCTTTAAGGAGATCTTTTCAGACTGGGATTCCCTGCTTTCCGATGGAGGCTGGGGTAGTATATTTTTAGGCAACCATGATTTCTCAAGATTGGTGTCCAAATTTGGTAATGATTCTGCCTATTGGCAGGAGTCTGCCAAACTTTTTGCAGCCTTGTTGTTAAGCTTAAGAGGAACGGTCTATATCTATCAGGGCGACGAGATCGGAATGACCAATGTGGCCTTTTCCAGTATCGATGAATACAATGATGTTGAAACCCTGGGGAACTGGAAAGAAGCGGAAGAGCGGGGAGAGGATATGGATCAATTCATGCATCTTGTACACCTGCAAAGCCGCGATAATGCCAGAACACCTATGCAATGGTCAGATAAGTCCAATGCCGGTTTCACTCAAGGGAAACCATGGTTGGGAGTGAATCCTAATTATGTTGATATCAATGTTGATCTGCAGGAAACTGATCCAGGATCTGTATTACACTTTTATAGGAGGATGATTGCCTTTCGGAAAGAAAATCCTGTCTTGGTGTATGGTAACTATCAACAGCTTGATCGGGGTCACTCCACCATTTATGCCTACAGGAGATGGGACGACCTGTCTGATTTTCTGGTAGTACACAATTGTTCAGACCAAAGTCTGGTTTGGGATTTGGAAGATTGGAATGCACGGGATTTTCAACTCGAGCTGTCAAATGTAGAGGGAGCAACGAATGATCTGCATTTTCAGCCCTGGCAGAGTAAGATCTTCCGAAAGTTCTAGTGGTTTAGGTGGTTGGGGATTGGCCGTTCTCATTTGAGAATAATTACCTAATTTGATCGGATCAAACTTCCTCTAGATGAAAGATAAACTTTGGTTATGGTCTGTTACCGCCGCTCTGGCGGGTTTTTTATTTGGCTTCGATACGGTGGTGATCTCGGGTGCAGACCAGCGGTTGCAAGAACTTTGGGACTCTTCCGATGCTTTTCACGGTACAGTGGTAATGGCTATGGCATTGTGGGGAACGGTTATCGGTGCAATTTTTGGGAGCTTCCCAACCAATAAATGGGGTAGGAAAAAGACCTTATTGGCCATAGGGATACTCTACACCGTTTCAGCTCTGGGGAGTGCGTTTGCTAACGATCCGTTTACTTTCGCTTTCTTTCGTTTTATAGGCGGCTTGGGTGTAGGTGCATCTACCATAGCTGCCCCGGCTTATATCACAGAAATATCACCTGCCGACAAACGTGGAAGATTGGTTGCTCTGTATCAATTCAACATCGTTCTGGGTATTCTGATCGCATTTATTTCTAATTTCCTTTTAAGTGGCATGGGCGGAAATTCGTGGCGATGGATGCTTGGGGTCGAAGCCATCCCCGCGCTGATCTACACCCTACTCGTTCTTACAATACCGAAGAGTCCTCGTTGGTTATTGACCAAAGGAAAGGAAGAAGAAGCCCTGAAAGTTATGAAGCTGGTTTATCCCGATCGGAACTTCGAGGAATTCGTGGAGGAAGTTTCCGGGGACAGGCACCAGGAGCGAAGCAAGGAAAGCATATTTATGCGCAAGTACAGATTTCCCTTAATATTGGCTTTTTTGATCGCGGCCTTCAATCAATTCTCCGGGATCAACGCCTTCTTGTATTACGCACCAAGGATATTCGAAGAGGCTGGTTTAGGTGAAAGTACCGCCTTGCTCAGCAGTATTGGTATAGGCGTTACTAATTTGGTCTTCACCTTGTTGGGTATGTTCCTGATAGATCGATTAGGTCGAAAGAAACTGATGTACATGGGATCGGTGGGCTACATCATTTCCTTATCGCTGGTATCGGCCGCGTTCTTTCTGAATTGGGAGGGTTTAGCGGTGCCCATCTTTCTCTTTTTGTTCATAGCTTCCCATGCCATTGGTCAAGGTGCAGTGATCTGGGTGTTTCTGTCTGAGATCTTTCCCAATCATCTGCGGGCCCATGGACAAGCATTTGGATGTTCGACTCACTGGGTGCTCGCGGCTTTAATACCTTCTTTTGTGCCTCTGCTTTTTTCTAGTATAGGTGCGGGTGTTGTCTTTATGATCTTCGCAATTCTCATGGTTTTACAGCTATTATTTGTCGCCTTTATGATGCCCGAAACAAAAGGAGTTCCCTTAGAAGAGCTCAGTAAGAAACTCATTCGATCGGAGAACTAGTGAAGCCTCAGAGTCGTATATTTTGCTTTGGTGAGGTGTTGTGGGATGTATTTCCTGACAACAGCAGAATAGGTGGTGCTCCTCTGAATGTAGCCACTAAACTGGCAACTTTTGGTCATCAGGTCTTCATGGTAAGTGCCGTTGGCCGCGATAAAGAGGGAGATGAGATCCTGGAGTTTCTGGAAGAGCGCAATGTAATCTCCAAATTCGTTAAAACTCACCCTGAACTTTCAACAGGTAAGGTACTCGTCCAGCTGGATGAGGAAGGAAAAGCGAGTTATCAGATCGTTCATCCGGTTGCCTGGGATGATATTACAGTAAATAAGATCGACATGGAGGAAATGGGCCATATTGATTTGCTGGTATTCGGCTCTCTGGCCTGTAGGGATAAGCGTTCACGGAGAGGTTTGCAGTTACTTATGGAGCAGGCAGAGTTCAAGGTGTTGGACATTAATCTTCGGGCTCCACATTACCAGTATGAGTTGTTGATCGATATGATGCAGAAGGCGGACTTTGTGAAATTCAATGACGAAGAAATAATCGAAATAAGCAGAGAGTTGGGGCGGACCGGCGACTTTGAAAACCTGGCCAGGGAGTTAGCCAGACAGTTTCAAATTGATGCGGTCTGTGTTACCCTAGGGGAGGACGGAGCAATATTGCTTTATCAAGGAAAGTACTTCCACCATCCTGGGTTCAAAGTACAGGTCAGAGATACGGTTGGGGCGGGAGATTCTTTCCTGGCCACCATACTCAATGAATTGTTGTCAGGTAATGATCCAAAATCGGCCCTCACTAAAGCCTGTGCAATGGGTGCGATGGTGGCGTCAAAAGACGGTGCAAATCCCGAGATTTTATCCACGGAACTGTTTAACTTTTTGCAAGATGCTGATATTTAGTCTATAGCAGCCAATTTCTATTATTGTTTTAGTTAGATTTAGGAAAATTCTTGTTAAATTAACAGATCTTACTTCATTTGGGCTTTGAAAATGGTTGTTTATCGAGACCTAAGTCATTCTCATATCCCTAAAAACAGGGGTTTACGAAAACGTTTTCGTTCAGAATTTCGTTCTTTTTAGAGGTCTTTTTTTATAATTCCAAAAAAAAATCAATCTTAGTAAATTATTAAGAAATCCTTTATATTTGGTTGCCTGCGCACTTTGTCTATATTAAGGTAGGAAAACTCAAAAAACACCAATTGTTTTCAAGGATTGAAAGACAACGATTGAACATTAATTAAAATTAACTTAAACCAAAATCTGTATGAAAAACAAACTACTAATGAAACTATTGTTTGTCCCCGTCCTGTTGTTATTCGGCGGTGCTGCATTAGCGCAGACTACCGTTACCGGTAACGTTTCGGATAATCTAGGACCTGTCCCAGGGGTGAACATTATAGTTAAGGGAACTTCCAATGGGGCGCAATCGGATTTTGATGGTAACTATTCACTGGACAATGTAGCTTCTGATGCGACGCTGGTATTTAGTTATATCGGTTATGCCACCCAGGAGGTTGCGGTCAACGGACAGTCAACCATTAACGTGACATTACAGGATGACGTGCAGGCGTTGAATGAGGTAGTAGTTATCGGTTATGGTACAACTACAGTGAAAGATGCGACCGGTGCGGTTGCTTCTGTAACCGCAGAAGATTTCAACAAAGGGGTCATTCTATCGGCAGAACAGCTGATCCAAGGTAAAACAGCTGGGGTACAGGTTTCCCAGTCTACTGGTGAGCCTGGTGCAGGAATCGATATCCGTATTCGTGGTGCTAACTCTGTACGATCTAACAACAATCCACTTTTCGTAGTTGATGGTGTACCATTATCTGGTGAAGCGACCCAAGCGGAGAGTAGTGATGTCGGAGCAGGTTCGGCCGGAGCAAAGAATCCACTGAGCTTCTTGAACCCGAACGATATAGAAAGTATTTCTATTTTGAAGGATGCCTCTGCAACAGCGATCTACGGATCTCGTGGTGCCAATGGAGTTGTTCTAATTACAACAAAATCAGGACGTGGAGCTCAAGGTGGAAGATGGGATATTTCTTCCTCCATATCTAGAGCTAAAGTGCGTAAGACTTTTGATTTACTTTCGGCATCAGAGTACTTAGCCCAAACCGACCGTTTTGGTTTTGATGTTGCCTCTCGTAATTTCCGAAATAGTACTGATTGGCAAGATTTCATTTATCGTACAGCTGTCTCTACTGATCAGAACATTGGTTACTCCAACAACTATGGAGATGGAAATGTTCGTGCTTCTTTTAACTACGGAAAGATCCTGGGGGTTGTAGAGAATACAGCTCTTGAGCGTATTACAGGACGACTGAACGCAAATCATAAGTTCATCGATGACCGCCTCAGATTATCATTTCAAGGAACAGCTTCCCGTGTTAATGATGATGGAACTGCTATCGGTCCTAGTGCCGGTTTCCGAGGAGATTTGATAGGTTCTGCGTATTCAGCAAATCCAACCTGGCCGACTAATGCAGATTTCGCAAACTCAGGTGGTTTGTTGAGTCCAGCAACAGCTTTGGCTTATTCTGAAAGCAGGACTAATACAAACCGTTTCCTGTTGAATTTCTCTGCTGAATTTGATATTATTCCAGAGTTGACCGCTAAGGTTAATTTAGGATATGATTACTCGGATTCACAAAGATCTAATGTTGCTTCAGCGAATGCGCGTAACTTTGGAAGAGGTGCTTTTGGTAATGGGGTAGGAGCTATAGGTCAACTAGAAACTCAAAACCAACTTCTAGAAGCAACACTTCGTTACAACAAGCAGTTTGGAAATGTTAATCTTGATGTTATAGGAGGTTACTCTTGGCAAGATTTTAACAGAAACGGATACAATGCGCAAGCATGGGGATTCAATACAGAAGACATGCGTCAAATGGTCCGTGACATGGAGTCAACCATAGACGTACTTGAGGGTCGTATTTCTGGAGAATACCAGCAATACGGTTACGCTCCTAATATCTCTGATGGAATTTTCATCAACAGATTGGGTCTGGATAACCGCGACGAAGCTGGAAATCCACAACCTGTCACTGACTTCATCAGAAATAACAGTGGATTACAGGTAAGATCATTGGTTAATGATTATTTTGACAATACCGACGAACTGCGCTCTTATTTCGGGCGTGTAAACGTTGATATTTCAGACAAATATTTGTTTACTGCTACAGTAAGGGCTGATGCCTCATCACGTTTTGGTGAGGATAACCAAACTGGTGTATTCCCGTCTGGTGCCTTTGCCTGGAAGATGCATAACGAAGATTTTATCGGAGATTCCGTCTCTACGCTTAAACTTCGTTTGGGAGTGGGGGTAACAGGTAACCAAGAAGGTCTAGGATATGGAAATCAATTCCGTCGTCAACGCTTTAGCGGTGTTGGAATATCAGATGGAGGTGACGTAAATATTCCAGGAATTTCCGATGTTGCATTTGCTAATCCTGATTTGAAGTGGGAAGAGACAATTCAGTATGCTGGAGGTATCGACTTTGGGTTCAACAATGATCGTTTTTACGGTAGTGTAGACGTTTACTACAAAGAAACGAATGACTTACTTTTCCGAGTATTATCCGCTCAACCAGCGGCTCAGCCATTTGTATTCTTGAACTTACCCGATTCTAAGGTAGTTAACCAAGGTATTGAGTTCAGTTTAGGAGCAGATATCGTTGACTCAGGCGATTGGTACTGGGGAGTTAATTTCAACATTGCCTACAACGAGAACGAGATCACTGATCTGCAGGGGGAATTTGACGCTGGTACCATCCGTGGTCAGGGTCTGTCTCTAGCCTTCGCTCAGAAGTTGAAAGCAGGCCAGCCATTGTTCTCTTACTTTTTGCGTGATTTCCAAGGATTCGATCCAACAACTGGTCAGCCTATCCAGACTGACGTTCAGGATTTCGTTGGTAAGAGTGCCTTACCTGATATTAACACAGGTCTTTCTACCACAGCTTCCTACAAGAATTGGACGCTGTCTGCATACTTTGCCGGACAATTTGGGCATTACATTTATAACAACACGGCTAACGCCTTCTTTACTGCCGGTGCATTCCGTTCCGGACGTAACGTGCCACTTGACGTGTTGAACGCTGGAGAGTCTTTCGACGCTGCTGCAGATGTATCTACTCGCTTCCTGGAAAGCGGAGACTTTGTTCGTCTACAAAACGTTACCCTTTCATATGATATTCCACTTGCGGAAGATTCAGTATTCGAGCGTGTTGGCGTTTCACTAACCAGTCAGAACTTGTTCGTAATCACGGATTACTCCGGGTTAGATCCAGAAGTTAGCTCTGCACCTGCGGGTGGAGACTTACTGAATGGTCTACCAGTATTCGGTATCGACTATGGAGCTTATCCAAGACCGACAACGTTCACCCTTGGTTTAAATGCTAATTTCTAAAAAAATGATTATGAAGAGAATTAATTTAACACACGTAAAAGCTGTCTTTGCGATTGCTATTATGAGCTTGTTCGTCGTCTCTTGTGATATCGAGATCGAAGAAACAGACTCGATATTTCCAGAAGAGACTAGTGGAGATTTTGGTGGAGTAGCTGCTGTTGGAGCCTCCGTGCAAGATTTGTACAATAGTGTATACGGACAATTAGGGGACCAGGCAAATTTCTTTGCCTTGAACGAGGTCTCTACAGATGAGACTTTAGTTCCAACCCGTGGAACTGACTGGGGAGATAATGGAATTTGGCGAACGCTTCACGCGCACACCTGGAGTCCAACTCACCAATTTGTTTTGAACACATGGAACAACTTAAACCAAAATGTATTCCGTGCAACGCAGGTAATTGACCCGGCGAGTACGATAATAGGTGAAGGTGAAACTCGTTCCTTGGAAGAGTTAAAGGCTGAGGCCCGTTTCCTGCGTGCTTTCAGTATGTATTTCGTACTGGATTTGTGGGGTGTAGCTCCTTTCCGTGGAGTGAACGACGGTGCTGATGTTAACCCTCAGGTATTCACGGCTCAGGAAGCCTATGCGTTCATCGCAGAGGATCTTAATGCTGCTATTGCAGGACTTCCATCGCGAGGACCAAGTGGTGATAACAATCGTGCTTCTAAAGCGACAGCACGTTTCCTATTAGCCAAATTATTCTTGAACGCTGAGCGTTATGGTGCTTCGCCAGCCTATGCAGATGTAATTACACTATGTAACCAGATCGCTGATGATGGTTATAGTCTGCAGTCTGGATATTTCGATATCTTTAAGGAAGATGTAGATACAGAGACCATCTGGTATGCAAATACCTCTGTTGGTAACCGTATCTGGAACGGTATGCACTACAACATCGTTGCTCCTGATAATACAGGAGGAGGATGGAATGGGTTTACCACTCTTGCAGAGTTCTATGATAGCTTCGGTGGAGCTCCAGATTCTAACTACGTTGGAGACGCCGATGATGAGCGTCGTGGATGGGTTCCAGATGCAGGTAATGCAGACGAGACCAACCTGGGTATCGGTTATGGATTCCTAGTAGGTCAAATGTATGATGTAAACGGTGCTCCTTTGAAAGATCGTCCTGGAGATCCATTGGTATTCACAAGAGATCTACCAGGTCTGAGTGGAAACAATGAGCGTACGGGTATTCGTATCATCAAGTATCACCCTGTAAATGGATCGTTCGCAAACCACGAGATCGTATTCCGTTATGCTGACGTGCACCTGATGAAAGCTGAGGCCATGCTGAGAAGTGGTGGAAATGCTACTGCTATGGTGAATGAGCTGCGAACAATTCGTCTGGCTCAGCCTCTTGGAAGTGTTAGCGAAGCTGATCTGTTAGCTGAGCGTGGACGTGAGCTATACTACGAGTTCTGGAGACGTAACGATATGCTGCGTTTTGGTCAGTATACTCGTGCTTGGGAATTCAAGGATGAAGCATCTATAGGAGACGAGACGAAGCGTCTGTATCCTATTCCAATTAATGCCTTGCTTTCTAACCCGAACTTGGTTCAGAACCCAGGATACTAATATTGTTCTATATTTTTTTACAGGTCGCCTGCTTTTGGGCGACCTGTTTTTTTTTGTAGCTTCCCCAAATTCCGATTAAGCTGATTTTCCCACCACATGCCTTACTTGGATCAGATGTATTTTAGCACAAAATTCTTAAATGGCTGCTTGTTGTGCTACTTGCCAGCCTTGTTGTGCATTGGCGTATTAACCGGTTGTGCGGATGAAAAGCCGGAAGACACACTTTTTGTGAATAGAAATGCCAATGAGACCGGATTGGATTTCGTCAATCAACTTACTACTACGCCAGAACTAAACATTTTAAACTATATCTACTTCTATAATGGTGCGGGAGTTGCAACAGCGGACTTTGACCGGGACGGAAAGTTAGATCTATATTTTACCTCCAATCAGGAAGAGGACCGTATTTACAAGAATCTGGGAGAGCTTAAATTTGAGGATAAGACCGATGTTTCCAGAATAGACAATAGTGGGAACTGGACCAACGGGGTTAGTATTGTCGATATAAACCAGGATGGCTGGCCGGATATCTACATTAGTAAGCTCGGGGATTATAAACATATCCAGGGTCATAATCTTTTGTACATCAACCAAGGTTCAGAAAGTGGAGGTTGGCCTGAGTTTGTAGAAATGTCGGCTGAATATGGACTGGACTTCAAAGGTTTCTCTACACAATCTGCATTCTTTGATTACGATCTGGATGGCGATCTTGATCTATTCTTGATGAATCATTCGGTCAATCCAAATCAGAATTATGGCAGGGGAGATCAACGTTCCCAGCCGGACCCCTTATCGGGCGATAAGCTCTTTGAGAACAAGGATGGATATTTTGTAGATGTTAGTGCCGACAGTGGCATTTTTGAGAGTCGATTTGGTTATGGGCTGGGTATCTCTATCTCCGACTTCGACCAGAATGGCTACCCTGACGTTTATATAGGGAACGATTTTTTTGAGAACGATTATCTCTATTTAAACCAGGGAGACAAGACCTTCAAAGAGGTAATCCACCTGGAAGAAGGTCAAATAGGACATACCTCCCATTTTTCCATGGGGAACGATACCGGGGATTTAGACAATGATGGGGACATGGACATCGTATCCGTTGATATGTTGCCTGAGGATCTTCTAACCTATAAATCTTCAGGTACGGAGTTCAGTTACCAGATTTATCGCAATTATCTGAAGAACGGCTATGCGCCTCAGTATATGCAGAATACACTGCAGATCAATTTAGGGGACGCCCGTTTTAGCGAGAGTGCCTATCTATCCGGACTTTCGGCAACGGAGTGGTCCTGGAGCCCCCTGATCGCCGATTTCGATCTGGATGGAAATCAAGATATCTATGTGACCAACGGCATTCTGGGTGCAACCAATGATATGGATTTCATCAACTTCATTGCGAACGAAAATATTCAGCGGGCCCTGAGTAAAGGAGTGACGGAACGAGATCTGGAGTTTATTAGCAAAATACCGGTCAAACACACAGCCAATTACTTCTTTAATAATGAAGGTGACCTGACCTTCGAAAACACATCAGAGGCTTGGATAGGAGATGAACCTAGTTTTTCCAATGGAGCCATTCGAGCAGACCTGGACAATGACGGGGACCTCGATATAGTGATCAACAATGTGAATGAGACTGCTCAGATCTTGGAAAATCGTACCAACTCCATGTTCCCGGATCGGCAGAGTATCCGGGTGGAATTGCAAGGGGACATCCTCAACAGAGCAGGTATAGGCACCAAAGTTGTTGTTTATACCGAAGATCAGATACTAACTCGCGAAAATTATCCCAGCCGGGGCTATTTAAGTAGTCAACCGTCCGTACTTTCTTTTGGTCTTGGACGGCGAACGATCGATTCATTACGGGTGACCTGGCCGGACGGGAAGTCCCAACTGATTACTGACCCCATTATGGCACCGGAGCTTGTACTGGCTTATTCGGAAGCCGATTCAGTGCAAATTCCAATGGTCAGGAAAAATAGTCCATTGACAAATACAGATGGTCTTTTCTTTGCTGTTCATCAGGATAATCCGAGTTTGGAATTTAACCGCGATCCGCTTATCCCTTATGCGCTTTCCAACGAAGGTCCAACGGTTTCTGTTTCGGATGTGGATGGCGATTCTTTGGAAGATGTTTTTATCGGCGGGGCTAAAGGAAGTCCTGCCCAATTATGGAAGCAACTTGAAAGTGGTGAATTCGAATTAACCCAAACTGATCTTTTTATCGAGGATCGCTTGGCCGAGGATGTTGATCAAGCGTTTTTGGACGTCGATTCGGATGGCGACCCGGATTTGGTTGTGCTTGCTGGGGGAAATGAATTTACCAGTGGCGTTAACATCCAACCACGACTCTACCGAAACGAAAACGGGACTCTTCAAAAAGACAGCCTTCAGTTTGACGGAATTCAATTGAACGGATCAGTAGTCCGGCCCGCGGATATCGATGCAGATGGGGACATGGATCTGCTGTTCGCAGCAGATGTTATTCCTTTACAATTCGGCTCAGATCCTCGGCATTTTATTATGATCAATGATGGGCAAGGTAATTTTGATGATCAGACAGAGCGCATTGCTCCTGGTTTGTTGTCGTCAGGAAGTATCACTGACGCCCACTGGACCGATCTGGATGGGGATGGAGATCTTGACCTGATCACCCTCGGACTGTGGTCAGCTATTCAGGTTTGGACCAATGAGAATGGTCAATTGCGATCAGAACCTATTCCCGGTCTGGAAAATACCCACGGCTGGTGGCAAAGCCTCGCCGTATCAGATCTAAACGAGGATGGTTTACTTGATATCATTGCTGGTAATTGGGGGCTAAACTCCCGGTTACAGGCATCTGTTAATCAGCCGGTTAGTCTTTACTCTACAGATTTTGACCAAAATGGTAACACTGAACCCATAGTGACCTATTATTATCAAGGAGTAGAGACCGTTCTGCCTTCAAAGGACGAATTGGTGAAGCAATTGCCACAGATAAATAAGAATTACCTGTCCTATGCTGATTTCGCAGCGGCTTCTGTTCAGGAGCTGTTTGGGTCTGCCGCCCTGAAAAGTGCCAAACGGAAAGAGGTATTTCAACTTGCCAGTACTGTGTACATCAATGGAGGTGATGGATCTTTCGAAGGCCTGGAATTACCATTTACCGCTCAATTATCATCAGTCTATGACATCTGGGTGGAAGACCTGAATAAAGACGGGTTTCAAGACTTGTTTTTGGTAGGCAATAACTTTGAAATTAGTACCCAATTAAGTAGATTAGACGCCTCGCATGGCGTGCTGCTGATTAACGATAGAACGGGCCATTTCCAGGAAACCACCAACCCACTTTACGATGTCCCGGGTCCCGGCCGTTCGATCGCTAAGCTAAGCGTCGGCGATCAGGAATATTTGGTTATTGCTCGCAATGATCAGCCCTTGTTATTTCTAAAAAAGTAAACGACCCACAAATGAATTCATTTCGAATTAGCCTGCTACTGATTACCTTCTTCGTTCTAACTGCATGCCAGCAAGAGGAAGCTAAGCAAGAAGAACAGGCAGTTGATCCACTCTTTACAGAACTCGATCCGGCAGATTCTGGCATGGCGTTTATCAATACCGTCGAGAACCAAAAGGATTTCAACATTTTCAAGTATCGAAACTTCTATAATGGCGGAGGAGTAGCTATAGGAGATATTAACAATGACGGTCTTCCCGATATCTACATGACTGCCAACATGGGGAAGAATAAACTGTTTCTGAACAAAGGGGATTTCAAATTCGAAGATATATCCGCATCAGCTGGTATAGAAGGAAACAAACCTTGGTCTACCGGGGTCGCCATGGTCGATATCAACGCAGATGGCCTATTGGACATATACGTCAGCAATGCCGGGAACATGGAGGGCGATAATCACAACAATGACCTCTACATCAACAATGGTGATCTCACCTTTACGGAACAGGCAGAAGCCTACAACCTGGCCGAGACTGGATTTACCACGCATGCGACTTTCTTCGATTACGATAAAGACGGAGATCTAGACGCTTATATCCTGAACAATAGCAATATCCCGGTGAGTAGCCTGGGTTATGCAGAACAGCGGAATGTTCGGGCCCAGGATTGGAATGTTCCCAAGATGTTCCGCGGTGTTGGAGATATGTTGTTGCGTAACGATGGAGGAGTGTTTACCGAGGTTAGTGAGGAAGCAGGTATCTATGGAAGTTTGATCGGTTTTGGTCTTGGTGTTATGATCAGTGATGTGAATAATGACCTGTATCCGGACATCTATGTATCCAACGACTTCTACGAAAGGGATTATCTATACATCAACAACCAGGATGGGACCTTTACCGAGGATATCAAGAATTGGACCTCTCGGCTTTGCCTCTCGGCAATGGGGATCGATATGGCGGACATCAACAATGATGGGAATGCGGACATCTTCATCACCGATATGTTGCCTGATGGAGACCAGCGAGTAAAATCCGTGATGGAATTTGAGGGATACAATGTTTTTAAGTTGAAGCAGAGTAAAGACTTCTATCAGCAATACATACAGAATACCCTTCAACTGAACAATGGGAATGGCAGTTATTCTGAGATCGCATACTTCTCTGGTGTATCAGCCACAGATTGGAGTTGGTCCGGATTGATGTTCGACATGGACAATGACGGCTACAGGGACATCTTTGTGACCAACGGTGTCAATCATGATCTGACGGATCTTGACTTCGTGGATTTCTTTGCCAACGAGATCATTCAGGAAATGGCCTTGACCGGTAAGAAAGAAGCCATTGACTCCATTATAGCCAAAATGCCCATTGTGCCGGTACCCAATTATGCCTACCACAACAATAAAGACCTGACCTTCACCAACCGAGCTGTGGAATGGGGGCTGGGAGAGCCTGGCTTATCCAATGGTGCGGCCTACGGGGATCTGGACAATGATGGAGATCTCGATCTGGTAGTCAATAATGTAAACATGCAGGCCTCACTCTACAGAAACAATAGCCTGGAGAACCTGGATAATCACTACCTAAGAATCCAACTAAAGGGAAAGGAGGCCAATACCTTTGCTATTGGCTCTACAATTAAGGCATATGCCAATGGGCAGGTCTACATGCAGGAATTGATACCATCCAGAGGGTTTCAGTCGTCCATGGATTATACTGTCAGCTTGGGGCTGGGCCAGGCTACACAAGTAGATTCCCTAAGAGTGATCTGGCCTGACGACAAAACCACTGTACTTGGAGCTATTCCCGTAGATCAGACAGTGAATCTAAATTGGGCTGACGCCAATGAAGCATACAGTCCTGCAGAGAATAAGGCTAAGCCCCTTATGAGGGAGATGCCCAATGATTTACTGGTCAAGCATGAAGAGAATAACTACAGTGATTTCGACTTTGAAGGACTTATTGCCAAAATGCTTTCCCAAGAGGGACCGTGTATGGCTGTTGGAGATCTGAACGGAGACGGAAATGAGGATGTATTCATCGGTGGTGCCAACGGTCAAGCCGGGAGTTTGAATTTCCATAGCGGAAACGGAAGTCTAAGACCTGTTTCCAGTCAGACCTTGGAAGATGACAAACAATTTGAAGACACTGCTGCCGCAATATTTGATGCCGATAAGGACGGAGATATGGACCTGGTTGTAGGCTCTGGTGGTAACCAAGTAGACCAGGACAGTGGAGAGACACTCAGATTGTACCTGAACGACGGACAGGGAAATCTGACCAAGGCACCTTTGGTACTACCTCCTAATATTCGAAATGTCAGTGCCATAGCTGTCCATGATTTGGACGGAGATGGAGATCAGGATATTTTCGTTGCGGCCAGAAGCATTATCGGGATCTATGGCGTGGATCCGGAACATCTATACCTGGAAAATCTTGGGGATGGCCAATTTATCAATAAAAGCAGTGAGGTCATCCAGGCAACCCGCGACAGCGGGATGCTAACCGACGCCACCTGGTCCGATCTCGATGGAGATGGTCAGTCCGAATTGATTACGGTAACCGATTGGGGAAGCCCGCGGGTTTACAAGGTACAGAATGGAAAGTTGGAGAAAATGACTAGCGGATTGGATTCCTATGAAGGATGGTGGGGTGTTGTGAAAGCAGTCGACATTGACCAAGATGGCGACCAAGATCTGTTGTTAGGGAACGAAGGAAAGAATATCCATTACCAGCCATCGGAAGAGAACATCATCAAGATATGGGTGAGCGATTTCGACAACAATGGAACCATCGAACAGATCATGACTCAGACTATTGATGGACGGGATATGCCCCTACATCAGAAGAAAGAGATCGTTGCACAATTGGTCTCTTTGAAAAAACAAAATCTAAAGGCTTCGGAATACGCCAGACGTTCAATACAAGAACTATTTCCACCGGAGGTCTTGAATAGAGCTAGGGTGAGATCTGTCAATACATCTGCCAGTATGCTAGCGGTGAACGATGGAAACGGAAATTTCGATGTGCGAGAGCTACCTACCATGGCGCAGCTGAGTTGTGTTTGCGGAATCAGTTGCACTGATGTGAACAATGACGGGCATCTAGATATCGTCATGGGTGGTAATAACTACGAGTTTAAACCTCAGTATTCCCGCTTGGATTCCAACTATGGCAGTGTTTTGCTGAACGATGGTTCACTTAACTTCGACTGGCAGAATTATACCGAAAGCGGATTCTATGTACGCAATGAGATCAAGCATATCGAACCATTTTCAGATAACACAGGAAAGACCTTCCTCTTGGTAGCCATTAATGACGAAAGGCCGAAAGTCTTCGCTTTGAATGAATAAGTACCTATTTCTGCTTCTTTTTTGTTGCTGCTTGCTGTCCTGTAAGGAGCAAGAACAAGAATATCCTATGGTGAACCTGCCTTCCTCCAGGACAGGTATCGATTTTACCAACCAACTTCAGGAATCTGATTCTCTCAATATCCTGGACTACCTGTACTTCTATAATGGAGGTGGAGTAGGTGTTGGAGATTTTGATAAAGATGGCTTGCCTGATATATATCTAAGCGCCAATCAGGGATCCAATAAACTATTCCACAATCAGGGCGACCTTCGTTTTGAGGATGTTACCCAGCAAGCTGGTGTGGCCGGAAACAGCAGTTGGAACACCGGTGTAACCGTTGCCGACATCAACAACGATGGCTGGTTGGATATTCTGGTATCTGCCGTAGTAGGAATTAATGATTTTACCGGTCATCACGAGCTATTCATAAACAATGGAGACCTGACTTTCAGTGAACGCTCAGCCGATTATGGTCTGGATCTCCAGGTTTATGGAACCATGGTAGCCTCCCTGGATTACGACCTGGATGGTGACCTGGATCTTTATTTTCTGAATCACGCCGTTCACACCCAGGAATCATTTGGACGTTCACAGATCCGTACAAAGCGAGATCCTAAAACAGGAGATCGCCTGATGCGGAACGACGGAGACCGATTTACAGATGTCAGTGAGGAAGCCGGTATCTATGGAGGTCCCAATGGCTATGGACTGGGAGTGGCTGTTTCGGATTTTAATCAGGATGGATTTCCAGATCTCTATATCGGTAATGATTTTCACGAAGACGACTATTATTACCTGAACAATGGAGATGGAACCTTTAAAGAGGCATTGAAGGATCATTTTGGACACAGCAGCCGATTTTCCATGGGCAACGATGTTGCAGATATCAATAACGACGGCCGGCCTGATCTGATCTCCCTGGATATGCTACCTCCACAAGAGCCTGTGGTGAAGGCTTCTGAGGGCGATGACGCCTTTCAAACCCTACTTCTACGAACCCAGCAATACGGGTACAATTATCAATTTTCCCGGAACATGCTTTTTCTGCAGCAGCCGGACTCCAGTTATGCCGAGGTAGCCTTGCAAGCCGGGGTAGCAGCCACGGATTGGAGTTGGAGTGCCTTGTTTGCAGACCTGGACCAGGATGGATGGCAAGATCTTTTTATCTCTAATGGTATTCCCCGACGCCCTAATGACCTTGATTTTATTCGGTTTCTTTCCAATGAGCAGATACAGGAACAAGTAAATAGTTCCCGATTAGTGGATCAGCAGGCACTGGACCTGATGCCGGCAGGAATGGTGTCCAATTATATCTACCGGGGCCGTAAAGGTCTTGGATTTGATGATGTTTCCTCTGTATGGACCACGAATAAAAAAGGAGTTTCTGGTGCTACCGCCTTGGCTGACCTGGATGGGGATGGCGACCTGGATCTGGTGATCAATAATTTGAACGAAGAAACCAGTCTGATCGAGAATCAGCACAATGCGGGTCATTACTTAAAGGTCGGTTTTCAACTGGAAAATGGGAATCACTTCGGATATGGCGCACGGGTAATAGCTTTTGTGGACAATGAGGTTCTTTATCGAGAACTCAACCCCCACCGTGGATTCCAGGCCACTTCTGAGGCTGTTGTCCATTTTGGACTGGGTACGAAAGAACGATTGGATTCCTTAACTGTTGTATTTCCGAATGGTCAGTCTAAAACCTGGCGCGATCAGCAGGTTGATACTACCTTGATCGTCCGTACTTCTGATGCCGGAAAACGCTTGTCTGGAGCTGAAAAAAGCGGAACGGCTTTTCAATTGGTCGATGGTAACTTGGGAGTGGATTATGTTCATACCGCTCAGCCTTATTTTGATTTTACTCGCCAGAAACTCATTCCGTATGGAGTTTCGGATAGGGGCCAAAAGGCATTTGGTCCGATCTCAATGGAGATGGACGTGCCTCTCTTTTTATCGGTGGATCAAAAAAGAATCTCCCGGTTCAATATGATCAGACTGGGGATTCACTGGTTAAACTGACCGGATTGTTTGATGATTTTCCGGCTTCCATCGATGGCTCCTGGATAATTGCCGATCTGGACGGTGAGACCGGACAGGAGTTGCTCATACCGACCATGGGTGGGGACATGGCCTCAAGTTTGACCGAATTGGAGAACCGATACTATACGTATAAGGATGGTCAGCTGGTGCCATTGGGCCTGGAGTTGCCTCAGGAAAACACCCAGTTGATTCGGCCGGCTGATTACGACCGGGATGGAGATTTGGATCTCTTTATTGGAAATTACGTGGTCACTAATCAATTTGGTAAACCTACAGACTCCCGTTTGCTGATCAACCAGGAAGGGAAATTCCAGCAAGTAGAAGTACCAGGACTAGCTCAATTGGGCATGATTACTGATGCCGTTTGGGACGACTTTGACCAGGATGGTTATCAGGATTTGATCGTAGTTGGAGAATGGATGGAGCCAAGGTTCTTTAAGAATACTGAAGGTCAGCTAGCAGAGGTCGAACTGTTGCAACAGCGATTATCGGGATTGTGGCAAATGATCATCCCTTTTGATATAGACGCTGATGGTGACACTGACTATGTACTGGGCAATTGGGGGGAGAACTCCAAGTTCAGGGCTTCAAATGAATACCCCATGCGGATGTACGTATCGGATTTTGACGATAACGGTGCTTTGGAAAGTGTGGTGTCTACAGAAGTGGATGGCTACTATTATCCCTTGTTAGGCTTGGATGAGCTTGCTGGTCAGATGGTGTTCCTCAGGAAAAAATTTACCAGCTATGCCGATTTTGCGGGATTGCCTTTGGACCAGGTATTTGATGATGACCTTCTCCAGAAAGCATCACTGTTGGAAGTTAATATCCTTTCTTCCGGTTTCTTGCGTAATAACGATGGGGAGTTTAATTTTGAAAAGTTTAATGAAAATCTGCAAATAGCACCCGTTCGGTCAGGGTTGAAGGCGGATTTTGATAAAGATGGGGCACCCGAATTGCTGCTTGCCGGTAATTTTGTCGATCTGATTCCTTTTCACGGGAGATTAGATTCATTTGGCGGCGCCTTGATCCATTCGGACAAACAAATCGATCTGGGGGCCGACCTCGGATTGAACCTAACCAATCAAGTGGTCTCTGACCTCGAATTAATAGAATTGAACCAAGAGTCATACCTGCTAGTCCTAATTTACGATGGGCCAGCGCGGGTATATCGAATTAAATGAGATTGAATGATGCGATTGATTTTCCCACTACTGGCTGTCTTACTTTTGGCGGCCTGTTCCAAAAGTGAACCTATAGACATACAAGCTGCGGATTACCAGGCGTCGGTTGAAAAGGTCACCCAGATCATGGTACACGATATCTTTTCCCCTCCTGTAGCCAGTCGGGTCTATGTGTATCCTAATGTAGCTGCTTATGAGATCATTAGTCAGCAAAATCCTGAATATCGGTCGTTGGCAGGGCAGGTTAATGGCTTGTATCCACTGCCAAAAATAGATACTACCGGGGTCAATTTTCGTGTAGCTGCACTGATGGCTCATATGGATGTGAGTAAAAAATTGATCTTCTCCGAAGAGATGATGAATACATACCAGGACAGTCTGTACGCAGTATGGCAGAACCAAAATGCCCTGGAATTCGAAACTTCCAAGGCCTATGCTGCAAAAGTGGTCGATCATATTTTACAGTGGATGGATCAGGATTTCTATAAAGAAACCCGGACCATGCCAAAATTTACCGTAGACACGGACGCTCCGGATCGATGGCAACCCACACCGCCATCCTATATGGACGGTATAGAACCACATTGGAACCGCATTCGCCCTATGATACTGGACTCACCGGAACAATTTAAGCCAGTTCCTCCTCCCGCTTTCTCCTTGGAAGAGGGGACGGATTTTTATAAAGAATTACAAGAGGTTTACGATGTCTCGGTCGATATCACTAGTAAAGGAGATGAGTCTGAGGAGATCGAAATTGCCCAGTTCTGGGATTGTAATCCCTATGTGTCCGTGACCCGGGGACATTTAATGTTTGCTACAAAAAAGATCACTCCTGGTGCTCATTGGATAGGCATCACCAAAATTGCTTGTAAACAATCGGATGCAGATTTTGATAAGACCGTTTATGCCTATACCAAGAGTTCCATCGGTATATTTGATGCCTTTATCAGCTGTTGGGATGAGAAATACCGTTCCAATCTGATCAGACCGGAAACCTTGATCAATCAGCACATTGATGACAGCTGGAAGCCTATTTTGCAGACACCACCCTTTCCTGAATACGTCAGTGGCCATTCTGTGGTTTCTGGTTCGGCTGCTACGGTTCTTACAGAAATATTTGGCGATGATTTCTCTTTCCTGGACGATACAGAGTTGCCATATGGATTACCTGTGCGGAGCTTTACTTCCTTTAATCAGGCGGCACAGGAAGCTGCTGTTAGCAGATTGTACGGTGGTATTCACTATCGGGCTGCCATAGATAATGGTTTGACGCAAGGTATTGACGTGGGACAGTGGGTGAACACCAACCTACAGATGAAGAACTAATTCATGAAGCGACTGCTTGGGTTATTGGTCGTTCTCCTGCTTGGCTGGGGAAGCTGGTATTTTCTGATCAGAGATTATCAGTACAGTATTCAATACAAGTCTCGATTTCCAAGTGGGGTCTACTATGACCACCTTCAGCAGTGGACTACTGTGTTACCCGATAATGTCGATTCTGTCACCACCCTCATTAAGGTTCCCTATGTTGGGATGCTTCAGAAAGTTCAAGTTGGTGATCAAGAAACTCGGATCAATTGGGAAATAGAATCGCTTACCGATTCAACATGTCGAATTTACGCTCGCTTTGATCGTCCAGGCAATGATCTGTCACATCGGTTAAGCGTGTTGTTTGGACAAAGCGATCTGCCGGATCAAGGACTTGCGATCACCAAGCACGTTGGTAATACCCTTGTTGCCAAGGCCAAAGGATTCAGGCTTGGTGCAATTGGCGATACGATCATCCCAAAAAAGTTCGCTGCCTATATTACCGTACAATCCAGTGTGCGTACCAAGGCCCGGGACATGATCTATAGTATTGGAGATATCATGGGGTATATCAAGGAAAATGATATCCAATTGGATGGCGATCCTTTTTTACAGATAACTTCTTGGGACAGGAATACGGATAGGATCACTTTTGATTTCAATTTTCCCATCGTCAAGCGAGATAACTTGCCGGATAACCCCTTGGTCCGATTCAAAGAAATACCTGAATTTGAGGCCTTGAACGCCCCGTTCTTCGGTAACTACCGTATCGCAGATATAAGCTGGTATCAGTTACTCGCTTATGCGCAGTTGAACAATATCTCCATCCAGGAGTTGCCTATAGAGATCTACAGGAATGATCCTCATCTCGGTGGTGACGAACGGAATTGGCGAGCAGATGTGCTCATTCCACGGCAGTAAGCCTTCCGCCTATATTGGGTAGTATCTCTCCTATCTTATTTTGTTGAAATTGGCTTATATTGAAGCTTGATCAGCTGGCGGGCGTCTTCCTGCCTTTTCGCGTATATAACCAACCTATCATGTTTAAAAAACCTAAGTTATCGTTCTGGCAGATCTGGAACATGAATTTTGGATTCTTTGGGATCCAATTCAGTTTTGGACTGCAACAGAGCAATATGAGTGCTATATATAAGTATCTGGGTGCCGAAGAAAGTGAACTACCCTTACTCTGGCTAGCCGGACCTGTTACCGGTCTTATCGTTCAGCCCATCATCGGAGCGATCTCCGATGGAACCTGGTCTCCCAAATGGGGTAGGCGTAAACCCTTTTTCCTGATTGGTGCTTTGGTGGCCAGCTTTGCTTTATTACTTATGCCGTATTCAAGTTCCCTCTGGATGGCGGCTTCCCTGCTTTGGATACTGGATGCGGGTAACAATATTGCCATGGAGCCATATCGGGCGTTCATTTCCGATAAACTCAATAAAAAGCAACTTTCCTTGGGATTCCTCATGCAGAGTTTCTTTACAGGTTTTGGGATCACCTTGGCCAATTTTACTCCTGCGATCCTTGTCTCTTTAGGGCTTTTTGCCTTGACAGACAAGATGGATAATGGGATACCGGTCTTTACCTATTGGGCCTTTGGAATCGGTGCATTTGCCTCTATTAGTACTGTCCTTTATTCGGTTCTCACCACCAAAGAGTATCCGCCCACAGAAGAAGAATTGGCCAAGTTGCAGGAAGAGAAGTCCAAGGGCAATGTGTTGAGTAGGACTTGGCACGAGATCAGCGAGGCCTTTAAGGAAATGCCACTGACCATGAAGCAACTCATTCCCGTAAAGTTCTTTAGCTGGTTTGGAATGTTCGCCTACTGGATGTTCATCACCTCCACCTTGGGTATTACTCAATACGGAATTGCCGCCGATGCCATTAACGATGAGGCTACCCTGCAATCAACGGAATATGCAGAAGCAGTGGTTTTGACCGGTCAGGTGAACGGAACCTATAACATTATTTGTTTCCTGATCGCTTTTGCGCTGGTGCCACTGGCCAGGAAACTTGGTGCCAAAGGATTGCACAGTCTCGCTTTGGCCATAGGCGGAATCGCTATCTTATGTATTCCAATCCTAAGTCATTCCAATATCTTATTCGAAATACCTAATCCGTTTGGCGATGGTTCAATAGCGGTGACCCAATTGTATTTGTTCTCTTTCGGACTCGGTATAACCTGGGCGTCCATGATGTCTATGCCCTATCAACTGTTGGCCAGTTCTGTCCCTAAAGCGAAAACAGGGGTCTATATGGGGATCTTCAATATGTTCATCGTAATTCCGATGATCATCCAGATCTTCACCACTCAGTTCTTCTTATATGATCTACTAGGGAGTAATCCGGTAAACATGATACGTCTTACCGGAGTCTTTTTGGTCATTGCGGCCGTTTTTACGCTTTTTATCAAAACAAATTCAACCAATTCCACAATCGAAGAATCCGAATAGTATGAAAAATTTCGGTATTAAACTCTCCATCTTTGTCAACTATTTTGTGTTTGCCATACTGCTAAACAGTGTGGGGATCGTCATTGCCCAGTCCATAGAGGTATACAATGTAGGTGAGACCGAAGCCTCACTACTGGAGGCATTTAAGGACCTGCCTATAGCCATAGTTTCCTTTTTTGTGGCTTCATTTCTGCCGCGATTTGGGTATAAACGGGCCATGCTGGTTGCATTGATCATCGTCTTTTTAGGTTGCCTGGGCATGTATTTTGGCAACTCCTTCAGTTCTGCCAAGATCCTTTTCCTGACCATAGGAGTGAGTTTCGCCCTGATCAAGTTATCGGTCTATACCCTCATTGGGGTGATCACGGAGACTCCAAGGGAGCATTCGGCTTTGATGAGTTCGATAGAGGGCTTTTTTATGGTCGGAATTGCCAGTGCCTATTTTATTTTCCCGGCTTTTTTCAGCGATACTGATCCGTACTCCTGGCTGGGGGTTTATCCCGTGCTTTGCGCACTGATCGGGATTTCTTTTTTACTCTTATTGTTTTCAAAATTGGATGTCCCTGTAGAGACCTCGGGTAACAATGTTAAGGAGGACATTAAGAACTCCATTGGTCTACTAGTGATGCCTTTGGTTGTTGTCTTTGTGTTTGCCGCCTTTTTCTTCGTCATGGTAGAACAAGGGATCATGACCTGGTTACCGCGTTTTAACCAGAAGATATTTTCCTTCTCCAGCACCCTTAGCGTAAACATGGCAGCCATTTTGGCTATATCCCTGGCCCTTGGACGATTTATCGCCGGTTGGGCCTCCAAACGGATCGCCTGGGAACGGATCATTATCAGTTGCTCGCTCATCGCAATTGGGATCCTACTGGCCGTACTACCTCAACTGAATGTCGAGAGTGACGCCGTAGTCATTGATCGGCTTAGTGACGTGCCTACTCTTGGCTTTGTCCTTCCGTTGATCGGACTTTTTATAGCGCCCATCTATCCACTGCTCAATTCTACCGTGTTGAGTCATTTGCCGCGTAGCCTCCATTCTCCCATGTCTGGTTTGATCATTATTTCCTCTGCCCTTGGGGGTACTTTGGGCTCTAGGATAGTAGGTACGCTGTTTGAGCACATCGGAGGGGTGAACGCATTTTATTTCCTGATCATCCCTATTGTTTTGCTCATCATCTCCGTACTTATCATCAAACGTCTAATTTCCAAAGAGGCATGAGACTTCAAATAGAAGATACCCTGGCCAGATTACTGCAACAGGAAGATACCGATGGGGACAAAAAGATCACCGTAGAGGACCAAGGTCCTAGGAAGTTTGTGGTCCGATCAACTTCGGGGAATGAACGAACGTTGGAAGGAACTTACCACTTGTCCAATCTATTACAGGAATTGGTAATTGCCCGCAATAGAGGACAGGTGGAAATGGATCTGGATTGGAACAGGATCGACGAACCACCTGCAGACAGGATTAATAGGATGATACGGGATTACTACTGGCCGGGATTGACCAGGACCATGGATGAAAGCGGGCTGGGTAATTTGATCCTGGACACCAAGAATGACTCGCTGGTTTCGGACCGTTTAAGGGTGTATGTGCCTTTTGAAGATGAAAAGGCCCTGAACTATTACAAGGGGCTGACGGATCGCTTCCCGATCGATGTTATTCAACTACCCCAGGAGATCAGCCCGGAATATGTCCGCTCCATCAATTCGGAGCCTGGAATTCTTAGCTTGGCATTGGTTGAAAGTGAAGAGGAAATTAGCGGTGTTCCATTTGTGGTTCCCGGAGGTCGTTTCAACGAGATGTACGGCTGGGACAGTTATTTCGAATCCATAGGCTTGAATTTGGACGGAAGGGTAGACCTTACGCGTGCTATGGCCGATAATTTCCAATATCAAATAGAGCATTACGGGAAGATATTGAATGCCAATCGTTCGTATTATCTGACCAGGACACAACCGCCATTTTACAGTAGTCAGATCAAGGAGGTGTATGAGCAAACCAAGGATAAATCCTGGTTGAGAAACCATCTTATCACTGCAATTAAAGAGTACGAGACGGTTTGGATGATTCCGGGTAAACGGCTTACGGATATTGGCTTGAATCGGTTTCTGGCGGAGGGTTTGGGAATTACTCCTGAGGCGGAAGAAGGTCATTATGATGTCGTGTTACGGCCATATGCAAAAGGTGCTGGAATGAATCTGGAAACCTTTATTCAGGCTTATTCATCAGGAGCTTTGGTCAATCCTCAATTGGACCGGTATTTTGTGCACGATCGCACCGTCCGGGAATCTGGCCACGATACCTCCTACCGCATTGAAGGTCGATGTGCCGATCTGGTCCTGGTGGAACTCAATGCCATGCTTTACAAGTATGAAATGGACTTTGCGGAGCTGATCAAAGAAGTATTCGATGAATCTTTCCTCTGTAATGGACGGAATTACAACTCGTCGTATTGGGAAGAGAAGGCGGCTAAGCGAAAAGAGCTGGTGGATCAATTCCTTTGGAATGAAGATGAGGGTATGTACCTGGATTACGACTTGGATCAGGGTAAACAAGTACCTTTTGTTTCGGCCACCTCCTTGGTCCCTTTATGGTGTGGCATGGCCGGCGAAGAGCAGGCTCAGGCACTGATAAGGTCGGTCTTACCGAAGTTGAAGGAAAAGGGTGGAGTTGCCTCTTGTGATGCTGGCAGTCGTGGAGATATATCCGCAGATCGTCCCCAAAGACAGTGGGATTATCCCAATGGCTGGGCACCCCACCAAATGATGATTTGGCAGGGATTGTTTCGTTATGGATATAAGAAAGAGGCCAGGGAGATCATCTATCGTTGGTTATTCATGATCACCCGGAACGCAGTCGATTACAATGGTACCATACCTGAGAAATACGACGTTGTAGCCGCTACACATAAGGTCTTCGCAGAATATGGGAATGTGGGGACAGAGTTCGAATACATCACCCAGGAAGGGTTCGGTTGGATGAATGCCTCATTTCAGTTGGGATATCATTTACTCGATGAGATAGACCGGGAGAACCTGAACCAACTTATTGCTCCAGAGGAGTTGTTTTAGCCGGCTACGATAACCTCAATTCCTTTGTCCTCGAATGCTTGTCGGTGCTTCTTTTTGATACCGGCATCCGTTATCAGGACATGTACCTGCTCAGTCTCAGCGATCTTTCCAAAGCTGCGCTTCCCGATCTTGGAGGAATCTGTCAGGACAACCACTTTTTCGGAGCAGTTGATCATGGTTTTATTCAGGTGGGCCTCCATGGAATTTGAGGTAGTGAGGCCATATTCTGCATCGATACCATCCACACCCAGAAACAAGGTGTTACAGGAATAATCACTCAGGATTTGCTCCGCAATTGGACCCACAACAGATTTCGAACTCTTTCGAACTGACCCCCCAACCTGAATGACGTTAAGCAAGGGGTGTTTACATAATTCGATGGATATATACAGAGAAGTGGTCAAAACGGTCAATTTGGAAAAATCCGATAGCATCCGGGCAAGGTATTGCACGGTGGTACCGGAGGCCATAATGATGTTGTCATTGTTCCTGACATACTTCAAAGCTTCTTCGGCTATCTCTTTTTTCTGATCCACCTGCAGGCTTTCCTTTTCGAGCAGATTTCGCTCAAAGGCATATAGAGACTGTTTACTGGCTCCTCCATGTGTTCTGAATAGCAATCCCTTTTTTTCCAGGAATGTCAGATCCTTGCGAATGGTCACCGAGGAAACATCAAATTTCTCACATAGCTGAAACACCTTGACGAATCCGGATTCGTTCAATTCGGTAAGGATTTGCATTTGTCGCTGGTTGACTCCCTCCATATGTCGTTTTTTAGGCGACTGCAAGTTAACTATTAATTAAAGAACATTCGTTTACATATAGTTTCGATAATTTGTATTTTTGACAAAAAAGAAAGAAAACGAAATATGAATAGGGAGGAACAACTTCTGCAGTTATCGAACTGCGATCAATGGGACTTCATTGTGATCGGTGGAGGAGCCAGCGGATTGGGTGCTGCCGTAGATGCCGCCTCACGGGGTTTTAAAACGGTCTTGTTTGAAGGAGTTGATTTTGCCAAAGGTACATCGAGTCGTAGTACCAAGTTGGTCCATGGTGGAGTTCGATATTTGGCCCAAGGAGACATCGGATTGGTCCGAGAGGCGCTAAAAGAGAGAGGTGTATTGGCTCAAAACGCCGGTCATCTTTTTCAGAATCAAGAGTTCGTCATTCCAACCTACTCGCATCGACAGAAATGGTTCTATGGGATAGGACTTAAAGTATACGATTGGTTGTCTCTTGGATGGAGCCTTGGTCGATCCAGATTGATGGGTAGAAGCCAGGTTTCAAAATTGCTACCGAACATTCGCAAAGATGGTCTGAACGGGGGAGTGTTATACAGGGACGGACAATTTGATGATGCCCGTCTTGCATTGAACCTTGCTCAGACGGCCATTGAGGCCGGTGGTACTGTGATCAATTATATGAAAGTCATCGATTTCCTTAAAGATGATGACCGGAAGATCTGCGGTGTACGGGTCCAGGATATGGAATCTGGGGCGCAACACGAGGTGAGATCTCGGGTAGTGATCAATGCAACCGGAGTTTTCAGTAATAAGATTCTGAAAATGGACGACAGAAAGGCCAATGAGATCCGGGTGGTACCCAGTCAGGGGATTCACCTAGTAGTAGATGCCTCTTTTCTTGGAGCTGATCAGGCCCTTATGATTCCTAAGACGACTGACGGGCGGGTGCTTTTTGCTATACCTTGGCATGGTCGAACCTTACTGGGGACCACAGATACCTTGATCAAGAAACCGAGTTATGAGCCCGAGGCCAGGAAGGAAGAGATCGATTTTATATTGGAAAATGCAGGGCAATATCTGGAGAAAGCCCCGCAGCGGTCTGATGTATTGTCCGTATTTGCTGGATTAAGACCATTGGTTGCTCCCAAAAAGGATAAAGAGAATACCAAAGAGATTTCCAGGGGCCATAAGATATTAACTTCTCCATCCGGTTTGATTACCATTTTGGGGGGCAAGTGGACCACTTATCGCTCCATGGGCAGGGAGTTAATCGATAAAGCTCTCCACATTCATGACCTCAGGAGGGAGCCTTCCAACTCAAGGCAAATTGGGATCCATGGTAATCCAAATGGCCGGGAGTTACCATTAGATCCCAGACTGAGGGTCTATGGTCAGGATGCCTTTAGTATACAGGAAATGGAGAAAGCGGAACCAGAAAGTGCGCAGCGCCTTCATCCCTATTATCCTTATACCAAGGCCCAGCTTATTTGGGCCGTCAATCGTGAGATGGCAAGAACGGTCGAAGATTTCCTTGCCCGAAGGATTCGTTTGCTTTTTTTGGATGCCGAAGCGGCCATTCAGGCGGCGCCTCTGGTTTCCCAGATAATGGCGCAACAGTTGAACAAAGAGCAGGATTGGGTAGAGCAGCAGCTCAGGGATTTCACTAAATTGGCCAAGGGCTACCAATTAGAACATTAACATATGCAAGAACAGCTAGTATTGGCCATCGACCAAGGAACCACCTCCTCCCGAACCCTGATCTTTAATCGTAAAGGAGATATTGTTTCCCAGGCACAACAGGATTTTGAACAACTTTTTCCTCATGAAGGCTGGGTGGAACACGATCCGCTTGCGATTTGGGATTCCCAGTTGAAGACCATGAAGCAGTCTATTTCCCAGTTGGACCTGACTTCAAAAAGGATAGCCGCTATTGGTATTACCAACCAGCGGGAGACTACCTTGGTCTGGGATCGGCAGACCGGTAAGCCGGTATACAATGCCATTGTCTGGCAGGACAGAAGGACAGCCGGTTACTGTAATGAACTCAGAAAAGCAGGTCATGCGGATATGATTCAGGAAAAAACTGGCCTAATACTGGACGCTTATTTTTCTGCTACTAAGCTGAAATGGATATTGGATCAGCAACCTGGATTAAGAGATCGGGCTAAGGCTGGCGAACTGTGTTTTGGAACAGTTGATACCTGGCTGATCTGGAACCTTACTGGAGGAACAAACTTTGTGACCGACACCTCCAATGCCAGCAGGACCATGCTATTCAACATACACCAGCTGAATTGGGACCAGGAGCTGTTAGATCTGTTTGACATCCCCGTAGCCATTCTGCCAGAAGTAAGAGAATCCAGCGAAGTTTACGGAAAAACCCTGGCTGATTTATTCGGAGAGGCCATCCCGATTGCAGGAATTGCTGGGGATCAGCAAGCTGCCTTGTTTGGTCAACTGTGCTGGGAGAAAGGAATGCTTAAAAATACCTACGGCACAGGTTGTTTTATGCTCATGAATACCGGAACCGAGCCTGTCTTGTCACAAAATAAATTATTAACCACCGTAGCCTGGACCATAGGAGGAGTTACCCATTACGCTCTCGAAGGAAGTGTCTTTATAGCAGGGGCCGCCGTACAGTGGGTAAGGGATGGGCTCAAACTGATCGATCACTCACCTCAGATCGAGGATTTGGCGCGGTCTGTTCCTGATAATGGAGGCATGTACTTTGTACCAGCCCTGACGGGCTTGGCGGCACCGTATTGGGATCCATACGCCAGGGGCAGTGTCTTTGGAATCACTCGCGGATCTACGCTGGGGCATTTTGCCCGGGCAACATTGGAAGGTATAGCCTTCCAGGTGTATGATATTGTGCAGGCTATGGAAGGAGATGCGCAGACCTCCGGTGTAGAGTTTAGGGTAGATGGTGGAGCCTCGGCAAACAATTTATTGATGCAATTCCAGGCAGATATCTGCCAGTTTCCGGTAGTACGACCAAAGGTAGTAGAAACCACAGCCATGGGAGCGGCCTTTCTGGCTGGTTTAGCCGCAGGTTATTGGGAAGATAAAGGGCATCTAAGCCAGCAATGGGAGGTGGATACCCGCTTCGATCCCCAGAAGGAAGCACCGGAAGTAGAGGGGTTGTTGACCGGTTGGGAGAAAGCTGTAGAAAGAAGTCGTCAATGGATGGACTCCGAAAGTTAACATGCCCTGAGAATATATTTATGTCCTAGGACTTCAGTTATCTGTGTTGTAGTTTTGCAGCCATGTATCGATCCGTTATCCGTCCAATTCTCTTTCGCTTTGATCCTGAGCGTGTTCATTATTTTTCTTTCTCATCTATCCGTTGGATGCACCGTTTGGGCCTTGGGTGGTTGTTCAGATCACTCTATCAGGTCAATGACAAGCGGCTAGAGCGGGAAGTTTTCGGGCTAAGATTTCCCAATCCTGTTGGTTTGGCAGCCGGGATGGATAAGGATGCGACCCTCTTCAATGAATTGGGCAATATGGGCTTCGGTTTTATCGAGATCGGAACCTTGACCCCCAAACCGCAAGCGGGTAATCCGAAGAAGCGACTTTTTCGATTGAAGCCAGACCAGGGGATCATCAACCGTATGGGCTTTAATAATTCCGGGGTAGAGGCCGCCGCAGAACGGCTTAAAAAGAACAAGGGTGTACTGATAGGAGGAAACATAGGTAAGAATAAGACAACTCCCAACGAGCAGGCGACCTCGGATTATGAGATCTGTTTTGAGGCCTTATTTGAACACGTGGACTATTTTGTGGTCAATGTGAGCTCTCCCAACACTCCCAATCTGCGGGCACTGCAAGATAAAGAACCCTTGACCCGTCTTTTGCAGACCTTGCAGCAAAAGAATAGCGCGAAAGAAAGTCCAAAACCAATCTTATTGAAGATAGCACCAGACCTTACCGATGAGCAATTACTGGACATCATCGATATAGTAAATACAACCGGAATTGCAGGTGTAATTGCTACCAATACCACGATCTCTAGAGAAGGGCTGAAGTCTGAGAATAAGAAGGAGGCCGGTGGCCTCAGCGGAAAACCATTGACCAATCGTTCTACCGAAGTGATCCGTTTTCTGCATCAAAACAGCTCAGGCAGTTTTCCCATCATTGGAGTAGGAGGGATTCACACCGCCCAAGATGCATTGGACAAGCTAGAAGCAGGCGCTAGCCTTGTTCAGCTCTACACCGGTTTTGTCTATGAGGGACCCGGACTGATCAAAAGGATCAACAAGACTTTACTTACTGCTTAATGATCTTGTGCGTACTGACGCGATTGTCGTTGGTTGTCAGCCTGACCAGGTAGAGTCCTGCCGGGTCGTCTTCCATGGAAATGACTTGCTCAGCATTGTCGGCTCTGACCGACCTGATCAAACTTCCAAGTGCATTATAAATTTCAACCTCACGGATATTGGATCCACTGATGCGAAGGACATCGGTTACCGGATTGGGATATAGTCGTACAGCTTTAGTTTGAGTGTCGTCCAAATCAAGTATGGTATTTAAAGACACCGTCAAGGTCCCGATCTTCTCGTTGGAGAATGGAACTACCGCTTGCAGACTACTAATGGGTTCTGCTGGATCCGTATTCATATTTGGGGATGTATAATCCGGGCCACTGTCCGTACCTGCATCATAGGCGTAAAGATTGATCTCGATCTGATCGACCCAATCTCCTTGCTCATCTAGTAGGGATATGCCATTGACTGCGATCATCCAATCCGGGCTAGGAGCGATCATGGATGCAAGGGTCAATAATGGGAAGTCAGAAGATACCACCAGGTCATCGATCTGCATTTGCCCCAGACTAGTATCCAGGTCTGGTCCGTTGATGCTTTTATCGGCCCATCCGGCTTGAATGGCATCGTCAACCTCTTCAAAGAATAAGGTGTTATTTCCCAATTCGGCAATATCCTCAATGCCTGGGGTTGCCAGACCGCCCATTTCAAGGAATAAGCCTCCATCATTATGGGTCGCACCAACCAGTCTGGACCAATGAGCACCACCGGGTAGATTACCACTGCTGTGCGGGTGAGCTGCCTGGGACCAGTTGCTGGTAAAGGTTACGGTGTATTCGGCTGCTGTCTGAGCATCCGATAGATATGCGGTGAGAGCGAAAAGTGATAGAAGTAGTGATCTTTTCATAGTCAGTTTTTTTACAAAGTCGTCACAGATGTGGAATACTTACACATAGACACAAATATTATGCCGACACCAGCATTTTCTTCGTTTTCTGAATTGCTATCTTTGATCCATGCCTACCGTAAAATTGATCGAATGCCCAAGGGATGCCATGCAGGGGATCAAAGACTGGATACCTACTCAGGAAAAGATCCAATACATCCAATCGCTGCTGAGGTGTGGATTTGACACCATCGATTTTGGCAGTTTTGTCTCTCCCAAGGCTATTCCACAAATGCAGGATACAGCCCAGGTTTTGGCTGGTCTGGATCTGTCTCAAACCAAGAGCAAATTGTTGGCGATTGTGGCTAATGTTCGTGGGGCACAGGATGCCGTTCCACACGAGCAGATTCAGTATTTAGGTTATCCTTTTAGTATCTCCGAGAATTTCCAGATGCGCAACACCCACAAGACCATCGATCAATCCGTGGAGGTTTTGAAGCAGATATTGGAGCTGGCTAACGGCAGTAACAAGGAAGTAGTGACTTACTTATCCATGGGCTTTGGGAACCCCTACGGTGACCCATGGAGTGTGGAGATCGTAGGGCAGTGGGCAGAACGGCTCTCCGAGATGGGCGTTCGGATTCTTTCCCTCAGTGATACCATTGGTAGTTCGACCCCGGAGGTCATCGATTATTTGTTCAGTGGACTGATCCCGGCTTATCCCGACATCGAATTTGGTGCTCATTTACATACCACTCCAACCACCTGGCACGAGAAGGTTGATGCGGCCTACAAGGGGGCTGCCGACGTTTTGACGGTGCGATCCAAGGTTTCGGTGGATGCCCTATGGCAAAGGATGAACTGACCGGGAATATGCCTACGGAGAAACTCTTGAGCTTTTTTACAGCTGCAAAAGTGGACTCGGGTATCAACACTATGTCCTTTGAAAGTGCACACAATGAGGCGACCAAGATTTTCACAAAGTATTATTAATTCTGGTTACCCCGGTTTGAAAGCTGGTTAATTCGTTTTACATTTCTGTTGGGTTTCGCCCAAACAACCTAATCCGATAGTATGAATAAGTATATCCGTTATTTTCTATGGCTGGCTCTTATTGCACTGATCGTTATTCAATTCTTTCGTCCGGAAAAGAACATTGCGGGTTACGAGGCGGTCGCTGCCTTTGAGACCGAAACCCGTCCAGGTGACGCTGTTCGGGGAATATTAAAAGAGAACTGTTATGACTGTCACAGCAATCACACGAATTACCCGTGGTATGCGGAGATCGCACCCGTGAGCTTTTGGTTAGACGACCACGTCCGTCATGGCAAAGGAGATTTCAATGTGTCTAACTGGGAGTCCTATTCGGCGAAGAAGAAGGACCACAAACTAGAGGAATTGATCGAAGAGGTCAAGGGTGGTCATATGCCACTTGACTCCTACACTTGGGTGCACGGTAAATTATCTGATGACGAAAAGGATTTACTTCTTCAATGGGCGACTGTGGCCCGGATGGCCTATCAACAAGAGTTAAAGGTGTCATCTAAATAGAAGAAAAACAATCAGTTATATGTTTAGACCTAACTTTATTTAAAATTAATCTAAATAAAGTTGCTAGCTTCATTCTCAGTATTTATTTTTGCCACTGATTTATCAGCCTATTTAAAATCAGTCTAAATAAAATTAGTATGAACAACAGCTTGCTTTTCGCCCTAATCGCTACTACCATTTTAGCGTCTTGTTCTTCCGATGACGACAACAATATAATTGAACCGGATCCGCCAGCCGTAGTAGCTCCGGCAACCTATTCATTTGACCGCGATGGAGAATCAACGGTATCATACAGCGGTCAAACTACCCGAATCCTGATGGGGGAAGAATTGATCGATGCCTTCCTTGATTTTGACAATTCTACAGAAGAACGTCTAATGAGTATGTTTGCTCACGAAGAGGGAAATGCCGATTTCGATAATACAGATCTTAACAGTTCCGACAAAAGCATCAGGAGTAAAACAGCTGCCTCGCGTGACTATTTTAGCGCGAATGCTTCAGAATCCGCCTTGATCAAAGCCGATTTTGAAGGCTGGATCAGTGGACAGATCGATGAGGTTTTCCCTAACGAGGATACATTGGCGGCACCTGGTGTTGCTGGTCAAATTGCCGATGGCGAGAGCACTCGATACGTGAACGGAGATGGATTCGAATTCAATCAGGTATTCGGAAAGGCCCTGATCGGGGGATTGATGGCCGATCAGATGCTGAACAACTACTTGGGGACGGCTGTACTGGATGAGGCGGACAACATTGATAATAATGATAATGAAATCGTTGCGGATGGTAAATCGTATACCACCATGGAGCACAAATGGGACGAGGCATACGGTTATCTTTTTGGAGCCTCCGAGAATGGAGCTAGTCCTTTAGCAACCCTGGGAAGTGACGATAGCTTTCTGAATAAATATATTGGAAGAGTAGACGGTGATGCTGATTTCAACGGAATTGGCCAGGCAATTTATGACGCCCTCAAGTTGGGCCGTGCTGCAATCGTTGCAAAGGATTATACCCTCAGAGATGAGCAGGCCAATATCGTTCGTCAATTGGTTTCGGAAGCCATTGCTATCCGTACAGTGTATTACTTACAACAAGGTAAGAATGCAATCGAAAACGACAATTTGGGAACGGCCTTCCACGATCTTTCAGAAGGTTTAGGGTTTATTTATAGCCTGAGATTCACTCAGAATCCGCTTACTGGTCAGTCTTTCTTTAACCGCGCCGAGGTCGAAGATATGATCGAACAATTACTTCAGGGAGAGAATGGACTCTGGACAGTTACACCAGCCACACTGGATGCTGTTTCTGAGCAAATTGCCGCCCCCTTTGGTTTTACTGTGGAACAAGCCGGCAGCACCAATTAATTTGAATTAGCTATGAAAAAGAACATTGTTTGGATCCTATTCTTTGGATTTCTGTTAGCCTGTTCTTCAGGGGACGATACCCCTTCGAACGACAACAACGATGATAACGGGCAAAATAATAACGACAATAATGACAACGGCACCTCTTTCGACAGGGGTGCTTTGTTGGTCAATTGGGCGGATAATATCATCGTTCCCGCATTTGAAAATTTCAAAGCAGCAGCTGATGGATTGAATCAATCTGCAAATGCATTTTCTCAGGACGCCAGTAGCTCTAATTTGGAAGCCCTAAGATCGTCGTGGTATGACGCTCTGGTTGCATTCCAATCTGTTTCCATATTCGAAATTGGGGAGGCGGAATCGATCCGCTTTAGAAATAGAGTAAACATATATCCTGCGGACCCCAGCCAGATAGAAGAGAATATTCAATCTGCTAGTTACGATCTTGCGTTGCCTTCTAACAATGATGCTCAAGGCTTCCAAGCCTTGGACTATCTGCTTTATGCGTCAGCTGCAGATAATGACGCCATTTTGAATCGATTCCAGACTGAGGCCGATTTGATGGATTATCTCCAGGATTTGACCCAGACCATTTCTGATCTGACAGCTGCTGTGTTAGCAGATTGGCAGGGCGGCTTCCGAGACAGTTTTGTTGCCAATACGGCCAGTTCCGCCAGTGGTTCGGTAGACAAACTTACCAACGATTTCATGTTCTATTACGAGAAAGCTTTACGTGCAGGAAAGGTTGGTATCCCTGCTGGTGTATTCTCTACCGAACCTCTCCCGGATCGAGTAGAGGTTTACTATCAACGGGATTCCTCCAGGGAATTGGCGTTGATCGCTTTGCAGGAAGCCCAGGATTTTTTCAACGGCCGTGCGTTTAATGGGAATGCCACAGGATCTAGTTTGAAGTCCTATCTGGATTTTCTGAATACCATCAAGAATGGAGAGGACCTAAGTCAATTGATCAATGATCAGTTTGACATTGCCAGGTTGAGCATTGAAGGGCTGAATACCAACTTCGTTCAGCAAATACAGGACGACAACGCTAAGATGTTGGGAGCCTATGATGAGCTACAGCGCAATGTGGTCCTGATGAAGGTCGATATGATGCAAGCACTGGATATTAGTATCGATTATGTAGACGCCGACGGCGACTAATGCTGGAACGATATAAAACATATTTGAATCAGTCTACGGAGGCCGCACCACTTGCGGTCTTTCGTATTCTATTTGGTGTGATGATGTTGGCCAGTATCATCCGCTTTGTTGCCAATGGTTGGGTGCGTAAACTCTATATAGACCCCCAATGGCATTTCACTTTCTTTGGCTTCGAATGGGCCAGGCCATTGGGAGAGGCCACTTACATCCTGTTTGTTATCTGTGGGCTTGCCGCTATTCTGGTTGCCCTGGGATATAAGTATCGCTTGGCGATAACGATCTTCTTCCTCAGCTTTACCTATATCGAGTTGATGGATAAGACCACTTATCTGAATCACTATTATTTCATCAGTTGCCTGAGTTTTCTAATGATCTTTCTACCGGCCAATCGCTACTTTGCTTTGGATGCAAATACCAGGCCGGAGTGCGCGAGCCGGTTGGTTCCCCGATGGAGTGTAGTATCTGTACAACTGATGCTGGGAATTGTCTATTTCTATGCCGGTTTGGCCAAGCTGAACAGCGACTGGTTGTTGGAGGCCATGCCCTTGAAGATCTGGCTTCCGGCGCGCTACGATTTACCGTTGTTGGGAGATTTGATGCAGCAGCCATGGGTTCATTATGCGTTTAGCTGGGCAGGTGCTATTTATGACCTTACTATTTCCTTTTTATTACTGAACAAAAGAACCAGGTTATTCGCATTTGGTCTTGTAGTCATCTTTCATGTGCTAACCCGGGTTTTATTTCCCATTGGCATGTTCCCATATATCATGATCGTGAGTTCGCTAATTTTCTTCAGTCCAGCTTTTCACCAGCGGATTCTCGGAGTTCTTTCGAGCTTGATCCAATTTGATCTGCCCAAATGGGACAGTGGTTTGTATGGTCGTATTCTGCCTTCTGGCTCAAGTTGGAAAAAGAAACTGATTATCGGATTTTTTGCCTTCCAGTTGTTGTTTCCGTGGCGCTATTTGCTTTATCCCGGCGAACTGTTTTGGACAGAGGAAGGCTATCGGTTCTCTTGGCGGGTCATGTTGATGGAAAAGGCTGGGTATGCTCAATTCAAGGTTGTTGATGGGGTTAATGGCAACAGTTTTATTGTAGATAACTCGGACTTTTTGACTCCCTTTCAGGAGAAGCAAATGAGTTTTCAGCCGGATTTTATCCTGGAATATGCACACAAGTTGGGCAGGCACTTTGAAGCCCAGGGTCATAGGCAAGTTCAGATCTACGTTGAGTCCTACGTGGCGCTAAACGGCCGCTTAAGTCAACCCTATATCGATCCGGATGTCGATCTGATGCAGCAAAAAGAATCACTGAAACACAAAACCTGGATATTACCTTTTAACGATGAGATCAAAGGTCTATAAGCATTCATTCTTATTCGCCATCACACTTATGTGGTGTGCTCAACTGCTGAGTCAGTCTGTACTCAGTGGGCGGGTAGGTGATCCGGATCAGGGAATTGTCATTGCCAATGCAGAGGTTTATCTGGTGGAAGAAGGCCTGACGGCGATTACGGATTCAAACGGAGAATTTTCATTTTCGAATCTCAATGATGGAACGTATCGCTTGGTCATCTTTTCACTGGGATATGATCTGCTGGAAGAAACTACTGTTGTCCAAGGCGACTCCATGGTCTATTTCCAATTGCAGTTATTGGGAGAGACCTTGACCGAAGTTGTTCTTTCCAGACAAAAGGAACGGATATTTACTTTAAAACAGCTCAAATCTGTTGAGGGGACGGCAATATATGAGTCTAAGAAAAGTGAGGTGGTGCTGGTGGATAATCTAACCGCAAATCTGGCTACTTCCAATGCGCGCCAGGTATATTCCAGAGTAGCGGGATTGAACATTTTTGAGAACAATGATGCCGGACTGCAACTAAACATCGGTGGACGGGGGTTGAATCCGAACAGGACGGCAAACTTCAATACCCGTCAGAACGGTTATGATATTTCGGCCGATGTATTGGGTTATCCGGAGAGCTATTATACTCCACCCGCGGAGTCCATTTCGGAAATTCAAGTAGTTCGTGGTGCAGCTTCCCTTCAATACGGGACTCAATTTGGTGGCTTGGTCAATTTTAAAATGCATCAGCCCAACCGCACCGAGAAGATCGAGTGGACTTCCAGGCAGACCCTTGGCTCTTACGATCTCTTAACCAGTTTTAATAGCCTTAGCGGACAGCTAGGCAAACTAGGTTATTATACCTACTTCAATTACAAACGCGGGAACGATTTCCGCCCTAATTCTCAATTCGAGTCCTATAATGCTTTTGCTCACTTGGACTATGAACTAGGTCAGAACACAACCCTTACCGGCGAATTTAGCTATTTGAACTACCTGGCACAGCAACCCGGAGGTATGACAGATGCCCAGTTTGAAGAAGATCCAAGCTTTAGTAATAGGGAGAGAAATTGGTTCGAGGTAGATTGGAAACTGTATTCACTCAGGTTGGACCACCGCTTTTCCTCCAATACCGATTTCAGTCTTAACCTCTTTGGTCTGGATGCCAGTAGAAAGGCCGTAGGTTTTCGTGAGAACCGGGTTTCTCAACCCGATCAACCCGATGCTCCAAGGGAATTGATCGATGGTCGGTTTAACAACTGGGGAGCAGAAGCCAGATTACTTACGCGTTATGAATTTTTAGACAGGACTCAGGTCTTATTGATAGGGACCAAATACTATCAATCCAACAACAGTGAGAGGCAAGGGCCTGGAAGCAACGGTAGTGATGCAAATTTCGATTTTGCAGACGATGAGTATCCCAATTACCCACGTCAAAGTGACTTCGACTTTCCGAATCTGAATCTGGCTTTTTTTGGAGAGAACATTTTTAAACTGAGCAGGGAGTGGTCCATTACACCTGGATTTCGCTGGGAGTACATCAGGACAGAGAGTGAAGGGGCCTTTAAGAAGATCAATCTGGACAATGCCGGAAACCCTATTCTGAATGAAACCATACGCGATGACAGAGTATTTGAGCGCAATTTTGTGCTTTTCGGACTAGGTGTTAGTTACCGTCCAGAAAATCGGCTGGAATTTTACGGGAACATCAGTCAGAATTACAGATCGGTCACCTTTAATGATATTCGGGTCACCAACCCGTCACTGACAGTGGATCCGAACATATCTGACGAGGAAGGATTTACGGCAGATCTCGGACTGCGAGGACAAATTGACGATGTACTTAGGTTCGATGTAAGTGCATTCTTCTTGAGTTATCGGGACCGGCTAGGAGTAGTCGTGCGGGCGGTCAGTGATATAGAAGAAGAACGATTTAGGAGCAATATCGGAGACGCGATCACTTACGGGTTAGAGACCTTTGGTGAGTGGGATATAAGAAACACCTTCAGTTGGTCTGAGGATTGGAATTTGAGCTTATTTTCCAATCTTGCCTTGACCGGATCCGAGTATACTAGCTCTGAGCTAAACAATGTTGAAGGAAATAAGGTAGAATATGTACCCTTGATAAACTGGAAGACGGGCTTGAATTTCGGTTACCGGAATCTGGCTGCTTCACTACAATGGACCTACTTGAGTGAACAGTTTACAGATGCCACCAATAGCGAGCGAGATTTTGAAAGTCAAAGTGGTATAGTAGGGGAGATCCCATCCTATGGAGTGATGGATCTGTCATTTAACTATACATGGAGATTCGCCCGCCTGGAGACTGGACTTAACAATGTGTTGGACAACAGTTACTTTGTCCGTCGGGCAACAGGTTACCCTGGACCTGGGATCATTCCCAGCCAACCCAGAACCTGGTATTTAGGCTTGCAATTGACCTTTTGATGGTTTAACGGTTATGGTCATGTTAAGACCGGTCAATTGTTCGGCTTTATTACGTATATTTGCACGCAATTAAATGTGAAATTCCGACCGTCTTCTTAGGTCAAAATTTAATTGCGATGACTGCACACCAGCACAAAATTCTCGGAGAAGGACTTACTTACGACGACGTACTTTTAGTACCTGCTTATTCTGAAGTATTGCCTAGAGAGGTTTCGATCTCTTCTCGATTTTCAAGAAACATCACCTTAAATGTTCCCGTGGTCTCGGCTGCTATGGACACCGTCACAGAAAGCGCTATGGCCATCGCCATGGCACGTGAAGGTGGTATAGGGGTATTACATAAGAATATGACCATTAAGAAGCAGGCCGCGGAGGTGCGAAAGGTAAAACGAGCAGAAAGCGGAATGATCTTGGATCCGGTAACCCTCAAGAAGGATCATACCGTTGGTGATGCTCAGAAGACCATGAGCGAATACAAGATAGGCGGGATTCCTATTGTAAACGATGATGGGATACTGATCGGTATTGTGACCAACAGGGACCTGCGTTTTGAGAAGAATTATGGCCGTTTGCTGGAGGAGGTCATGACCAGTGAGAATCTGATCACGGCAGACGAAGGAACTTCCCTGGCTGATGCAGAAACCATATTGCAAGAGAACAAGATCGAGAAGTTACCAGTTGTCTCTAAGGATGGAAAACTTCAAGGATTGATCACTTTCCGGGATATCACTAAACTGACCCAAAAGCCGATTGCGAATAAAGACCAATTTGGTCGTTTACGTGTAGCGGCAGCCCTGGGTGTAACAGCCGATGCGGTAGAACGGGCCACAGCCCTGGTAAAGTCTGGAGTAGATGCAGTGATCATAGATACGGCCCACGGACATACCAAAGGTGTAGTTACTGTGCTGAAAGAGGTCAAAGCGGCCTTCCCTGAACTGGAAGTAGTGGTTGGAAATATTGCGACTGCGGAGGCAGCCAAATATCTGGTCGAGGCCGGAGCCGATGCGGTCAAGGTCGGAATTGGACCGGGATCTATTTGTACGACCCGTGTGGTTGCCGGAGTTGGCTTTCCACAATTCTCGGCGGTAATGGAAGTTGCGGAAGCGATAAAAGGATCGGGAGTACCAGTGATCGCCGATGGAGGTATTCGCTATACCGGAGATATCCCAAAGGCCATAGCGGCCGGAGCAGACTCGGTCATGTTAGGATCACTACTAGCAGGAACCAAGGAATCTCCAGGAGAGACCATTATTTACGAGGGTAGAAAATTTAAGTCTTACCGCGGAATGGGAAGTGTAGAAGCGATGAAGAAGGGGTCCAAGGATCGTTACTTCCAGGACGTAGAAGATGACATCAAGAAATTAGTCCCTGAAGGAATAGTTGGTCGGGTACCATATAAAGGTGATCTTGCCGAAAGCATGACTCAATTTGTCGGTGGGCTAAGAGCCGGAATGGGGTATTGTGGAGCTCCGAGTGTTGAGCACCTCAAAGAACACGCTAAATTCATCAAGATCACGGCTGCAGGGATACACGAAAGCCACCCGCATGATGTTACCATCACTAAGGAGGCTCCTAATTATTCCCGATAAAAGCCAGGGGGTTATTCTCCTTCTTCCAGTTCTATCCCAAGCGCTTTGATCACATCCAAGGTAACATCGTAGTTGTTGTCAATGTAGATCAGGTTGTTGTCGCGCTGAAAGATCTGGGTATAGCCTTGGGCCTTGGCTATGACCTCCAATTGATCACCTACTTTTTTGAACAGTGGCTGCATCAATTCATCCCTTTTCAGAACGAGTAATTGGGAGGAGTTGGAACGGTACTTGTTGATATCGTCCTCCATGGCCAAAAGTGAATCCTGACGGGTCTTTCTTTGGGCGATGGTCAAAGTGGCTTCGTCTGCCTTGTACTTTTCCAGTTCGGTATTGAGGTCAGTCATTTTCTTATTCAGATCTACCTGCAAGGTATTTCCATAGTCTTCAACCCCCTTCTGAACTTGTGCCAGTTCGGGCATTTTGGACAAAATAAAATCCACATCTATGGTTCCGACCTTTGTTTGCTGGGCTATTCCGCTAAATCCGATCAACAGGATAGCGATCATTACATATCTCATCATGGGGTTAACTGTTTAGATTCCCGCAATAATAAGACATTTCTCAGTTATCCTAAAGGAATTATAAGAGCCTTAACGTTATCGTTTGTAAACGACATAATCACTACCAAAAGTCTGGATACCAGCTTCAGACATCAAAATCATGATCTGACCCCGATGATATGTACCGTGATTTATCAGATGGTAGAGGATTTGAGCGACTGTGTTATTAAATGCCTGGCCTCTGCTATTGCTGTAGATGACCTCCTTACTTAAGTCTGTCCCTTCCAAAATTTCCAAGCTTTGATGGTGCAATGAATCGTTGAGGTCGTGGAGCTCAGTGAGTTCTATAAGGTCCCAGACGCCACCTGTATACTGTTGACCCAGGATTCGATTATTCCAGATACCTTGTGCATGCAAGGTATGGGAGATCAATTTGATCATGTCTTCGCTGGTCTTGCTGCCGTCCTCAAGTAAAGAATCGATTATTTGTCTGTTGGAGTATAGGTGATATTCCAATTTATCCCTAAAGAACGCTCTCATTACTGTCGGTGGATCTGTCCTCGATGAGGCTTTAATTTTTCCCTTAGGGCGGGTACCATGTCTTTGGGAACTACCATATAGGCCATGGTATAACTATCCGATACCTTTTCCAAGCCCGTCTCGCACTGATTCAATTTTTCCATACGGATAAAATCGTCCAGGTGGATGCGGTGATGCTCTGCAGTCCGCTCGGCACTGCGTCCGCGAAAGTCCCAGATCATTTTGACAAAATCATAGGACTCATCCATCGGCAACGGAAACCCCTTTCTCGGCAAAATTCTTAAAGTCCATCATATATTTCAGGGACTGTTTCTTAAATGCTCCTGGCATAAGCCAACCCATGAGCTTCATTCCAAAGGAAGCGAATTGGAATTCGCTCTCTGAGACCCACTTCGTAGACTGGGCATCGACCTCTTCAAAAAAATTCTGCTGGATATTATGCACTCCTTTAGCATCGTAAGTGGCATGAAACTCACCGGGAAAATCTCGTTTGGTAATGGTTTCGGTCATGATCATTTGTCGTTTGCCCATCTTGTATTCTAGTTCCATCTGTGCCCCAACGGCTCCTGGATCCTCTTCATTGAGCAACTTATAGCCAATCAGTCCCCTCTGCCAGTGTTTCATATTGTCCGGGTTATCCAGCTTTTCAATAAGCGTACTGCGGGGCAGATCAATGGTAATTTCATTGCGATATTTCATGTGGTCAGGTTTTAATAGACAAGTTAACCAATTTTAAGAAGAAGACAGTACCTCAAAGACACTACAGGGCTATTTATGAATGGCAGCAGGGCTTGGGTAGCGCTTCATTTTTTCTATTTTTGTGCGATTGCTAAACGAATTGATAGTATTGATGAAATTTGCCCTTTTTTCCTTATCCCTGTTGTTCTTTATTCCTATCTGCGCTCAACAAGAGTCGGATGTCCTAATGACGGTCGGACAGATGGAGATCACCGGCCGAGAATTTTTACAGGTCTACCAGAAAAATTTAAACCTGGTTCAGGATGATCAACAGCGATCCATGGATGGTTATATGGATCTTTTTGTTGAATACAAGCTGAAAGTAGCGGAAGCCTACTCCATGGGCCTGGATACCCTGCCTCAATACAAAAAGGAGTTCGCGAAGTATGAGGATCAACTGGCGCGCAATTACATCTACGAGGATAAAATGACGGACGAGCTAGTAACGGAGGCATACGAACGGGGATTGGAAGAATTGGACGTTGATCATATCCTGATGTTAGTTGGTATGAATAGTCTTCCTCAAGATACCTTGAAGGCCTACAACAAAATAGAGTCAGTCAGAAAGAAAGCCTTGGCGGGCGAGAATTTCACACAGTTGGCGAAGCAATACTCCGAGGAACCCGGTGCAAAGGAAACAGGTGGTAAGTTGGGTTATATCTCTGTTTTTGCAACCGTTTATCCTTTTGAGTCTGCCGCTTACCAAATTGAAGTAGGTGGGGTCTCCAAGATTGTCAGGACGCAATTTGGCTACCATATCCTGAAGGTAAATGACCGGCGGGCAAAGAGTCCGGATCTGGTGGTGTCTCATATCATGGTATCAGACAGACAAGATGCCGGTACTGTTGACCCTGAGCAGCGGATCAGGGAAGTATATGCGCAATTTGAGCAGGGAGAAGAGTTTGAAGGTTTGGCCAGGCAGTACTCTGAGGATAAGGGTTCTGCCAGAAATGGGGGCCAATTAAGACCCTTTGGTAGAGGAAGTCTTCGCTCTAAAATATTTGAAACCAAGGCCTACCAGCTTTCGGAGATCGGAGCCGTTAGCGGACCCTTTAAAAGTGAGTTTGGCTGGCATATTATCCGATTGGATTCATTGATACCCGTAAAGACATTTGAAGAACAAAAAGAGGATATTAAAAACAGGATCTCTCAGGGGAATCGCGCCAAGGTTCTCACGCAAAACTTGGTCGACCGGGTAAAGGATCAGTATGGTTTCCAGCGCAAGCAATCGTACTTGGAACCTGCTATGAACTGGGTTACGGACAGTGTGATGAAACGGAGTTGGAAAGCTACCCCATTAATAAGAGAAAGTGACCCGGTATTGTTTATCATTGGAGACAAACCCTTAAGACTGTCCCAGTATGGTGCTTATCTGGAACAGCGACAGAAACGGATTAAATTACCTACACAAAAAGGAGAGCTGCTTACCCAGGTTTACTACGAATTTGAACAGCTGGAGATCGAGCGGTTCGTCAAGTCTCGTTTAGAAGAAGACAATGAGGAATACGCCCTGGTCGTTAATGAATACAGGGAAGGCCTGTTGATATTTGAAGTTATGAACAGATCTGTCTGGAATGAGGCCAGGACGGATAGTTTAGGACTGGAAAAGTTCTTCAAAAAGAACAAAAAGAATTATCGATGGGAAGATCGATTAGAAGCAGAGATCTTTAGTGCCTCGGATGGGACTGTTTTGGAAGAGGTCTCCAACAGATTGCGATCTGGCGAAAATGCAGAGGAGATTCGTGCCGCTTTGAATAATTCTGACAAGGTCAAGGTGCTTTATACCTCAGGAGTTTATGAAGCTGGAGATAGTCGCTTACCGGATTCCTATCAAATGAAAGAAGGTGTCTCCTCAGTGCTGTCCACCGAAGATAATTTTGTTCTGGTGGTAGGTAAGAGCGTGTTACCTGCCGGACCCAAATCCCTGGAAGAAGCCCGAGGACAGGTTCTTTCCGACTATCAGGTCAAAATGGAGGAAGACTGGATGGAACAGCTCAGGAAACGATACCCTGTGGAGATCGATCGGCAGGTTTTTGATCAATTGAAGAACGGCATGAATTAAGCCGTATTAGGGATGAGGAGAAATAACAGAGATAGATGGAGTTGGATTTTGGTCATTGGGATACTGTTTGCGCTATTCTCCTGTGACTATATCAAACAAGATGAGGGACGGATCCCCATAGCCCGTGTAAATGATTCTTACCTGTATTTGGACGAGATCGAGGATCTGGTCTTCGAAACGACGAGCCCGGAAGACAGTGCAGTCATTGTAGGCGGTTATATCAATCGATGGGCCACGCGTCAATTACTTATCGATCAGGCCATGATCAATCTATCAGAGCAGCAGCAACAACAGTTTGACGAATTAGTTGAGGACTACAGATCGGAGCTTTATACGGATGCGTACAAGTCTATGATCGTGAGTCGTGAACTGGACAGTACCATTTCGGAATCTGAACTGAATCAATACTACGAACAGAACAAGGCCAACTTCAGACTAAACGAGTCCTTGATCAAGGTGCGCTATGTTCATTTGGATCCCAATTATTCGGACGAAGAAGCAGTAAGACAGAGGCTGGTCAGATTTGACTCGGCGGATCGATCCGAACTATCCGAATTAAGCATCCAATTCATGTCCTATAACTTCAACGATTCCACCTGGTTTAGGCAAGAAGCACTCGTCGAGACCTTACCAGTTCTGAGTGATCGATTGGAAGTGTTAAAAAAATCCAATTTTACACTCCTACAAGACTCAATAGGACTATATTTGGTCAAAATTGAAGACGCCTTGGCACCTAATGATCCGGCGCCAATGTCCTACGTCCGACCTACCATTATCCAGGTTATTCTGAACAAACGAAAACTGGAACTGATCAAGAAATTAGAAAAGGATATTACCAAAGATGCGATCAATAGCAACCGTTTTGAAACCTATTTCCCGCAATAATCAATTATTAATAGTCGTCATGCTGCTACTGGTATCTGTTACTCAGGCTCAGGAGGTGGTAACTGTGGATAGCACCGGTGTGGCCAAGGGAAGTGCCGAGGAATTAACATCCCAGACTGTTGAAAAGAAAGACACCGTCAGGACCTTCAAACGCTTTAAGGCAGAAGGAGTAACCGCAGTGGTAGGAAACTATGTTATCCTGGATACGGACATAGACAAAAGTTACCTGGAATTGAAGCAGCAAGGAATTTCCGTAGAGGAGATTACCCGATGTGAGCTGCTGGGTAAGTTAATGGAAGATAAACTATACGCACACCAGGCTAAAATAGACAGTATCTTGATCCCGGATGCGGAGATCAATAATCGCATCGACCAGCAAATGCAATACCTGATCACCGAGTTGGGTAGTGAAGAGAAAGTGGCCGAATTCTATCGAAAAGAGAGTATGGCCGAGCTGAGGAAAGAGTTGTTCGAGGTGAACAAAACCCTACAATTGGCCAGCGAGATGCAGCGTAAGGTGGTGGAGAATGTAGAGATCACCCCAGAGGAAGTTAGGGAGTTCTTCTATTCCATACCGGAGGACGAACGACCCATCTTCAGCGCTGAGGTTGAAGTAGCCCAGATCGTCGTCGAACCTGAGGTTACCGCTGAGGCTACTCAGGATGTGATCGACCGATTGAATGAATTAAGACGGGACATCGTAGATAATGGCTCCAGTTTTGCATCCAAAGCTGTACTGTATTCCAAAGATGGAAGTGCTTCCAAAGGCGGTTTGATCCCTGCGGTCAGAAAGAATTCCCCGCTTGCGAAGGAGTTTAAGGACATGGCATTTTCACTTCTAGAGGGTGAAGTCTCCGAACCTTTCGAAACGGAGTTCGGTTGGCACTTGCTCTATGTAGAAAAGATCCGCGGACAAGAAGTGGATGTAAGACATATCATCTTATTCCCTGAGGTTACCCAGTCTACAATTGACAAGGCCCGGGTGAAGATAGATTCACTCCGACAGGAGATCGTTGGTGGTACCATTGCCTTTGATGAGGCTGCCCGGCGTTTCTCAGACGAAACTGAGACCAGGAACAACGGAGGTCAGTTGGTCAATCCGGTCACCTTTGATACCCGCTTCGATCTGACGAAGATGGACCCAACCCTCAGCGCCCAGGTCTACAATTTGAAACAAGACGAGGTGTCGCAGGTGTTCACCGATCGCGATTATACCGGTAAGAGTAAGTTTAAAATACTGACCATAACTCGTCGTTTTGAAGAACACCCGGCGGATTATGTTAAGGATTACGAGAAGATCAAGGACCTCGCTCTAAAGGAGAAACAGATCAGAGCCATCGAGAAATGGCAGGAGAAAAAGATCAAAGACACCTATGTCAATGTCAATGCCGATTACCAGGGTTGTGAATTCAGCAGTAACTGGCTTAAACGATAAATATCTATGAGCGATGTCGCCGCCGTAGACCTTCTGGTCGGAAAATACGAAGCCTTACGCCAGGAGATCGGTAAGGTAATTGTTGGACAGAATGAGGTGGTTGAGCAGGTATTGCTCTCCGTTTTTTCGGGAGGACATGCCCTATTGATCGGTGTTCCGGGATTAGCTAAGACCTTATTGGTCAACACTGTTGCCAATGCCCTAGGGTTGGCTTTTAAACGCATTCAATTCACCCCGGACCTTATGCCGAGTGATATTTTGGGATCGGAGATCCTGGATCAGAACAGGCAATTTAAATTTATCAAGGGTCCCATCTTTGCCAATATCATTCTGGCTGACGAGATCAACCGGACACCACCAAAAACTCAGGCCGCCTTACTAGAGGCCATGCAGGAGCGGGTAGTTACTGTTGCCGGACATCGCTACCCACTGGATAAACCATATTTTGTATTGGCTACACAAAACCCCATCGAGCAGGAAGGGACTTATCCATTACCTGAAGCCCAATTGGACCGTTTTATGTTTGCCATCAACCTGGATTATCCAAGCTTTGAAGAGGAGGTAGAGGTGGTAAAGGCAACGACTACTGGTGATCTTCCGGAGGTAGATGCCTTATTCTCCGCAGAAGAGATTATCAACTTCCAGCAGCTGATCCGGAAAATACCTGTTGCAGATAATGTGATCGAATATGCGGTTTCCCTAGTGGGCAAGAGCCGGCCAAAATCTGACCAGGCTTCGGATATGGTCCGCCAGTATATTGATTGGGGAGCGGGACCACGGGCGTCCCAGAATCTGATCCTCGGTGCGAAGGCCTATGCAGCACTTCACGGTAAATATTCTCCGGATATAGAAGATGTTCAAAAAGTGGCTGTGGGGATTTTGAGACATCGCCTGATCAAGAACTACAAGGCGGAAGCCGAAGGGCTGACGATAGAGGAGATTATCCGCAACTTATTTTAATTGATTACCTTGCTCTGATCCAATCCAGATCAGCTTGCCAATCGAATTTGAGAAACGCGTTTTCGGCTTAGACCTGATGAGGGCAGTTGCCATTTTGAGCGTTGTCTTTTCACATTTTTTATGGGTCTACCCGGACTGGAACAATGGCCTGACACAGTTGTTGATCATTGCCGGTTTCATGGGTGTGGAGATCTTCTTTGTCCTCAGTGGATTTTTGATAGGTGGAATCCTTTATCGCCTATTTGTTGAAGAGCTACAAGGAGGACGCCGGCTGGGCTACTTCCTGATCAGAAAATATGAGAGTCCCATGATGGATTTATGAGATCATTCATCCAAAAAGCGAATTTTCAGAGTTAAAAATTAGCAATTTCATAATTATTGCTACAAAAAATTTGGAATCATTGAATTAATGATTGTTTAAATTGTGATTCATTAAAAAATACGCATTGATTCCCCAATTTTATTGAATTAATTTTAAAATAGTTCATTATTTTGTAATTTCGCAGCACTTTAAAAGCACTAAAAAAAAGAGACTATGGCCTTTGATATCGACATGATCAAACAAGTGTACGCAAACATGCCCGAGCGAGTGGATAAAGCCCGGGAAATTGCTGGTAAACCGTTAACACTTGCAGAGAAGATTTTATATGCCCACCTGTGGGATGGAAATCCGACCCAAGCCTACAGGAGGGGAGCAGATTATGTCGATTTTGCGCCGGACCGAATTGCCTGTCAAGATGCCACAGCACAAATGGCCTTGCTTCAATTTATGCAGGCCGGGAAGAAGAAAGTCGCCGTACCTACTACTGTTCACTGTGACCACTTGATCCAGGCGAAACAAGGTGCGGAAGCAGACCTCAAACGCGCCAACGAGGTCAGTAGTGAAGTATTCGATTTCCTGGAGTCTGTATCCAACAAATACGGTATTGGATTCTGGAAGCCGGGAGCGGGAATTATCCACCAGGTAGTGATCGAGAATTATGCCTTCCCGGGTGGAATGATGATTGGAACAGACTCTCATACGGTGAACGCGGGGGGACTGGGAATGGTAGCCATTGGAGTGGGAGGTGCAGACGCCGTGGATGTCATGGCAGGTATGCCATGGGAGCTAAAGTTTCCTAAACTGATCGGTGTCAAGCTGACTGGAGAGTTGAACGGATGGACAGCCAGTAAGGATGTCATTTTGAAAGTGGCCGGGATACTTACCGTTAAAGGAGGAACAGGAGCTATAGTAGAATACTTTGGACCAGGGGCAGAAAATCTTTCTGCTACCGGAAAGGGAACTATCTGTAATATGGGAGCCGAGATAGGGGCGACGACCTCTACATTTGGGTATGACGATTCCATGGAACGATTCCTTCGCGCCACCGAGCGGGGAGAAGTAGCGGATGAGGCCAATAAGATTCGGGAATACCTTACTGGAGACCCTGAAGTCTATGCCAACCCGGAACAATATTTTGATCAGGTCATCGAGATCGATCTATCGACCCTTAGGCCTCACTTAAATGGGCCGTTTACACCAGACCTGGCTACTCCGGTTGGTGAGTTGGGGCCAAAAGCACAACAAAACGATTGGCCTATCAACGTTATGTGGGGGTTGATTGGGTCCTGTACTAACTCTTCTTACGAGGATCTGACCCGTGCGGCTTCAATCGCCCAGCAGGCCATAGATAAAAACCTTAAACCTAAGAGTGATTTTGGGATCAACCCAGGAAGCGAGCAAATACGATACACTGCAGAACGCGATGGGCTGCTAAGTGTATTTGAAAATCTCGGTGCCACCATCTTCACTAATGCCTGTGGCCCGTGTATTGGCCAATGGGATCGAAGTGATCTGCTGGGGGACGAAAAGAATACCATCGTTCATTCTTTCAACAGAAACTTCTCCAAGCGTGCTGATGGAAACCCAAATACGCATGCCTTTGTTGGCTCTCCGGAAATGGTAGCTGCAATAGCTATCTCAGGCCGATTGGACTTTGATCCGATAACCGATGCCTTGATCAATGAGGATGGGGAAGAGGTCATGCTGGACGAACCAGCAGGACTGGAACTGCCGCCGCTTGGATTTGATGTTGTTGATAATGGCTACCTGGAGCCAGTTGCTGACGGGAGCGGGATCAATGTAGTTGTAAGCCCGGAATCAGAAAGACTACAATTACTTACACCCTTCGTTCCAATTCAAGATAGCGAACTTCAGGGGGTGAAATTGTTGATCAAAGCATTTGGTAAATGTACTACAGACCACATCTCCATGGCGGGGCCCTGGTTGCGCTATCGAGGTCACTTGGACAATATTGCCAATAACACCCTGATCGGAGCAGTCAACGCTTACAACAAAAAAACCAATTTTGTTAAGAATCAATTGGATGGGGAATACGGTGGAGTACCGGATACTCAACGTGCTTACAAATCGGCAGGGATTCGTTCCATAGTTGTGGGAGATCACAACTACGGGGAAGGATCTTCCAGGGAGCATGCCGCCATGCAACCAAGACACCTGGGAGTTGCGGCCGTTTTGGTGAAGTCCTTTGCCCGTATCCACGAGACCAACCTGAAGAAGCAAGGAATGCTTGGACTCACCTTTGCCAATGAGGCCGATTACGATCTGATCCAGGAGGACGATACGTTCAACTTCCTGGATATAGCAGAGTTCGCACCTGGGAAACCATTAACGATAGAGGTGGTTCACGCAGATGGATCTACGGATACCATTATCGCCAACCACACCTATAACGATTCTCAGATCGAGTGGTACAGGGAAGGATCTGCCTTAAACCTGATCAAGAAGCAAAACGCATAACACCAAGAACCCGCCAATCGGCGGGTTTTTTTATTTTAGGAATTTCCTGAATTGCTCAATATCCTCCTTGGAGGTCAAGTCTGGAACATGCTCTGAGATCGGATAACAAAAGCAAGCCTTTTCAAGATCACGGGTTGCATTTAATAAGGCTGTTGGGATTTCCTTTTCACCTCTTTCCTGGTGAAATGGACAATCTCGTAAATAGGGGAACATCAAGGAGCCATCAAAGGAAAAGATGTTCATGCTCACCCTGAATTTACCATCGGGTCCTCGAAATTGATCAACTTTATCCTGCTCTGGTTTTTCGATTATATCGGACAGAAAATTTTGACTGTCCGACTGAAGTAAGGCAAATCTGGCGATGCGCTCATCGGAGAATTCCAAGGCGGCTCGGTCATAGGCCATCAGAGCTGCAGGGCTATTTGACAACCTCACGGTGTTAATGGCTTCAGCAGAGTACAGATTATCCGAGTTACAGACCAGGAAATGTTGTTGTTGCAATTCTGGATATTGAGTCATCGCTTGGTAAACTGCGTCGGCTGTTCCTAATGGTTTGCTTCTAGCTGTTGGAATGTGTTGAATGGCATAGTGGATTTGAATTCCGTGAAACTCATTCTTATTGATTTTTGGACCATAATACTCCTGGAAATCGTTAAGATTGGCACCCACAATTAGGTAGATCTGGGATATGCCAGCAGTTTTTGCCCTAAGAATCAGATGATCCAAAACCGGTCTGTGACCATCTGGTCCGGGGATCAGCGACTTGGACCGGGAATTGGCGAGTTCGATATCCTTAGAAGTCAGGCCAGCTGAACCCTTAGAGGCCTTCATTCTGGTGGAAGCTCCCGCCGCAAGTATCAATAGTTTGTCAGTCATAACAATTTGCTGCCGTTTGCAATCTTAACTCCGAAGGCCTCCTTGGCCCGGCCATAATCATAGCTTCTGCAATCTTGTCTTCATTGCCCGGTTTACACAAACAGATCACACAACCTCCACCGCCGGACCCGACAATTTTTCCTCCTAGTGCACCAGTGGATCGTGCAGCGCTAAGCATTTCTTCGATCCTGTCGGTAGAGAGCCCCAAATTGTCCCTTAGTAAGGCGTGATGCGCCGTCATGATCTCTCCCAGCTTAGCCAGGCTAGGTTCTTTCCGTTCTAGTTCTTCCGTGGCCAATAGAGTGAGGTGATGATTCCCGACTGCTGCACGAAATACAGCCTCTAATTCATCGGGAATTGATCCCAGATAGTCATCAACCTCAGAAGGAGTACAGTCCCGAAGGACAAAATCGGGCTTGGAGTGACGAACGGCACTTATGACTTGTTCTGCTTTTTGCCGGTTGAATCCCAAGGTCCCTAATGTAGATTTTGGTATGCCAGATACACCAAGTACTAGTCCAATGGAGGGACTTCTCAGTGCCTGAACTTTTCCATGACCTTGGGTGTCAATGAACACCAGGTCGCCACAGGCAATGGTGAGTTGGTCCATATTGCCGCCTGGTGAATGATGTTCCAGTACTTCTGCGCGATACGCCAATTGTCCCAGTTCTTGCCCATTCACTGATCGGTCTAGATAGGCAGAGTTCAGGAAATGCATCCAGGCTACCATTACAGCCGATGAGCTGGACACCCCGGCATTTATGGGTAGATTACCGCTAATTGTGATATGATATCCCTGGCTGGCCTCAGCTCCCAGGTCTCGTAAAACCTTCAGGCCACTGGCCAAGTGATCGTGGAGGTCGACTGTCAGTGGGTCACTCAATGAAATTGTTCGCTGCTTATCCAGGTCTGGTAAATGTATCTCAAGAACCGGTGATCCAATTGGATTTGCCTCCAGGTAAATATATCGGTCTATGGCGCAGGCAATGACCGGTAAGCCCAGGTAGTCCTGATGATCACCATATAAACAAACTCGTCCCGGCGTCTGAATGCGTATCTGGGCCATGGATCTTTATTAATACTGGTCTTTGATCCAATTATAGGGCTTCCTCTTGACCCAATTACCACGTGTGAAATCCGGGAAATCCTGGGGAGCTCCATTATTTTCAATGGACGCTTCAGAAAGGGGGGTTATTGCACTCCAGGCAGCAGCATCATAAGCGTCCAAGGGAGGTGCTATGTTCTGCTTCGCCGACTCTACGAATGCTTGTAGCACAAAAAAGTCCATGCCTCCATGGCCAGATCCTTCGGCGTATTCGCCGTATTTCTGCCACAATGGGTGATCATAGCGTTCTAACCAGGAGGAAGCGTCGTCCCAACGGTGTGGCTTTTCTGATTTACCCTCGATGTAGATTCGATTCCCATCTACTTCCCACAATCCTTCGCTTCCTTGTACTCGGAAGCCCAGGGAATAAGGGCGAGGAGAATTGCAATCGTGAGTCACTATGATGGTCTCTCCCATAGTGGTTTCAATGGTGGAAGTGATCACATCCCCTTGTTTCCATTTTAGTTTGGCATTGGGGTGATCTGCGCCACCTACATCCACAATATATTTATTTAGACCTACTGCCTTGCTGGCTGCCGAAGTCATGGAGACGAATCGATTTCCCCGGTTGATATTCGCCATAACCGCTATTGGACCTACTCCATGGGTTGGGTAGACATCTCCGTTCCGAGTAAGGGAGTGCTGGGTACGCCAGGCCGATTCGGATATGCCTTTTTCACCAAACTCTGCGCCTCGACCGTAAGGTTCGACCCCGTCGTTAAACTTGACAAAGCGCAAATCGTGCTGGTAACCACATCGGAAATGGATAAGTTCGCCAAAAAGGTTTTCACGGACCATGCGCATCACAGCCATGATGTCCCTTCTGTAGCATACATTCTCTAAGATCATTAGATGGCTTCCGGTTTCTTCGTGAATGTTGACCAGGTCCCAACATTCTTCCAGGGTATTGGCTGCGGAAACTTCGACACCGGTATACTTCCCGGCGCGCATGGAGTCCTTCGCCATCCTGGCGTGCCAAAGCCAAGGTGTAGATATAATGACGGCATCAACCTCATCCAATTCCAACAGATCGCGATAGGCGTAATCGTCATTACTGAATACTTTAGGCTTACTCCCACCTGCCTTTTCGATCATTCCCAGGGCAATACTGTTGCGTCCATCATCTATATCACAGATTGCTGTGACCAGGATGTCGTCTCTTTGTAAAGCGTTATTGAGGTGGTTGGTTCCTCTAAGACCAACACCTATAAAACCTAAACGGAGTTTATCGGCTCCTGTATTTCTTGAGGCCCAGCTTAAACCGGGAGAAAGCGCCAGGGCCGTGCTTGCCAAAGCGGTTGTTTTTACAAAATCTCTTCGTGTACCCATAGTCGTTTCGTTGAGGTGGTGTTAATTATTGGTCTTGGAAATTACAATTTTAACCAAAGTCCTGGGAAGGATGTAAGGCAAAAATTACTGATTCGACCAAAACCCTATAGCTAATCGATCATGAAGCCCATCTGGTACCTGGAAGACATCAACCTGTTTCAAGTCCTTTGTCCGCACAAATTCAAGCAGCACAAGGCTTCGCACTCTTATGATCAATACCATAAGAAAGACTATATCTACTTTGAGGCGGATCATGCCAATAAGATCTACCTGATCGAAAAGGGGAAGGTAAAGATCGGATACTATACCGAGGATGGTCAGGAAGTGGTCAAGGCGATCCTTACCAAAGGTGAGATTTTCGGTGAACAAGCCATCTTGGGAGAAGAAACCAGGGAAGAATTTGCCATGTCTGTGGATAACTCCACCTCCATTTGTCCGGTGGATGTTGGGATCATGCATGATCTGATGCGTGATAACCGTTCCTTGAGTGTGCGGATATACAAACTGATCGGTTTCCGGATCAAACGATTGGAAAGGAGATTGGAACTCATACTGTTCAGGGATGCGGAAACCAGGGTGCGGGAATTTTTAAAGGAGTTGGCCGAAGACTATGGTCATTGCTGCCCCGAAACGGGAGATACCGTTATTGAGCATCCGTACACCCAAAAGGATATAGCTCACCTTATAGGGACTTCCCGTCCCACCTTCAATGCTATTATGAACCGATTCAAGGAATTGAATGAGGTTGATTTCAGCAGGAAGGAGATTCGCCTTAAATTTTCTGTCTAATGTCAGCTAGCTGACATTTTATCTTCTCGGGCTGAAATAGCTTTGCCTCAGTAACCTAAAAAAATCAAAACATGAAAAAGTCTATCTGGGGCCTGTTGGTCCTGTCTGTTCTGCTGTTTGCCTGCGAAAGCGATGACGACACCCAGGCAGCCGTGGTGCCAAATGCCGGCATGATCACCGGTGGTCCGTTTACCTTTATCGTAGATGGTAATCCGGACAATGTAAGTGGTATTCAAACCGATCCAGATGCCACAGGAACGAACAGAAGCTTTGTGATCACGGATGATCAAGGTGTTATTCTTGGTCTTCCACCAACAACGGCCGATCTGGAGAACGTCGATTTTGATGGTGCCGGGGCAGGAGTTTGCCTGATCTGGTATTTGCGCTTCGAAGATGGCCTGCAAGGAGCCGAGGTTGGCCAAAATGCCAATGATCTTCAAGGAGATTTTGATCTCTCCAATTCCATTACCGTTACTAGAAACGCGGCCCCCAATGCGGGCACACTATCCGGTGGTCCATTTGATTTCTGTGTGGACGGAACGCCTGACATGGTGAGCGGGATTACCACTGACCCTGCTGCAACAGGGACAAACAGAACCTTTGTGATCACCGATGACCAAGGAGTCATTCTTGGATTACCACCCGATATGGCAGCCCTGGAGGGAGTCGATTTTGACGGTGCTGGTCCTGGTGTTTGCCTGATCTGGTATTTGAGATTTGAAGATGACCTAGTTGGGGCAGAACCAGGAATGAATGCCAATGACCTGCAGGGAACGTTCAGCTTGTCCAATTCCATTACCGTGACACGTAATCAGCCGCAAGCTGGAATGATCTCAGGAGGACCCTTCGAATTCATAATTGACGGTAACCCGGATTTTGTAAGTGGAATCACCTTAGATGGAAACGCCACAGGGTCCAATAGTACCTGGGTGATCACAGACGATAGTTTAAATATACTTGGACTACCACCAACACTAGCCGATGTTGAAACGGTAGATTTTGACGGAGCTGGAGTAGGGGTGTGTCTGATCTGGTATTTGCGATTTGAAGATGGACTTCAGGGAGCTGCAGTCGGTGAAAACGCTGCCGACCTTGAAGGATGCTTTAGCTTGTCTAACTCGATTACGGTAAGCCGTGTGAGCGAATAAGCTCAAATTTCTTGTTAGCTTTATCGCGCTTTCCGGACTAAAGGAGGGCGCGATTATTTTTATGGTCAAATTTCTAAAGAAAAACTACGGAAACATCCTGATCCTGGCCTTTCTGGCTCTGTTGATCTTCCCTCAGACCGGTACCCCGATCAAGGTCTTTTTTAATCGGTTGATCTCCTTTTCTCCATCTATATTATCGGAAGAGGATAGGACCAGACTAGAGGACTACAACTGGGTGCTTAGAGATATGGAGGGAAACCTGGTCAATTTGGATCGGTCCCGTGAGAGAGTGGTCATCATTAACTTTTGGGGAACCTGGTGTCCACCATGTATAGCTGAAATGCCTTCTCTACAGGAACTTTATAACGATTATGGGACGCAGGTCGATTTTTACCTGGTCTCTGCTGAGGATCTTTCACTGATTGATCGCTTTATGGAATCCCGGGAGTTTGAGATGCCAGCTTTTCAATTGAGGTCCGTACCGCCAGACAATCTTTCCTATAAAAGCTTACCGACCACCTATCTGCTGGATAAACAAGGGCAGATCGTTATTCGTAAAACAGGTGCCGCCAACTGGAATTCTAAATCGACCCGGGAGCTTTTGGACCAACTACTAATGGATTGATCAGTTATCTTCCTTCTTAGGCCGGAAATTCAGCACCATGGACAGGGTGTGGGCTGCCAGGTTATTGGACCGGCCGTAATAATAATATTGCCAGGAGATATTGGCCAGATTACCGTTCTTTCTACCTGTAGGGCTATGCGAAAGGCGCAATCCGATATTTAGACTGTTGAACTCGGATAGGTCATAGTCTGAAGTGTAAAACTCGTCGGTTGGATCGTGAGCTTCAAAGGGTGCAAAATATTCGGATTCCGATTGCAGATAAAAGCGAGCGCTCGGTTGAAGGTTCCAGCGGGCATTCATCTTAAATACCGCCTCACTCTCTATGGCAAAACTCGTAATTCCAAAGGTGTCCATATAACCGTGGAGGCTATTCCTCAGGATGATGTTTCCGCCTAAAAAGGTATTCCATGATCCGGTCAGGGCTGTTTTAAAACGCTCGTTGGGAAGCAGTTCCACAGCTAGGCTCCCATCATTGAAATAAACCCGGTGAAAGGGTGTGGAAAGCAATCCTTCCTGGAAACTGAGGGTGATGAATCCACCGAAGGTGTTACGCTGGTCAATGATTCGGGTAAATCCAAGATTCAAGTTGTAGGAATTCCTGTTGTACACATCATACCATTCTCTAAAGCGCAATTCCTCAGGATAGATCAACCCGATAGGAGGTTTTAGAAATCCGCCTTGAAGCCGGCCCCAGCGAAGATCGTCAAAGAAGAGCTGAGCTTGGGCGGAATAGGTATTCATTTTATCTTTTGATGAGGCCACTACACCGAAATTGGTCCCCAACGAGGTATAATCGGATTCGATCGACCCACTGAGACCTCCAGTAATGGTCATTCGACCCTCCTCCAGGATCCTGGAATATCCAATACTGGTGTAGGTCCTTGCATCCAGCCTGGAAGGAGAAGATTCATCAAAGTCAATGTTATCTGTAGAGGCCGAAGAAATGACATCTATACCCAGGTCAAAATCAATGATGTTGTTGCCAAATGTATGGCTCATACTAAAAGCCGGCCCATAAATAGTGAGGCGTTCTGTGCCAATTCCTCCGGTTACCGCAGAATTATCACCGGTCTGTAAGTACTGATTATATACCAGGGAAATATCCGACTGAGAAACCCGGATTGTCTCTTGCTGTTGTGCTTGTGCCAACCAAATGGTACAAGCCAGACTGCCAACGATGAGGTAGGGTTTCTTCATCGGTTCTAATTACATCCGCATCCTCCACTACCTTTTTTGGCGCTAGCCGTAACAGCACCCTCCCGTATTGAGTGCACATAGTGTTGGAATACCAACGATCTACTGGGTGCGAGTTGCATCTCGGTATCGTCTACATAAACCCGCTCATAGGGTTTTAACTGATCCGAGCAGGAAGCAAGACCAAGTCCGATAAGAGCTAAGACCGAGACTATTTTAAGAAGTCGCCGCATAATCGAGATTTTTAGAAAAATGGATATGATTATTGTCGTCAATGATGACGACGTGTGTCGATGGCAATTGATTTGCAAATCCCAAGCCCTTTCGCACGCCCATGGCATGAATAGCCGTTGCCAGGGCATCTGAAAGTTCGGCAGAAGGTGATATAACCGAAACGCTTTTTATACCGCTGATCGCCTTCCCTGTGGTTGGATCGAGGTTATGTGAATATCGTTTGCCTTGATGAATAAAATACTGATATTTATTACCGGAAGTGGCAATGGCCCTGTCTGAAATTGGTAAATGTAATATGAATCTTCCTTCTTGGTCAGGATCAGAGATACCTACAGTCCAATCTTTCCCTTTCTCATCCTTCCCAAATGAACAGAGGTCGCCACTGGCATTGATAATTCCGCCATGAACCCCGGCATCCTGCCAAATGGTCCTTACCCGATCTGCTGCATACCCTTTCCCAATTGCCGCAAAATTGATACGCATTCCAGCTACAGGAAGTCTTGCTTGTTTCTTTTCGGTATGGAATTCGATCTTGTCAAACCCAACCAGCTCCATTTGCTTATTTAGTTGTTGATTACCAGGCAATCGTGCATACTGTCCATCGAACCGATAGATCCCTTTTAAAACGGCGGCGGAAGGATCAAAATAACCCTGGGTCATCCGATACAGGCCCTTGCATCTGATCATCAGTTGCATAAACTCTTCGCTGATTTCTACAGCAGCACCTCCAGCCTGATAATTTAACTGACCGGTCATGCTGGTCTCATTGAATTCTGTGAGGACCGCTTCAATTCTGCGGATCTCAGCAATACCAGCGGTTAGCAATTCCGTAGCCCGTTTGGGATCGTCCAGGACCAGACCTAGCTTAAATCCACAACCCATCAGGGTTTCCGTTTGGGTATACCGCTGCAGTTTCATTGACTCATCGCATTTTCAATCAGTCCAATGAACTGATCTACATTTTGTTTCCGATAGGGTATTTGCTGGTAGGCTCCATCTTCTGTATCGACAAGGAGTACGGTAGGGAAGGTACCCTGGAAGTTATATTGATCGGCCATTTTTGCATTGTATTCTTTGGTTGCCTTATCCTGCTCATTACGCTGTGGGAAATCGATGCGCTCTATCTGCATGGACTTAGAAAGTCGATAAACATCAAAGCTGGATTGGCTCAATACATTTCGCTCCAAGCGAAGACAATTACTGCACCAATCAGATCCCTCAAAAACGATAAGACGATATGCTGCTTTTTCTTGGGCAGTGGAGTATAGGCCAATAAACAGTACTAAAAAGAGAATAAATTTCCCTCTAGAGATTATCATTGGGATCAATTAGTTGGTTGTGATCCCTAAGTTAAACATTTTTCGATAGCCGTTAATCAGCTTTTGAGGGCGGGATTCCGACTGGAGGGCCATTCCATAATGGCATAAACGGTAAGTAGCATTCCCAGGTTATAGATGAGGTCCTCAACAGGAATTGTACCCAACCGAATCTCCAGGTTTTGCGCATTATTATACCAAACAACCTGTTCTTCTATGCCTGTTCCTGTTAATACACCATTCACAATAAAGAAAGGGACCAAGATTATAAGGTAGGTCAGGAAAAAGGATTGAAGGATGTCTGCACGCTTGTTATAGACAATGCCCAGTAATAGAAGGGCATATGCAAAATTCAATCCTGTATACCAGTTGGTGTAATGATACCATAAAACCACGATCAGAACAGAGACCAAGCTAATATAGACCACTGAAGTCGCTCTAGCCGATAACTTCATTTTCGGGAAGAGTTCCAATAATGCGTAGTGAGTGAACAAACAGGCGTAAGGAATGCAAATAAAGAAGAGCCACTCTTCCAGAGGCAGATGGAACAGATATACTCCGCTGAGGTAATCTGGGTTAAATCCCCAATACCCCTGAACAGTAAAGTAAACGTCCCAAGGGATGAAAATGCACATCATGACCGCGATCCCCAGGAACAGACGCTTCCATCTCAAATAGAACTTAAGACGCGGATGAAAACTAAAAAGAAAGGGAATAATGAACGAACCAAGATCTAACCAGAGATACAGGTATTTCATTAACGCTTAAAGTATTTTAATGGTGGGATCAACATGCCAAAGCATTCTCCTTCGCCTTTATTGATGTTCTTATGGTGGATCTTGTGCGCTCTCCGAATTCCTTTTGCGTACCAATTATTGGCATTGCGAAACATCTTAAACCGCTGATGGATAAAGATGTCGTGAACCATGAAGTAGGTAAATCCGTAGGCAAAGATTCCGAGTCCAACAGGAAGTCCTGCCCAAAAGTCATGGGAATTCCAGGCATAAAAACATCCTATACTGACAGCCGCATAAAAAATGAAGAACAGATCATTGCGCTCCCACCAACTGCCGTGATCTTTCTTGTGATGATCCTTGTGAAGCACCCAAAGAAATCCGTGCATAATATACTTGTGGGTGAACCAAGCCATGAATTCCATGATGAGAAAAGTGGAAATAAAAATCAATATCCAAAGGGCAACTTGCATCTTATCTGACCAGGTTTAGTTGATATTTAACATAGGACCGGGTTAATAGACCGATCTTTTCATAGTTGGGGACTCGGATACGTTTGTTCTTGATCTCCATAGCAGGAACCCGTTTAAGTTTTTTCAGTAAACGCTTGTAATAACGATATGCCATGAATACACCGAATTTGGCTTCTGCCGGCAAATTTAAGATTCCCTGATAACCTTTATGGAAATCGGCTTCGATATCGGCGATGATCTCCTGTTTAGATACTTCATCAAGCGCTTGTAGGTCGGTATTGGGAAAATAAGTACGGCTAAGGCCCTCGAAATCTGCCTTGAGATCTCTGAGGAAATTGACCTTTTGAAAGGCTGATCCCAGGCTCATGGCCGCGTCTTTCAGTTCGTTGTAGCGTGCGTTATCTCCCTTAACAAAGACCTTTAAACACATCAGTCCGACCACATCGGCAGAACCGTAGATGTATTCCGCATATTCTTCCTGTGTCTTATAAACCGATTTATACAGATCCATTCGCATGCTCTTCAGGAAAGAATCGATCAATTCCCGTTCTATTCCATATTTGCGCACCGTATGTTGAAAGGAGTTTAAAATCGGATTAAGACTGATCTCATTTTTGAGCGCGTGATCCAGATCGGCTACAAAACGATCGAATAATTCTTCTTTAGGGTAGTCGTGAAAGGTGTCTACGATCTCATCTGCGAAGCGAACAAAACCATAAATATTGTAAATGTCTTGTCTGATGGTAGGGGCCAGCATCTTTGTAGCCAGTGAGAACGAGGTACTGTACGCATGGGTGGCCTTGCGACTACATTGGTTAGAAACTTGATCAAAAATAGCTTTCACTACGCAGATTCTTTTTGAATTAAACTTGCGACCAATTTCCCAGAGATCAGAGACGGAGGCACCCCAGGTCCTGGTACAGTCAGCTGTCCCGTGAAGTACAACCCCTTCACTTTTTTACTCTTTAGCTTAGGTCGTAGGAACGCAGTTTGTAGCAAGGTGTTGGCCAGCCCATATGCATTTCCCTTGTACGAATTATAGTCTTTTATAAAGTCATTGATACAAAAGGACTCTTTAAATATAATTGAATTTTTCACTTGTTGACCCGTCAGATCTTCGAATCGGGTCATTATTTTATCAAAATATTCTTCCCGGATGGACTCATCGTCTTCAATTCCAGGAGCTAAAGGGATTAGGAAAATTCCTGCTTCTTTTCCTACAGGTGCACAAGAATCGTCTGTTTTAGATGGGAAACTCGCATAGAAAAGAGGCTTCTCGGGCCAGTGAGGATCGTCGTATATTACCCTGGCATGTTCCTCAAAGGGAACGTCAAAGAAGAGGGTGTGATGATCTACATTCTCCAGCTTTTTGTCGAACCCAACATAGAACAAGAGTGCAGAGGGGGCGAATACCTTTTTGTCCCAATAGGATTCAGAGTATTGGCGATATCCGGGATCCAACAGTTGTTCGGTATGATGATAATCTGCACCCGACAAGATATAGTCTGCTTCAATTTCCTTTCCATCAACCAACAGGTTTTTCACCTGCTTCCCTGTTACGGTGATCTTCTGAACGGCGGCCTCGGTATGAATCATTACACCCAGATCACGTGCTAATTGCTCCATTCCCTGAATCACACTATACATACCATCCTTGGGATGAAAGGTACCAAGACCAAAGTCCGCATAATTCATAAAGCTATAGAAAGCCGGAGTATTGGATGGTTTGGCTCCCAGAAACAGAACTGGAAATTCCAGGATGGAAACCAGCCTGGGATTATCAAATTCCTTCCTCACCTCCTTACTAATGGTCGAGAAGAATTGACCCAGTTTTTTCATGGTAACTGGCGTCACCAACTCCAAAGGGGAGACTCCAGGCCTATATACCAAGTCCTTGATAGCAATATTGTAATTGTCCAGCGCTTCGGCCATAAAAGCCTTGAGCTTTTCTGAACTTCCCGGCTCTTCAGCCTCAAATGCTCTACAGATCTTTTCTAAGCTGTCCTCAATAGTGATAGCATCACCGGGACCAAAATAGACCGAATAAGCCGGATTCAACTTGATCAGATCGTAATAGTCGGAGGGCTTTTTGTCGAAATCAGAAAAGAAGCGCTCGAACACATCGGGCATCCAATACCAGGTTGGCCCAATATCAAATACGAAACCATCGCGTTTCAATTGGCGGGCTCTGCCGCCAACCGTACTGTTCTTTTCATAAATACTCACATCGTAGCCGGCTTTAGCCAAATAGGCCGAGGCCGCAAGCGATGAGAATCCGGATCCAATAATGGCAACAGATGCAGGCATAGTGGGGGTAGAACTGAATTAGTTAGTCCGTTTGTAACGCACCAGGTTTTCGGATAGCTGAGAGAGATCGGAGAAGGTCTTGACGTTTTCCGGTAATACGGAATCTGCCAGCTCGTAAACCTTGGCTCCCATCAGCCAAAGTGGATAGGTTTTCTTCTGGCAAATGAGCTTGTCAAAACGCTTGATGTAATCCATTACACTTTCCTCATCCGGTTTAACGGTGAAATACGAAAAGAAGATGATGTTCTCGTAGTGTTTAAGTAAATGTTTAAGGCTGGTTATTGGAATGTTAGAACCCAGATAGACACTGGTAAATCCACCTTTAAGAAGTTCGTAATTGGCATAGAGAAGGCCAATCTCATGAATTTCTTCATATGGTAAATACAATACAAAAACAGATTCATTGTACTTCCGTGGTTGTCTCATTTCAGCCTCGGTATGAATGATGATCTTCTGCTTTATCAACTCCGAAATGAAGCGCTCGTGTGCGGGGTCTATCGTCCCGGTTTGCCATAGCATACCGATCTCATTGAGCAAGGGCATGAAAACCTCGAAGAATACCTCGCGGAAGTTACGGTCCTCCAAAACCTTGGAATAGGTGTCAGCAAAAAGCTTGTAGTCAAAATCGAACATGGCTGTTTTGAAGGCAGTAAGAGCAAAATCATCTTTCTTCTGCTCTGCCTGTTCCTGCACTACTACGGCAATATCGTTTTCCGAAAGAGCTGCTATCTTCGAAATTTTGTACCCCTCATTATAGAGGAAGGTTACATTGAGCAATTTCTTCAGATTATCCAGATCATATTGTCTGATATTTGTATCTGTTCGCTCGGGTTCCAACAGATTATATCGCTTCTCCCAAATGCGAATTGTGTGGGCCTTTACTCCACTTAAGTTCTCCAGATCACGGATACTAAATTGGGTTTTTACTAGCATAATTTCTTACCTAACCATTGCGAATTTATGAAAACAGGCTCAATTATGTTTAAAAATTTAAGTTAAAAGATAAACAAAATATTTATCAGACTGTTGATAAATGAATTTTGGGACGTCTAAAATTATGTTAAATTGAGGCCTCAAACAGCCGCTATGAGACTTCCATATACCCTTCTTCTAGTTCTCACACTTCTATTAGCTGCCTGCCAATCCGAAGTGGTTCCAGATCAGCCAACCATAGATCCCGATGCCCCGTTATTTAGTTTGTTGTCACCGTCAGAGACAGGGATAGACTTTACCAATACCTGTGTAGAGTCCATTGAGCGAAATCTTGGGCGTTATGATAATTTTTATAACGGGAGTGGTGTGGCCATCGGTGATCTGAACAATGATGGTTTTCAGGATATCGTCTTTGCCGGTAATGACTCACCCAATGTGATCTATCTGAATAATGGCGACATGACCTTCCGAGATATTAGTAAAAGTGCCGGTATTCAGTCCAATAGATGGTCAACAGGGATCAATTTGGTCGATATCAATAAAGATGGTTATCTGGATATCTACGTCGCCAATTCTGGTCCTTATTTGAACGACCTGGCCTTGAGCAATCAGTTATACATAAATAACGGGGATCTCACATTTACTGAAAAAGCTGCAGAATTTGGCATCGACGACTCATCTTATTCCTCTCATTCGGTATTCTTCGATATGGATAAGGATGGGGATCTGGACCTCTTTGTGCTCAATCATTCCTTGTTCAACTATGGAAGTAGTCCCCAGGAATGGGAGCGCGTGCTTAAATCCAAACCAGCTAGTGAGTATAAGAAATCCTGCAGTACCCTCTACAGGAATGATGGTGGCCGTTACACAGATGTCACAGAAGAGGCCGGTATATTCAGGCCTGGATTTGGATTAGGAGCAGCCGTTACGGACATCAATGCCGATGGGATCCTGGATATTTATGTAGCGAATGATTACTACATGCCTGATTTCGTCTTTTTCGGGCTAGGTGATGGCACCTTTAACGAACAATCAGAACGCAGTTTCGATCATACTTCCTTTTACTCCATGGGATGTGATGTTGCCGACATTAACAACGATGGCTTGATGGACCTGTTTGTTGCAGATATGACCCCTCGGATCATTTTCGCTCGAAGACGCTTATGGAATCTATGGATGTTGAACTCTTCAATTTCTTAACCTACACCATGGATTTTGTACCCCAATACATGTTTAACAGTCTAAGTTTAAACAGGGGGGCAGGTTACTACAGTGAAATTGCCCATATGTCTGGTATCGCCAAAACGGACTGGAGTTGGGCAACCCTTATGATGGATCTGGACAATGATACCTACAAGGATCTGATAATCACCAATGGATTTAAGCGGGATACCAAGAATCAGGATTGGAAGACAGAATTGAATGCGAGATATGAGGCAGAAGGGCAGACGATGGAGGTGTATTGGGATCAATTGCAAAAGGCCGATTCTAAACCTATTCCAAACTATGTCTATAGAAATGATGGCGCCCTGAAGTTTGAGGATAAGGTTATCGAGTGGGGATTTGAGGATCCATCATTCAGCAATGGGGCTGCCTACGGTGATCTGGACAATGATGGCGACCTGGATGTGGTTGTAAACAACTTAGAAAGTCCTGCATTTGTATATCGAAACAACACCTCTGAAAAGGGACAGCAGAATTATATTCAGTTGGAATTATTGAATAATGGATTGATCGATCGGGTTTATAATTCGAAGGTCAGACTGTATGCTGGAGGAACAGAACAGATTATCGAGTATAGCTTTTCCCGGGGGTATTATAGCAGTATGCAACCATTAGCACATTTTGGTATAGGGACTAAACAGCGAGTAGACCGGATCGAGGTGGAGTGGCCAGATGGTCAAACCACCACATTGGAAAATCCGGCGATCAATACGAAGCATACGATCGATCGCAGTAAAGTGGCCGCGGTTAGTACTTCGACTGATAGCGAAAGCAAGATGTTTCTTGATATTATTCCTCAGGTTCCCAGTTTTGACTTTGCTCACCAGGAAAACGAGTATAATGATTTTGCCCGGGAGATCTTATTACCACATAAACAGTCTACGCTTGGTCCTGCTTTGGCAGTAGGCGATGTGAATGGTGATGGAGTAGACGATTTTTATATGGGCGGAGCAAAGGATCAGGCGGGTGTGATCTATGTGCAGAATCCGGCTCAGGGATTACTGGCCACAGATCAGCCGATCTTGAACCGGGATTCTGGACATGAAGATGTTGGTGCCACATTTTTTGATGCCGATTCTGATGGTGACCTGGACCTTTTGGTCAGCAGTGGGGGAGGTGGAGAATTCAGGGATAATTCCCTCCTGTTGCAGGATAGACTTTATATGAACGATGGTTCTGGAAATTTTACCAGGTCGTCCAATGGTCTGCCGCGTATGATTTCCAGTACTGGTGTTGTTCGGCCATTTGACTTTGATGCGGATGGGGATCTGGATCTTTTTATCGGGGGACGAACAACACCTGGTAAGTATCCGGAGGCACCTCGCTCATATCTGTTGGAAAATAATAACGGAAAATTTGCTGACAAGACCGATGAGTTAGCCAGTGAACTTAAATTTATCGGTATGGTCACTGATGCCAGTTGGGCGGACGTGAACATGGATGGTAAAACAGACCTGATGCTGGTAGGAGAGTGGATGAATATCACTGTAATGGAATCTGGTGGAAATGGGTTTGAAAATAAAACAGAGCTTTACGGCCTTAACCAAACCGGTGGTTGGTGGTCCAGTATAGAAAAGGGAGATTTCGACAATGACGGAGACCTCGATTTCATTGTTGGTAATATTGGTGAGAATAACAAATTCCATCCAACCAAAGCGAAACCGTTACATATTTTCGCCAACGATTTTGATGAAAATGGCACGCTAGATATTGTCCTGAGTAAAGATTATCAAGGTAGCCTGGTACCTGTGCGTGGTAAGGAATGTTCCACAGAGCAAATGCCCTTTTTAAGTGAGAAATTCCCCAGTTATGCGGAGTTTGCTTCCTCCTCCCTTACCCAGATCTACGGCAATGAAAATCTGGAAGACGCTCTTCATTATCAGGCTGAGACGTTTAGCAGTGTTTACCTGGAGAATTTGGCCAACGGATCTTTTCAGATTTCGACCTTAGCTGTTGAGGTTCAAATGAGTCCTGTAAATGACATCGTAGTACACGACTTCAATCGGGACGGAAATCTGGATGTTGTGCTGGGAGGGAACCGATACAATACCGAGCCGGAAACAACGGCATACGATTCTGGTAAGGGTCTCTATTTATTCGGATTGGGAGATGGATCCTTTATTGTTCAGTCTGATATTTCGGAAAGCGGTTTAATGATACTTGACAATTGTAAAGGTCTTGAACTATTTCAGTTGATTGGTCAACGCCCTGCAATTTTAGTTGCAAATAACAACAGTCGTCCTCAGTTATTTGCATGGACAAGGTGATAACTGCTTAGTTCTTAATACTGAATGGTGATTAGGGAATCGCAATTCGGGATATTTCGACTACAGACTACCGTCTCCACACTAGGGTGTTTATGAATGACGGCCTTACCGTTCAAGAATGATCACAGGTGTTCTAGTTTACGCTGGGAACCTATACATGAAAGACCTAGATTAGCCCCGGTAGGGGAATGGGGGCCCCAAGGTAGAAATCGTGAATCGTTATTCGATTTATTGAGTGAGCAGTGAGTAGTGAATCGGGCTTTTATTTTGACTACCGACTACCGACTACCGACTACCGACTACCGACTACCGACTACCGACCGACTGCCTACACTCTTCACCCCTCACTCCTCACTCAAATCTGGGAGTTGCTTCGCACGTCCCATGCCGTGCAGTCCTGCAAATGTAAAAACCGGACCGGGTGTGTGCTTGCACAAAAACATCCGGTGGATGTTTTTAGCGAAGGGGCCAGGTGGCGGGCTGGCGTTGTTTTTCCGTTTCTTCGAAGTTAGCAAGCAAGCTTGAAAGGAAAGTAATTAGAAATATAAATTGGCGGGGTTAGCTTCGCTGCTCCCAATAACGGCCAGTCCTGCAAATGCAAAAACCCACCCAAACCTGAGGTTTGTGTTGTTTTTCCGTTTGTTCGAAACACTCAAGCAAGCTTGGTGTTCCTCTCAAACGAAAAAACCCACCTTCCTTGGTGGGTTTTTACGCTTGACGTGCCCGAGGTGGGAGTCGAACCCACACGCCCTTGCGGACACATGAACCTGAATCATGCCTGTCTACCAGTTTCAGCACCCGGGCGGATACTTTAGATGTAATGAAGAATATCGAAGTAGGACTTACGCTTTCCTCCTTTACTTAGCCTTTTGTTGGGAGCAGCTGAGCTACTCTCAAGAACTTGTCTCGGCACTGTCTTTATTGTGGGAGTAGCTGCGCTGCTCCCAAGAACGCGCCGAGATTAAAATCAAATTGCTGTTGCACTTTGTGCAACTGGGTCTGTTCGCAGCGATTATTCAAAAACGAGTTTTTGATAATCTCGCTTCACATACCGCCTTCGGTAGCAATTTGATTCCCAAGTGCCCGAAGTGGGAGTCGAACCCACACGCCCTAATGGACACATGGCCCTCAACCATGCCTGTCTACCAATTCCAGCATCCGGGCTAAGTGGGTGCAAATATAAGTCCTTTCGGCTTCCTGCAAAAAATTATTTGTTGAATTCCCAGCCAACGCCCGTGGTAAAAACGTAGTCAAAATCATTCCCTTCTACAGCAGGCTGATTATCGAAGTTGACCGTCGTTCCCATTTTTATGTAGAAGTCCAATGGTAGGTCATATTTTAAGTTCAGATCAAAGTCAGATCTCCACCGACCACTCTCCGTTATACTGGGGTAAATTTTTAGACCAGTGGTCAGGCTAAAATCCTTGAAATCGAACATATTCAGGGAGGTGTTTACAAAAACCTCAGCTGAATTCTTATCTAAGCTCGGATCTTCGAAATTCTCGATATTGTACGTAAAACCCAGGGCAACTCCCCAGAACAACTTATTGGTGGCCACCAGTAAGCGACCCCCTCCTAAACTAGGGCTATACCTTGATCTAATTGCCTGTTCGGTGTTGGATAAAAAGGAAACATTTCCCAATACATACCAGCGCTTTCCGATTATACGAATTATTTCTGCTGTCGCATCAGTTCGCTGAACATCCTCTACGTTGTCCTGTGCCGTTCTCAGAGCATTTAGTTTAAAATCAGAGGTCCATTGTTCTCCAATGTATCCTAACTGTATCCCAAGAGTGTATTGATTGCTGTTATTGGCTTTGGTCAGGTTGTAACCGAAATCGATCGAGCCACTCGTTCGCTGCCAAAAGGTTCCTTCCACTTCCCTGAGGGCAATGATCTCCCATAGTTTGACACTCTCAAATGATCCATCAGGTTGCACAATTCTAAGCTGTCTATCGGCTTCCGGATCAGGTTTTAGTTGACCAAATCTTCGACGACCTCTGGTCAAAACAATGGAGTAGCGGCGTTCTACATTTAATTTTACAACCTTGTCGAATTCGATCATAAAATCAGAATCGCTGTAAGATGTCTCCATGACCAGGACTCCCGCGGCCATAGATTTAACCTCCCCGATCAAGACTTCACCACTTTTCAGGTGCAAGGTGTCTTTTTGAGCTAGAGCTGAAAAGCCAATTGCCCATGTTATGAAAAGCAGAAGCAGTTTACTTTGTATGTGCATACAGTGCCGAACTTTTTTCATTTCTAATTTACAGTATACAATTCAAAAAAGTACCATAGTCCAAACCAGCCCAAATGAGTTAACATCCGAACCTACCGAATTGAGAGCCTCTTTTCTGAAATAAACCAATTTTATTGCTTGCCTGGGGTCAATTCTGACCCCAACTGATCCACCCACTACCAAGTTCGACCGATAATCGGCTAAAGGAATCGTATCTAGTGAGCTTTCACCACCATAGCCGTAACCCAGATCAACGGCAAGCCACATCCCTTTCTTAAAGCGACGGATCAGATGATTTTGAATGGCGTAGATCGGATCGGTAACCTTGCGCTGGTCTGGAAAGAATTCGTTATTCTCAGAATAAAAGAATACGGAACCAGTGAGTTCATATGACCAAGGTCCCCATCTGTGTTCCAAGCCCAATTGTGGCCTGAACATAAAACGGTTTTCACCAATATTGATCAGTTTACTTTCGTCATATTGTCCAAGTGGTAACCTGATAGCCAGGCTGAAACCTAAGGTAGTGTGAGTGGGGTTTTCCTGGTAGAACTGCTGCAGATCTTTCAGATTGCTGGCGGGAGCTCCGATGAGGTTGATGGAAAAGCGAATCCTGGGATCGACCAATCCGCTTCTTTTCACCGATCTGGGTACTCCTTCAAGAAGACCGTTCCAATCTTCAAAATTGACAGGGATTAATATTCCCAGTCTTGCAAATTTCTTTCCAATTCTAAGTGGGTGGACATAAGAAAATGCTACAGTATGTATCTGGATCTTTACATCTTCTGCCAATAGAGAAGGGTCAAACAATACCTCTCCCTGAGTGAAGGCATAACCCGCTCCGATAACACGCGTGTCTAATGGGATAGGGGTCCAACGCCGAGGCTCAACATCTTGCGCTATGCTCTCCAAAGTGAGCAGCAGAGAAGTCAGCAATACACAAACCAAGCATTGAGCTGATCTCACAAGAATCTATTAGAATGTAAAATTTAAGCCTGTAGCAACACCAGCGTAGTTCAGTTTGAGCCGCAGGTCGTCCTTCTTGTAATCGATACCGTAACCTTGTATACCCAGAAGTACAGAGAATAATTCTGAGAAACGATATCCTACATAGATGTTGGCTTTCCAGCTAATATCTGATCCTATTCCCAGCCCACCAGCGTCTATCCGTGCACTGTTGATCCATTTTTCTGTAATGGTCTTGAATCTCACTCCAACAAAGGGATCATTGACATTTGTGGTACGATCAAACGCAGTAACTCCACCGGCATTGATTTCATTGGAGATGTCAAAATAGCGCAGTCCGCCAAATACATCGATAAATAACCAGTCTTGAGAATTGAAGATATTATAACCCCCACCAATTTCTGCTATAAGTTGCTTGAGTTCTAATTCTGCCGGAATATTGACTTGTTCGATCTCACCGTCCTTGGTCAGTTTGAGATAAACGATATCGCCCATAACAAACCAGCGACCTTTAGAGGCTTCGGCATGCATGAGGAACCCAATACTGAAATTATCCATCAGGTCGCCAAAATCTGCTGATACCGGAATATTCTGGCTTTGAAAATCGATGTCACCGGAAAGACCAGTAAACCAGAAGTAGGGGGTCAGTTGCCAATTCCACTCTTCCTTATCGTCGTTTTCCGTAGTCTGGGCTTGCATCAAACCGACCCACAATAATACCAGCAGAAGGAATAGCTTCTTCATGGTTCTGTTGTTTAGTTAATTGAATTTTGACCATATCTCGGTCAGGAGAAAGAACAATCTACCATTCCAACCCTTTCCAGCCCTTAAGTTAAGGGTTAGATTTCAATTACCACAACAGGCAGGTACTATTCCAGTGCCTTCAGGATCTCTTCTGCGTATTTGTCGGCTACCTTGTAGGCGTCGCTTGGATTGTCCGTTTTGGAAGTGACAACTGCCACTAATTGATCGGAATCGTCCTTAGTCAGATCGTAGGCTACGGTTTCCAGATAATAGGTCTTGGTGGTGTAGCTACTAGGTCCGGTGCTTATCCCTACTGAATAGGTATAGGCGTAGGGATGGTAATAATACGGGTAGAATCCTCCATAGTAAGAAGGATAATATCCACCCCATGCCCCTGGGTAGTAGTTGTTGTCGTAGTATGTTGTGCTTTCCTTTACATCCTTAAGTGAAGTGACCACTACTGCGTCGTATCCTTCGTTATCAAAAATGGTTTTGATCATAGCTTGACGCTCTTCGGTCATTTCTGCATCCGGATCGAAATTAGGAAAACGTTCAAAACTCGCGGTCGCATTCAAGCCTCTTGCTTTAAGTTGGTCGGTAATGGCGCGTTCGAAAGCTATTCTTGCAGTTCGATTCTTGGTTCGTGCTATGACCAAGGCATTGTTGTCGGCAAATTCGTTGGAATTTGGAGATTTCCAAGCGTCAACTATGGTCACACTTTTACAAGAGAACAGACCGCTTACTGCCAACAAGAGTATAAAAATTCGATTTTTCATGAACTGTTTTTCTATTTATTGTTTTGCGAATTCGGCATTGCCGATCTTTCCATTTCTTAAAATGGTAATTGAGATTTTCTCGCCCTTTTGAGCTTTCCCGATTCGTTCCCTGACCTTAAAGATGGAATTGATGTCCTCGATCTGAATTCCGCCGATCTCTAGGATTATATCTCCTCCCAACATGATGTTCACCCCTGCGATGCTGGCGGGTATAAATCCTCCCATCAGGTTCAGTTGATTTCCTGCTCCTTTGGTCGAAACATTCATCACGAGTAATCCCCCGGATTGAGGAACATTTAAAGCGGCGGCCATTTCTTCTGTGAGCAGTTGAGTGTCCATCCCTCCCCAGATAGGATCGCCGGTCAATAACTTCTGCGCCACATTGGATGACACTGCAAAGCCAAGCCCTTCAAAGCCCCCTGAGTTGGTATAGATCCTACTGGCAATTCCCATGACCTCTCCTTTTTTGTTAAAGACGGGCCCTCCGGAATTACCCGGATTGATTGCGGCATCTGTTTGAAGGAATTCGATGTTGACGAAGGCATTGCTCAGATGTTCGGGTAAGTATCGCCCTGAAAGGATTCCTCTGCTCAGCGACTGTTTGAACCCTCTGGGAGCACCGAGCACGAAGATGTCTTCTCCAATATCCAATTGGTCCGAATTACCTATACTGGCAACATGCCGACCTTTCAACTCGAAATTGCCCTTCACTTTGATCAAGGCGACATCCGCCAGGGGAAAGGAAGAGATCACGTCTGCTTCGTAGGTCTGACCATCTGAGAATTCCACTTTTACGGATTCAGCCGATTGTACGACGTGTGCAGCGGTCCAGATATGGCCCTGTTCGGACACCAAAACTCCCGATCCTGATGCCTGGTTTGCCATCAGCTCTACTCCTGATGCGCCCAGTTCAGGGCTTACACTTATTATGTTGATCACCACTACCGAAGAGCTTACTCTTTTGTAAAGCTCGGGCAGGGATTGGGCCATACTACAGCTTACACTGACTAGTAAGGCCAAAGTCATAAAACGTTTCAAATCCAAGAAGTGTTTAAGGTTCCTACTGGATACTGGACTCCATAAGAGCGTTGACCAACTCGTAGGAGTATTTGGAAACTGACTTGGAGATGGACGAAGGATCCTTAACCTGGAAGCGGCCAACCCACTGCAGGTTATCGGTATCGTCTACACGCAAATCGTAGAGTACACTCTCAAGGGTATATTTTACTCCGGTAACTACTTGGTCAGGCTCCCAATAGGTCACCGGGTAATAACTGTAGTAGCGGCCAAACCGTCCATATCGCGCCGGATAGTAGGCGGTGTTGGTGTTACCCGGAATCACATCTGTATATTGAGAGGCATCTATCAGGTTGGTGATAATGATACCATCGAAACCAGCTTGTTTCAGGGTATTTCTCAACATGTCAATTTCCGCTTCCGTCAACTTTTTATCGAAGGAGTCTTTTTTGATCACATCTACAGAAGATGCAGCTGTAATGCCTTTGGTGGCAAAATCAGATACTACCTGGTTTTCAAAGCGGATCCTTGAAGTAAGGTCCTTGGCGATGGCCACGATCAGAATTTTGTCGTAACTCTTTTTTTCCTGGCTGACATTAGAGGAAGAGGTCAGGTATTTACTGCTACATCCCGATAGTGTCAGCAAACACACCAATGCGATGAAGGAAATCTTTTTCATATGCATTTAAATTAGTTATGGAATAGGTTAATCGCGCGAATCTCTCAAAAATACTATAATTGGCTTAATGCTCAATAAATTGAATAAAGTTTTAGACAGCGCTTATCGATTTATTACATTAGACGGAAAAATAACGTATGCGTAAACTAGCTCTTTATTTAGGATTGCTGTGCATGATGGTCTTTGTTTCCTGTGCAGGAGATCAGGCAAAGACCTCGGCCAATATCCAATTGGTTGAAGATTATGTAGAAGCGGTCGAAAATTTGGATTACGATGCCATGTCCAATTACCTGGCGGAAGACTACATGGGCTACGGGCCTTCAAGGAACGACAGTATCAACAAGCTGGATGGAGTGGCCAGTTGGAAGCTCAATGTGGAGACCTTGTATGAAAAGATCGACTACAAACGATCCCGCAACATGGCTGTGGTAGTTTCAGATGGGGACAATGCGGGCGAGTGGGTGTCGAACTGGGCAGAGTTGGAGATCACTTACCAGGGAGATCTACCGTCTGTGACCATTTTGGCCAATACCATTTACAAGATCGAGAATGGAAAGATCGCTCGTTCATTTACTTTCTATAATGAGGCAGATGCCCTGGAGCAACTGGGTTATGTCTTTATAAATCCCAACGAATTATGAAGATGTACAGAATAATTGGATTGATGAGTATCATGCTCATATTAGGAGGTTTCATTGGTCAGGCTCAGAATAGCGGATCCATTTCTTCCAGTTTGGACATCTTTATTTTTCCAAACGATGGACAAGGACAGGACCAACAAAACGACGATGAGCTTGCCTGCTTTACCTGGGCTAAACAGCAAACAGGTTATGACCCTATGAATCCGCCCGAATATGTTGGAGAGCAAGTAGATCGATCTGCGGATGGATCTGCGGTTGTCGGAGCAGCAGGAGGAGCAGCCGTTGGTGCTGCTATAGGCTCCATTTCAGGTAATATGGGCGATGGGGCTGCATATGGTGCCATCATTGGTGGTCTGCGCGGACGCCGGCAGAAAAGAGCTGCCGAATCACGTCAGCAGCAAAGCAACAACACAGCAGCGGCCAATGCCCAGAAGGAGGCAGAGAACAATTACAAGAAGGCTTTTAGTGCCTGTATGGAGGCTAAGGGTTACACCGTTAAGTTCTGACACGGTTTATACGTTGGTTTGGAGGTGTAATTCTGGGCCTAAGCCTAATCTTATTGACATTCCTTGTAATTACCTCTAAAGATTCATTGGTCCAATTGATCACGGGCTGGTTTCACCTGGATGAGGTCGCTTCAACTAAGCTGAGGAATTGGTTAAGTCCGTCAGTAGTTTGGGGCCTTAGATTGCTAACGCTTTTCACAGCCTTAATGGGCTGGAAGATCATCTCTCGGTCTGAGGTTGTTGCTGATTTCTTTTTGAGAATTCGGAAGTGGATCATCGCCGTAAAGAGCCGGATACTGCGGATAGACCGGTTGTATCTATACAGTGCTTTGGTAATAGTTGGCATCAGTTTTCTTTTTAATTTGTACAATGTGCTGGTTCGTCCCATTTTTTACGACGAAGCCTGGACCTATTTGAACTTTACCCGTCCTGGTTTTTTAACCGCTATCTCGTACTATCCTTTACCCAACAATCACGTCCTGCATTCGGTCTTGACGGTAATGACCAGGGACTTACCGTTTGGGACCACTGTGAATTTGCGACTTTCCAACTTGTTGGTTTCGTTAATAACGGCCTTGGTCTTTGCCTACACCAGTTACAGGCTCTTCTCCAAGCGAGCAGCACTCGTGCTGTTACCACTGTTCTGTTTTCTATTCCCTGTAAGTTATTACAGCTACCTGTCACGGGGGTATATGTTACTTATTCTGGCTTTTGTGATTTGTCATTATGCGGTCATGCGTTTAACGGCTGCTACGGGTTCAGAAAGGGAGAGAAGGAAGTATAGTTTATTGCTGGTAGCAGGTGGAATTTTAGGCTTGTATACCATGCCCTCCTTTGTCTATCCGTTTTTTTGCTGCGTTGGATTTGTAGCTGTCTGGCTGATTTTTAAAAGCGGTGTTCGCTCTACTGTTCATTTCCTTGGGTTGAATTTGCTCGGAGGCTTGATCGTCGCATGGCTATACGGCCCTATACTTTTCAGGTCAGGGTTGAATTCCTTGATCAATAACGAGATGGTGCAGCCAATCTCACGAGCTGAGGTATGGTCCAGATTGGGGTCACATTTCTCGGAAACTTCAGAGTTCCTATTCGGAATGCCCTTGATTGTATTTACGGTAGCGGTAGTTGTCATGTTGATGGCACTCGCCCGCAAGGTTACTCAGCTGGCGTTTTGGATTTTTTGCCTGGTGATGCCTCCGATAATTTTGATGATCCATGGAGTGATACCTTTTTCCAGAACCTGGATCTATTTGGTGGTAATTGTACTCTCTATCCTTGGTCAGTTGATTAGGACATTCGAAGATCGAATAAGACTTAATCATACCTCAATTGTGGTGTTTGGATCGTTGTTTATCGCCTTGTCCGTTTTCCAGTTTACCCGAAAGATTCAATTGCAGGAGTTCTATTCTTATCGAGCTATGGAAGTAGCTGAATATCTGATGGATGAAGAAGCGAAAACCGTCTATGTTAATCATCCATTGACGGAGATCAACCTCCGGTATATCTTCCTGGAAAGAGATAGTTCGATACAGATCATATATTCCCGAAACCTATTGGATGAAGAAGAAGTTGAACAGGCAACCGAGTGTTGCGACTGGATCCTGCTGGAAGAGGCTATGGACGGTGAAATAGAGTGGCGATTTCATACGGCGGGTGAGTATCCCATGGTTTTAGGACGGACTGATCCGGCTGAATAGATTTTAATCCATGGGTTTGTACTGATTGATCACTCGTAAATTCCGACACGATATTTCATGAATAATCAAGGCCAGGTCAATTTTTACTTGATTGCAATTTAGGGTTACCTTAATTTGTCCAGGGTGGGGAAAAGTGCCCCTAGGTGGAAGTTGTTATTGGTTAATCGATAGTCCTTAATCGAGATCGCATAATTTGACTACAGACTATTAATGTGAGCATTGAGCAGTGAGGGGAAAGAACTAGGTATGTCTGCTGCCAACTGCTGACTACTGACGGGTCTCACCCTTCAGACTTCACTCGAAATACTGGGGTTAACTCGCTTCGCTCGTTGGACCGGACCGAATGTCTTCCAACGGAAGTTGAAAGGTCCACAGGACCTTTCAAAATGCGGGGTCAGGTGGTGCGGTGGCTGTTTGAGAACAATTAGTAATTATCAGAAGTATGAATGCTGGGGTTGGCTCACTGCTTTCACCGGACCGGACCGAGGGATCACAAAATGTCCGGTGGACATTTTGCCCGAGGGGCCAGCTTGTCGCGCGGGCCGATGAAGAAATATTGGGATTCATCAAAATTATCAATGCTGGGGTTAACTCGCTTCGCTCGTTGGACCCAGCGATCCCAAGTTGCAAATGCAAAACCACACAAGCCTCCGGCTTGTGCAGTTTTTTTGTTGTCTTGAAGTTCGAAAGCAAGCTTCCTACTTCTACCCAACAAAAAAACCCACCATTTATGGTGGGTTTTGCATTAACTGGTGACCTGGCTGGGGCTCGAACCCAGGACCCTCTCCTTAAAAGGGAGATGCTCTACCAACTGAGCTACCAGGTCATAATTTAAACTGAACTTTTCGAGGTGTTACATAGCCCCGCAAGCGGGTGCAAATATACTATCAATATCTTGATATTTCAAAGCGAAATTAAATTAAATTTGATGGTTCAAGGGAATTCGAATCGTCCTCTAAAGAGAAAGAGTTTATACAACTATGAAAATAGTATTGATCGGTTATATGGGTAGCGGAAAATCTTCAGTAGGAAGAGTTCTGGCAGATCGTATTGGCAGTGATTATTTGGACCTGGACCTAGAGATTCAACTGAATCAGTCGAAGACCATACCACAAATTTTCAAAGATCAAGGAGAGATCTATTTTCGAAAGATCGAGGCGCAATTGTTGAGACGTGTTTTATGTGCGTCCGGAGATCTGGTGCTCTCCTCTGGTGGAGGAACACCTTGTTATGCAGGGAATATGGATTATATGTTACAGGATGAATCCGTGCGTACCGTGTATCTGAAATGTTCCCTTGAGGTACTGACCGATCGACTTTGGCCTGAACGTGAAGAACGCCCCTTGATAGTACATCTGGAAAATAAGGATCTATTGAATGATTTTATTCGGAAGCATCTCTTCGAACGTTCGGGATACTATCTGCAGGCCGAGCAGGTAATCAATTGTGACGATCTAACACCAGAACAGGTGGCCCTACGAATAGAAGAAACCTTACTCTAGGATCGCCCTGTCTTTTCCTTTCTCGAAGATCACTTCTACATTCATGTTCAGGGAAGTCGAGAGGGATATTCCTTTAAAGTCTGCCTTAACAGGGTATTTCTTGTGATTTCGATTCACCAGCACAGCCGTTTTGAACTGCTTGAGCGGGACTTCTAGAAAATGACGGATCCCGTAGATCAGGGTGGTGCCGGAATGCAATACATCATCCACCAAAACCAGGGATTTATCCCTGTATTGATCTGGGGTTAAAGAGGTCTTTACGGTGTTAATGGGAGAACGTTTGTCCATTTCCACTTCACAAAGTGTAACGGCTATGGGGGAAATCTCTTCCACCTTCTCTTTCAACCGCTGAGCCAGTTTCAGCCCATTTTTCTTGATACCAGCGATGATCACTTCTTTTTCCTCTGTATTCGTCTCATAGATCTGATAGGCAATACGACGGATCTTGTTTGCAATCTCTTCCTGGTTCAGAATTACAGTTGTGGCAGTTTCCATGTTCCCTTTAATTAGACTCCAAAGATATTAAAGCCGCAGCTATTCCTCGTCAAGATCAGTGAATTCATCCAGGTCCCTTCGGTCCTTTTTGGTAGGTCGTCCGCTACCTTTTTGACGATAATATTTTTGAGCCAGAGAAGCAAACTCCTTATTTGCATAAGCCTCTTCCGAAGTGGTATCCTTGCGGTATTGCAGCAGTAGCTTGGCCCCAACCCGACTTGGAGGGATGTCCAGGACTTCCAGTTGAAGATCAATTTGATCCTTTCTCACCGTCAGGTTGTCTCCAGCGAAAACCTCCCTTGATGGTTTAGCTACTTCATCGTTTATCTTAATAGCACCTTTCCGACAGGCCTGGGTAGCCATATTCCTGGTTTTGTAATATCTGAGACACCAAAGCAGTTTATCAACCCGCATGTTATAGCCCTTAATAATTCGTTAATCGAGTCTACTAAAATAGGGGAAAATCGTATCTTGCGGCACCAAAAAAATAAGGATGAGCATAGACAACTTCAAACTTGGTTTGCTTCTGGTCGTGGTTATGGTGATGGGTGCCTGCGGAAATGACGACAACGGACCCGAGCCTATCCCTGAAAGGGACAGAACCGAGGAAGCTGCTTTCGCACAGGAGGAGATCGAAGACTTCTTAGCAACCCACTTTTACAATTACGAAGAGTTTCAAAACCCTGAGCCGGGATTTGATTTCCGAGTTCGGATCGATTCCATCGTAGGAGACAATGCGGATAAGATTCCGCTGATCGATCAAGTAACTTCGAAAATGGTACCGGATAGGGAAGAACCGGATCTGATGTACAAACTGTATTATTTGCAGGTTGAACGAGGTGCTGGAGATCAAATGAGGTTCCCGGACGTCGGTACAATGACCTATGAAGGTCGTTTACTAGATGGACTGGATCTTTTTGATAGTTCCACTGTACCAGTTCAATTGGACATTACTCAAACCATAAATGGTTTCCAGGATGCCATGGTCGAATTTCAAGGGGCAACTGGAGTGACCAGCAACCCAGACGGTAGCTTGACCTTTGATGAGTACGGAATTGGCGCTGTATTTATTCCATCCGGGCTGGCCTATTTCTCAGAGCCACCCCCACCGGATATCAGTGCTGTTTTTATCCCGGTTTATGCCCAGTTGATCTTTACATTCCAGTTGTTTGCTGTAGAGGTTGTAGATCAGGATCAGGATGGTGTACCATCCATCATGGAAGACCTCAATGGTAATGGAATCGAAGAGGATGACGATACCGATGGTGACGGGATCTTCAATATGTTTGATGGTGACGACGATAATGACGGCCGACCAACCTTCATCGAGATTGAAATTGATGAGGACGGCAACATCACCTTTCCAGATGAGGACGGTGACGGAACCCCGGATTACCTAGACCCCGATAGTTGATTTGATATTAAGACCTAAAAAAACCTCGCCCTAAGCGAGGTTTTTTTGTGCTTGTTCATCACCTTATTTTCGAGCAATCACCTTTTTACTTGCTTCGACTATTGAGGCCGCATTCAGACCGTATTTCTCCATCAATTGTGCAGGTGTACCGGATTCACCGAAGGTGTCCATGGTTGCAACGAATTCTTGAGGAGCCGGATTGTTTTTTGTCAGCGTACGAGCCACACTTTCTCCAAGACCTCCGTAGTAGTTGTGCTCTTCTGCTGTTACCACACAAGCTGTTTTTGATACACTGGCAAGAATGGCTTCTTCGTCCAGAGGTTTGATGGTGTGTATGTTGATCACTTCAGCAGAAATTCCCAGATCGTTCAATTGTTCTGCAGCTTGCAAGGCCTCCCAAACCAAATGACCAGTGGCAACAATGGTTACATCTGTACCTTCTTGTAAAAGCACTGCCTTACCGATCTCAAAGACTTGATCCTCCGCCGTGAAATTGGCTACTTTCGGTCTTCCGAAACGCAGATAGACTGGACCGTGATGATCGGCAATTGCAATGGTGGCTGCCTTAGTTTGATTGAAGTCACAGGTGTTAATGACCGTCATTCCCGGGAGCATTTTCATCAGGCCAATGTCTTCCAGGATCTGGTGAGTCGCACCGTCTTCCCCTAAGGTCAATCCAGCATGCGAGGCACAGATCTTTACATTTTTGTGACTGTAGGCTATACTCTGACGAATCTGATCATACACCCGTCCGGTAGAAAAGTTAGCAAAGGTTCCGGTGAAAGGAATCTTTCCACCTATGGTCATTCCAGCTGCAAGCCCCATCATATTAGCCTCGGCAATCCCCACCTGGAAAAATCGTTCCGGGTGATTGGCCTTGAATTCGTCCATTTTTAGGGAACCGGTCAGATCAGCACAGAGTGCCACAACATCCGGGTTCTTCTTTCCCAATTCTGTCAATCCGGCACCGAACCCTGAGCGAGTATCCTTGGCGCCACTATCGATATATTTTTTCATCTTTTTTCCTAATGCGATTAATAGTCTCCCAGGGTTTCTGGGTTCTGGGCTAAACCGATAGCTAATTGCTCATCGTTGGGTGCTTTACCATGCCAGGCATGGGTGTGCATCATAAAATCAACACCATTACCCATAACCGTGTGCATCAACACGCAGACAGGTTTGCCGTTTCCGGTTTTGGTTTTAGCCGCTTCTAATCCAGAGATTACAGCCTGAAGGTCATTGCCATCTTCGATTTCCATCACCTCCCAGCCAAAAGCTTCAAACTTGGCTCTCAGGTTGCCCAATGGCAGAACATCGTCTGTAGAGCCATCAATTTGCTGACCATTATAGTCAACGGTCAGTATGAGGTTGTCCGCTTTGTGAGCGGCACCATACATGATGGCCTCCCAATTCTGTCCTTCTTGTAATTCACCATCACCACATAATGTAAATACCAGGTGGTCATCTCCGTTCAGTTTCTTGGTCTGAGCAGCTCCGATTGCAACAGAAAGCCCCTGACCTAATGACCCTGATGCGACACGTATTCCAGGAAGACCTTCGTGGGTGGTTGGATGTCCTTGCAGTCTGGAATTGATCAAACGGAAGGTGTTTAATTCCTCCACCGGAAAATATCCTGAACGGGCTAGTACACTGTAGAAGACAGGCGAGATGTGTCCGTTGGATAAAAAGAAGATGTCTTCTTCTTTACCGTCCATATCAAATCCTGACTTCCTGTCCATGACTTCCTGAAACAGGGCTACAAAAAATTCGGTGCATCCAAGTGAGCCTCCGGGATGTCCCGAGTTCACTTTGTGCACCTGTCTTAGAATATCTCTTCGAACCTGCACTACCAGGTCCTGAAGCTGATCTTGATTGGGCATATAGCTTGAAAGTTTACGGCGACAAAAGTACACTAATTAAAGGCTTTCTCAAAGGTTAAAAAAAGCCATTTATCAACGGTTAACGCGAATTAGTTAACAGATGGAATTCAGTAGCAGGTATTCACAATTAGTTAAGGACTTGTCCTGATAATTCGGACTATCTTTGCATTTCAATTTTCACCCAGCAGATGCAATTCAACCTAGCAGCTAAAGATCCGCACTCCAAGGCCAGGGCAGGGACCATAACCACGGATCACGGGCAAATACAAACGCCTATTTTTATGCCAGTTGGTACCCTGGCCACAGTCAAAGGGGTTCATCAACGGGAGTTGACCGAGGAGATCGATCCGGATATCATCCTGGGAAATACCTATCATCTATATCTTAGACCTCAGATCGATATTCTTGAAAAGGCTGGGGGCTTGCACAAATTCATGAATTGGGATCGAAACATACTGACCGATAGCGGAGGCTATCAGGTGTATTCCCTGTCAGCCAATAGGAAGATTAAAGAGGAGGGCGTGAAATTCAAGTCTCACATTGATGGAAGTTACCATGTCTTCACCCCAGAAAATGTGATGGATATACAGCGTTCTATAGGTGCAGATATCATCATGGCATTTGACGAATGCACGCCTTATCCCTGCGATTATGATTACGCCAAGCGTTCCATGCACATGACGCATCGTTGGTTGGATAGATGCTTGAATCGACTAGAGGAAGTCCCTTATAAATACGATTACAGCCAGACGTTCTTTCCTATCGTGCAGGGTAGTACCTATAAGGATCTGAGGAAACAGTCGGCAGAATATATCGCATCAGTTGGGGCCGAAGGCAATGCCATTGGTGGCCTATCCGTAGGAGAACCAGCAGAGGAGATGTATGCGATGACAGAAGTGGTCTGTGAGGTCTTGCCAGAGGATAAGCCCCGCTATCTGATGGGCGTGGGTACTCCCATCAACATCCTGGAGAATATTGCTTTGGGGATCGACATGTTCGACTGCGTCATGCCGACCAGAAACGGCCGGAATGGAATGCTATTTACCGCTCACGGAACCATCAATATCAAGAACAAGAAGTGGGAAGACGATTTTTCCCCTATAGACGAAATGGGCATAACCTGGGTAGATACAGCTTACTCCAAGGCCTACCTGAGACACCTATTCTCAGTAGGTGAAATGTTGGGTCGTCAGATCGCGAGTATTCACAATCTGGGCTTTTATCTGTGGTTGGTTCGTGAGGCCAGAAAACATATCTTAGCCGGAGACTTTGCCTCCTGGAAGGATCAAATGGTCCGTCAAATGAATCAACGTCTGTAATGCTGAGCATACTTGACCGATATATACTCGGGAAATACCTGGGAACCTTCATCCTGCTTTTATTGCTGTTCATTCCTATTGGAATTACAGTAAACCTGGCCGAAAAGATCGATAAGATCCTTGCAAACGAAGTTCCTTTTATCGAAGTGGCAAAGTACTATTGGGACTTTACAATCTACTTTGCCAATTTGCTTTTTCCTTTGTTTCTGTTCCTCTCGGTGATCTGGTTTACATCGAAGATGGCCAACAATACTGAGGTTATTGCCATACTTTCCAGTGGAGTATCTTATTATCGCTATTTGCGTCCTTACATGATCGGTGCAACAATTGTCTGTGGAGGGGCACTTATTATGGGTATGTACCTGGCGCCGGTTGCCAGTAAGGGGTTTAATGAGTTCAGTTACCAGTATCTGAAAAAGGGAAAGAAGGACAGGATATCCAGTCATGTCTACAGACAGATCAATGACAATGATTATATCTATGTCAGTTACTTCAACGTAGGGCAGAAGTCAGGTAATAATTTCACCTTGGAGCATTTTGAGGGTAACGAATTGACGTATAAGATTGCTGCCCGATCCATTCGGTTTAACGAGGCAGACAGTACCTATTCTTTGTACGGTTATCAAAAGCGTTTGATCGGGGAAGATTCGGATATCATCCAAAAGTCCCCCAAGATCGACACCACCTTTGCGTTTGAATTGGAAGATCTCACTCCGGTCGAATACATCGCGGAAACACTTAACTATACCGAGCTCAATTCCTTCATCGAACGAGAAAAAGCTAAAGGATCATCCTATATCAATCGGTATCAGGTAGTACAATACAAGCGATGGAGCCTGCCAGTTTCCGCATATATTCTTACCATTATTGCTGTGGCGGTCAGCTCTGTGAAACGAAGGGGAGGGATGGGTGTGAATCTTGCGATCGGTATCGCAATAGGTATGATCTTTATCTTCTTTGATAAAATATTTGGCACTATGGCAGAGCAAAGTGATTTCTCACCCTTTGTCGCCACCTGGTTCCCCAACTTCATCTTTGCTATTTTAGCGGTATACCTCCTTAACAATGCCAAACGATAAGGCACTTCACTATGCCCACCTTCATCTGATCGTATTCATTTGGGGGTTTACGGCTGTGCTGGGTGCACTTATTAGTATTGATGCTATTCCTTTGGTCTGGTATAGGATGGGAATGGCAACTCTCATCCTGTTGGGCTATCTGCTGATTAGAAAACAACCACTGCGCTATGGTTCTAAGGTTTTGATCCGCTTCGCTTTGGCAGGATTCCTAATTGCCCTGCATTGGGTGACCTTCTTTGGTGCGGTAAAAGAAGCCAATGTCTCGGTCACTTTGGCCGTCATGTCTACGGGAGCCTTTTTCACTGCGTTTTTAGAACCTTTGTTCTTTAAGCGAAGGATCATACCATACGAGGTATTCTTTGGGCTTTTGGCTATGGTTGGACTTTATATCATATTTAGCGTAGATACTCAATACACTCTGGGCATCGGTCTGGCTCTGGTATCGGCATTCCTGGGTGCTTTATTCAATGTGATCAATGGGCAATTGGTGCAACGATATCAGGCTTCGGTCATTTCCTTCTACGAATTGGGCTTCGGAGCCTTGTTCATCACGATCTATTTAGTCGCTCGCGGGGAATTCGGTGCAGAATTGTTCCAATTGAGCAGTTCGGATTTTATTTATCTGCTGATTCTCGCCTCAGTTTGTACGGCCTATGCGTTTATTGCGTCGGTACATGTGATGAAGTGGATCAGTCCATATACCGTCATGTTGACCATCAACCTGGAACCGGTCTACGGTATCATTTTGGCCCTACTGATACTTGGTGATCAGGAATATATGAGTTCTCAATTCTATTATGGCGCACTCATTATCTTACTGACGGTTTTGGCTAATGGGATCATCAAACTAAAGGCGAAAAGAAAAAAATAACCTAATTTCAGTTGAATGGGACAATGTTTTATCTTTGTCCACCAACGAAAACATTCAACCCCACAGCGGATGGAATACCTGGAATTTGAATTACCGATCAAGGAACTGCAGGAGCAGCTGGAGCGCGCCAGTAAAATTGGCGAGGAGAGTGATGTCGATGTGACCAACACCTGTAAGCAGATCGAGAAGAAACTGGAGGATACCAAGAAGGAGATCTATAAGAATCTGACGCCTTGGCAAAGGGTTCAACTCTCCCGTCATCCCAACCGTCCCTATACCATGGACTACATAAGGGCCATTTGCGGGGATACCTTTTTAGAGTTACACGGAGACCGAAACTTCAAGGATGATAAAGCCATGGTGGGTGGTCTGGGTAAGATTGGAGATCAGAGCTATATGTTTATCGGTCAGCAAAAGGGTTATAATACCAAGACCCGTCAGTACAGGAACTTTGGGATGGCCAATCCCGAGGGTTACCGCAAAGCATTAAGGCTGATGAAAATGGCCGAGAAATTCGGTGTACCCGTTGTGACTTTGATCGACACCCCAGGAGCATATCCTGGAATGGAAGCTGAGGAACGGGGTCAAGGTGAGGCTATTGCCCGGAATATCTTAGAAATGACCAGGTTAGAGGTGCCCATTATTGTAGTGATAATTGGTGAGGGAGCAAGTGGAGGCGCCCTTGGAATAGGTGTTGGCGATAGCGTATTGATGTTAGAAAATACCTGGTATTCGGTCATTTCCCCAGAGAGCTGTTCCTCTATTCTTTGGAGAAGCTGGGAGTATAAAGAGCAGGCGGCAGAAGCACTGAAGCTTACAGCTACCGATATGAAGAAACTCAAGCTGATCGACCAGATCGTAAAAGAACCTTTAGGTGGTGCCCACAGCGACAAGGATTCTACCTATGTAACGGTTAGTAAGGCGATCGAAAAAGCATATGGCGACTTAAAGAACTTATCCCCATCAGATCTGGTGGATAAACGGATGGGTAAATACGCCGAGATGGGTGTCTTTAAATCCTAGTCTCAACAATACCAACGATTTTCATGAATCCGAACCTTTAGGTCCGGATTTTTTTTGCACCTTATCAACAATTTTTCGAGGTTTTTAACAGTTTAAATGTTAATGACCGGTGAAGAATAGATATTCATGAATCCGCACGGTTTGTTTACAATTTTTTTACATTCGCTTCATGGAAAAAGTCAAGCCTCACAGTCTATATCCTGAACGTAAAGGACAGGTGATTTCTTTGGAAAAAGGAAAATTACCTCCTCAAGCGGTTGATTTAGAGGAAGTTGTGATTGGAGCAATGATGATCGACAAAAAAGGAGTGGATGAGGTCATCGATATATTGCATCCGGATGTTTTCTATAAAGAGGCCCATCAACACATTTTCCAGGCGATCTTCACACTCTTCGAAAAAAGCGAGCCTGTAGACTTATTAACCGTTTCGGCTCAATTAAAACGGGACGCTAAGCTCGATGCCATAGGCGGGGAGTTTTACTTGGTCCAATTGACCCAGAAAGTAGCGTCTTCAGCTCATATTGAATTCCATGCCAGGATCATTCTTCAGAAATTTATTCAACGAAGTTTGATCAAGATCTCCAGCGATATAATCGAGGACGCATACGATGAGACCACCGATGTATTTGACCTCCTGGATAATGCTGAGGCCAAACTCTATGAGATTACTCAGGGTAACATAAAACGGTCTACGGAGACGGCACAGAATCTGGTTATTCAGGCCAAGCATAAAATTGAAGAAATTGCCAATAGGGAAGGACTTTCGGGGATTCCTTCCGGTTTCTCCCAGGTAGATAAGCTTACCTCCGGATGGCAGCCCAGTGATCTGGTGATCATTGCGGCACGACCGGGTATGGGTAAAACAGCCTTGACCCTCTCTATGGCCCGTAATATGGCAGTAGAACACAACATTCCTGTTGCTTTCTTTTCCCTGGAGATGTCATCGGTTCAGTTGATCACTCGACTGATCTCCTCCGAAACAGGTCTGAATTCTGAAAAGCTCAGAACTGGTAATCTCGAAAAACATGAATGGGAGCAACTAAATGTGAAGGTGAAAGGCTTGGAGAAGGCACCCCTCTTTATTGATGATACACCGTCCCTATCTATATTTGATCTCAGGGCAAAGGCCAGACGTCTTTCTTCTCAGCATGGCATTAAACTGATCATGATCGATTATCTCCAATTGATGACGGCAGGTGGAACGCAAAAAGGAGGGAATAGGGAGCAGGAGATCTCCACCATTTCCAGGAACCTTAAGGCCTTGGCCAAGGAACTCAATGTGCCTGTTATAGCGCTTTCTCAGTTATCGCGTGCCGTAGAGACCAGGGGCGGGAGTAAACGTCCGTTGTTGTCTGACCTCAGGGAATCAGGAGCGATCGAGCAGGATGCAGATATTGTAAGCTTCATCTATCGTCCGGAATATTATAAGATCGATGAGTGGGACGATGAAGAGCGATCACCAACTGCCGGTCAGGCCGAGTTTATCGTAGCAAAACACCGTAATGGTGGTTTGGATGAGATCAGATTGAAGTTCGTTGGGCATTTGGGTCGTTTCGAAAACCTCGAAACCTTCGATTACCCAACCGAGATCCACTCCCGCATGAACGATGCCGCCAACGATGATACCTTCCGAACGGATCGCTATCCATCGGCAGACGAGGCATTTGGAAGTTCAATGAATGAAACCTCTTCCGACGGGGATGACGATATCCCATTCTAGATTCTAGCGCGCGACCTTCAACACTTGTTTTGGCAAGATTTTAGCGTTACCACTTTTTCCAAAACCGTATATTGTACAGCACTTTAGCTATGAAGAAACTGATAATCCTTCTTATTTGTGTGTTGTTCAGCCTGCCGGCTCTGGCTTCCTATATTCTTATACCTATGGATGCCGAATCCCAAAAAGAGCACCTCAAGGCCTATGGAATTACCTATTGGACCTTGGAGAGACAGGTGAAGGTCAAATGGTTACTCAATTACAGGGGTGGATCATTTCTGCTTCCTGATAGCGAAGAGATTCGGAAGGAGTGTCAGATCCGCGGGGTTAGTTTCGAACTGATCTCCAATAACGCTGCAGAAGGAATACTTGAACTGATCAGTAGTCCTTCACAGAATATGGAGGCCGTAGTACTGGAAAAAGCACCTAAGATCGCGGTATATTCTCCAAAGGGAAATCAGCCCTGGGACGATGCAGTTACGATGGTGCTCACATATGCGGAGATTCCATATACGGTTGTTTATGACGAAGAGGTCCTGACCGATCAACTCATATTGTACGATTGGTTGCATCTACATCATGAGGATTTTACCGGACAATACGGGAAATTCTACCGGGCATACAGAGCTGCACCCTGGTATATCAGGAACAAGCAAGAGGCTGAACAACTTGCCTCTAGTTTAGGATATAGCAAAGTTTCCGAAGCTAAACGTGATGTGGCTTTGAAGATCCGGGACTATGTTGTGGGAGGAGGTTTTATGTTTGCCATGTGTAGTGCGACAGATAGTTTCGACATTGCCCTGGCAGCAGAAGGAGTAGATATTTGTGAGACCATGTTCGATGGGGATCCCAGCGAACCGGGTTATCAGTCTAAGATCGATTTCCGTAAGACCTTTGCCTTTACCAATTTCTCTCTGGAACGCAGTCCTATGGTCTACGAATTCTCCTCCATAGATATGACCAGAAGAAGGCGGATCATCAAGGAAACCGATTATTTTTCATTAATGGATTATTCAGCCAAATGGGATCCCATTCCCTGTATGTTGGTACAAAATCATACTGCCCTTGTCAAAGGATTTATGGGACAGACCACTTCCTTTGCACGGGATGAGATCAAGTCTAATGTGCTTATCATGGGTGAGAACAAGACCAATGGGGAAGCTCGGTATATTCATGGGGTAAAAGGAAAAGGATTCTTTACCTTTTATGGCGGTCACGATCCTGAAGACTATCAGCACAGAGTAGGGGACGCAAAAACAGAGCTGGCCTTGCATCCTAATTCGCCAGGTTATCGTTTGATACTGAACAATGTACTGTTTCCGGCTGCCAAGAAAAAGAAGCAAAAGACGTGATCTATTTCTTTAGATTTTCATAGTAGCTTTTCGGCGGAAAGAGTCTGATCTCGACACGCCGGTTGATCTGTTTATTCTCGTCCGTGTCGTTGGTTACCTTAGGTGATTCTTCTCCAAATGCATTTAGATCATAATCAAAGGAATTGGAATGGGTAATCAACTTATTTAGCCTCTGAGCGACCGATGTGCATCGGTTCTGAGAAAGTCTGAAATTATAGTCGTTGTCCCCGTCGCTGTCCGTATGCCCATCTATACGAATGGTTCCTTGATCTACTATGGCTATTGCCTCTACAAATTGTTGCAAGATCTCGTTGGCAGTTGGCTTGAGTTCCCATTTGTCTACGTCGAACAACACATCTGCGTTGATGCTCAGTTCGATCACACTGTTGATAGCCGCTATTGCATCGATATCGGCCCCAGCCGTAATCCCGTCGCACTGATCTTGCATATCGGTCAGGCGTACATAGTGAAAGACGGTTGTACTATCGATCTTTTCATCACTGAATTCCAATTTTGCACTTGCCCCTTCGGCTATGCCGGCAAAGGTCCAGGTCTCTCCATCCGAGCTTATCTCTACTCTGGTCTTTTCTTTTGCCGGGCCAACTTCCAGGACAAATAGATCGGCTCCTCCAAGATTCATAAAACCATTATTAGTGAAAGCTAATACAATTTCCCCTTCGCATCCAAGTGAGACAAAATCAGGGCTCCTGTAGGCAGTGTAGTTTGGTTTGCCCAGGGCTTGGTTCGCATCCCTAAATTTTTTGACAGGTTTTGGTGTTCCCAGATTAAAGGACGCCACAGAATCGGCAAAGGAGATCTTTCCCAGGGGGAGATAGAGTCTGGTTCCGTCGCTTCCCGTATAGTGATACTTGGCTTCGGATTGGCTCCATAGTCCCGCGGGGAGGAACATGAGCAGTAATATGGTCCCTAATTTTCTAATGTCGAATTGGTTAAGTCCCGCCTAAAGATAATATGCTTCTCTATAAAAAAACAAACCCCGCAACAATGAGCGGGGTTCTGAGCGAAATATGAGTTATACGTTTGGCTTCCGCCTTACTTGACTTTATTTACAATGGCTTCGAAAGCTTCTGGGTGATTCATCGCCAGATCGGCCAGAACCTTACGGTTCAGTTCGATGTTATTGGCTTTGAGTTTCCCCATGAATTTCGAATAGGACATTCCATGTTGACGAGCACCAGCATTGATACGGGTGATCCACAAGGCACGGAAGGACCTCTTTTTGGCGCGGCGATCGCGATACGAATATTGCATCGCTTTTTCTACCGCATTTTTTGCTACTGTCCACACGTTCTTTCGGCGACCATAGTACCCTTTGGCCTGTTTCATCACCTTTTTCCGGCGTGCACGTTTAGCAACTGAATTTACTGATCTTGGCATAATTTACTGTTTTTTGTAGCAGGCGATCCGCAAAGCGAATTCTTTAAAAAGCCATACTCCAGGGTTACGTAATTGATTTAACCGGTGAGCAACTTACTTCATACGAAGCATCTGCTTCACGTTGTCTTCGTCCGACTTATCTACCAAGGTAGAATGGGTCAGAGCAAGCTTGCGTTTTTTTGATTTCTTAGTCAGAATGTGACTCTTAAACGCATGCTTTCGCTTGATCTTTCCAGAACCGGTCAGCTTAAACCGCTTCTTGGCACTGGATTTCGTCTTTTGCTTAGGCATCTTCCTTTGTTTTCTATTTATCTCGCTCTACCCACGTCTTTCAACGCAGGATATTTTTTTACTACTTCTTTTTGGGAGCAATGAACATGGTCATTCGCTTCCCTTCCAGCTTCGGCATTTGTTCCACCTTACCGTACTCTTCCAATTCCTGGGCAAGTTTCAACAACAGGATTTCTCCTTTGTCCTTGTAAATGATGGAACGTCCTTTGAAAAATACGTAGGCCTTCAGTTTGGCTCCGTCCTTTAAGAACTTTTCCGCATGCTTCTTTTTAAACGCATAGTCGTGATCGTCGGTATTCGGACCAAACCGAATCTCCTTGATAATGACTTTGGTTGCTTTCGCCTTTAACGCCTTCTCCCTCTTCTTCTGCTCGTAGACAAATTTCTTGTAGTCCATCACCTTACAAACCGGTGGATTTGCATTTGGTGAGATCTCGACCAGGTCTAATTCCTGATCTCGCGCTATCTGCTGGGCTTTGGCCAACGGATAGATTCCTATTTCAACATTATCCCCGACCAGTCTTACTTCGCTGGCCTGGATCTTCTGATTGATCCGGTGTTTGTCCTCCTTGATAATTCTCGCAGGACCTCTTCTACCTCTTTTTCTACGTATTGCTATGGTTTGGCGTATTTAGTTAAACGTTAAACTCCTTTATGCTTCCGGCGATCTCGTTGTTGATCAGTGTGGCAAATTCTTCTACACTCATACTTCCAAGGTCACCTTCGCTGTGCTTTCGGACCGAAATTGTTCCCTGCTGTTCTTCTTGTTCTCCTAAGATCAGCATATATGGGATCTTATTCATTTCTGCTTCACGGATCTTTCGGCCTATTGTTTCATTCCGATTGTCAGCGAGGGCGCGAATTTCGTGATTTTCGAGCAAATTTAAAACTTTTTGAGCGTAATTCTCGTATTTCTCGCTCAGGGACAAAATGCTAACTTGTTCGGGCATAAGCCATAAGGGGAAATTCCCTGCTGTATGCTCCAACAAGATTGCGACAAATCGTTCCATGCTTCCAAACGGAGCACGATGAATCATGACCGGTCTGTGCATCTCATTATCACTGCCTTTGTACTCCAATTCGAAGCGCTCTGGCAAGTTATAATCTACCTGGATGGTTCCCAATTGCCACTGTCGTCCTAGGGCATCCCTGACCATAAAGTCCAGTTTGGGTCCATAGAAAGCTGCCTCTCCAGTCTCGATCACATAATTGAGCTCTTTTTGCTCGGCTGCTTCTATGATAGCCTTTTCTGCGATGTCCCAATTTTCTTTTGAACCGATGTATTTATCTGGATTCTCAGGATCCCGAACGGAGACCTGAGTAACGAAATCTTCAAAGCCAAGGGATTGAAAAACATAAAGGACCAGATCGATCACTTTTTTGAACTCTTCGTTCAGCTGATCGGGTGTACAAAAGATGTGGGCATCGTCTTGCGTAAATCCTCGAACCCGTGTCAGCCCATGTAGCTCCCCGCTTTGCTCATATCGATAAACAGTTCCAAACTCTGCGTAGCGTCTAGGCAGGTCTTTGTACGACCATGGCTTACTCTTGAATATCTCACAGTGGTGTGGACAATTCATGGGTTTTAGCAGGAATTCCTCATCCTGATGCGGGGTCTTGATCGGTTGGAAGCTATCCTCTCCATATTTGGCGTAGTGCCCGGAAGTGACGTACAGATCCTTTTGACCAATGTGTGGTGAGATAACCATTTCGTAACCGGCCTTCTTTTGAGCAGCCTTCAAGAAGTTCTCCAAACGCTCCCTGAGCGCAGCGCCTTTGGGTAGCCATAGTGGAAGTCCCTGGCCAACACGCTGGGAGAATGTGAACAGTTCCAGCTCTTTTCCTAGTTTTCTGTGGTCTCTCTTTTTAGCTTCCTCTAGCAGCTCCAGGTATTCCTTCAAATCTTTTTGCTTAGGGAAAGAAACTCCGTAGATTCTGGTGAGTTGCGTGTTGTTCTCATCACCTCGCCAATAGGCTCCAGCAACGCTCATCAGTTTAACCGCTTTTACAATTCCGGTGTTCGGAATATGTCCTCCTCTACAGAGGTCGGTAAAGGTATCGTGGTCACAAAAAGTAATGGTGCCGTCTTCCAGGCCTTCAATCAATTCCACTTTGTACTCATTGCCTTGGGAACGATAGAATTCTAGTGCATCCTCCTTAGTGCTGCTACGCATACTGAACTCGTGCTTGCCTCGGGCGATCTCCAGCATCTTCTGTTCAATCTTAGGTAAATCCTTCTCGGAGATCGTATGCTCGCCAGGGTCGATGTCGTAGTAAAACCCGTTTTCAATGGCAGGACCAATTGTCAGTTTGACCCCGGGATATAGTTCCTCCAAGGCCTGTGCAAGTACATGAGCGGAAGAATGCCAAAAAGCCTGTTTGCCTTGAGGGTCTCTCCAAGTGTATAGCACCAGGTTTCCATCTGTCTCCAGCGGGGTGGTAGATTCGATGGTCTGTCCGTCGTAGGACGCGGATATGACATTACGGGCCAATCCTTCGCTGATGCTCATTGCAACATCGATGGGTCTAGTCCCAGCTTCGAACTCTTTGACACTGCCGTCTGGCAAGGATACAGAAATCATCAATACTTAAATTAAAATCTACACTTGATTTGAGAGGGCCAAAGATACTACGAGAATCAACCATATACAATAACTCCTCATTTTTAGCACGATTTTCATGAATGGAGTGAACCGACCGTTGTGATAGCGTATAATATATAGGTAATAAGGGGCTAAAAATCACCAATTTGTATTAAGCTGTATAGAATCAATCGGTTATGATTTTGGACGTAATATTTTTTTAAAAAAAGTCGATTTAGGGTTTGTCATATTGGTTTTCGCTTCTATATTTGCAGCCGCTTTCCGAGGGAAGTTTTCTTGAGAAATTGAGCAAGCGAGGATCCAAGGAAAAAAGTTCAAAAAAAATATTAAATGTATTGCAGGATAAAAAAACTGTCGTACATTTGCAGCCGCTAAAAACGACAGGGATGTTGTTTTTGATAAGCGGAAAGATCTTTGAGATTATTGAAATTGACAGCGTATGAGCTTGGATTGGAAACGATCCAGCTTGTATCGAAAACTAAACTAAGTAGACGTTTCTGAGATTCTTTTGGGTTTGGCTTTTGATTGTTAGAGATTAAAATTATTTAAGATTTGACGATGAAGAGTTTGATCCTGGCTCAGGATGAACGCTAGCGGCAGGCCTAACACATGCAAGTCGAGGGGTAACAGGGATTGCTTGCAATCCGCTGACGACCGGCGCACGGGTGCGTAACGCGTATACAATCTGCCTTACACTGGGGGATAGCCTTTAGAAATGAAGATTAATACCCCATAGAATGTTAGTATCGCATGGTACATACATTAAAGGTTACGGTGTAAGATGAGTATGCGTCCTATTAGTTTGTTGGTGAGGTAACGGCTCACCAAGACGACGATAGGTAGGGGCCCTGAGAGGGGGATCCCCCACACTGGTACTGAGACACGGACCAGACTCCTACGGGAGGCAGCAGTGAGGAATATTGGTCAATGGGCGAGAGCCTGAACCAGCCATGCCGCGTGCAGGAAGACGGCCCTATGGGTTGTAAACTGCTTTTATACAGGAAGAAACACTCCCTCGTGAGGGAGCTTGACGGTACTGTAAGAATAAGGACCGGCTAACTCCGTGCCAGCAGCCGCGGTAATACGGAGGGTCCGAGCGTTATCCGGAATCATTGGGTTTAAAGGGTCCGTAGGCGGGCAATTAAGTCAGGGGTGAAAGTTTGCGGCTCAACCGTAAAATTGCCCTTGATACTGGTTGTCTTGAATTACTGTGAAGTGGTTAGAATATGTAGTGTAGCGGTGAAATGCATAGATATTACATAGAATACCAATTGCGAAGGCAGATCACTAACAGTATATTGACGCTGAGGGACGAAAGCGTGGGGAGCGAACAGGATTAGATACCCTGGTAGTCCACGCCGTAAACGATGGATACTAGCTGTTGGACTTTCGGGTTCAGTGGCTAAGCGAAAGTGATAAGTATCCCACCTGGGGAGTACGTTCGCAAGAATGAAACTCAAAGGAATTGACGGGGGCCCGCACAAGCGGTGGAGCATGTGGTTTAATTCGATGATACGCGAGGAACCTTACCAGGGCTTAAATGTAAGTTGACAGGGGTGGAAACACCTTTTTCTTCGGACAATTTACAAGGTGCTGCATGGTTGTCGTCAGCTCGTGCCGTGAGGTGTCAGGTTAAGTCCTATAACGAGCGCAACCCCTGTTGTTAGTTGCCATCGAGTAATGTCGGGAACTCTAACAAGACTGCCGGTGCAAACCGTGAGGAAGGTGGGGATGACGTCAAATCATCACGGCCCTTACGTCCTGGGCTACACACGTGCTACAATGGCCGGTACAGTGAGCAGCCACCCCGTGAGGGGGAGCGAATCTATAAAACCGGTCACAGTTCGGATCGGAGTCTGCAACTCGACTCCGTGAAGCTGGAATCGCTAGTAATCGGATATCAGCCATGATCCGGTGAATACGTTCCCGGGCCTTGTACACACCGCCCGTCAAGCCATGGAAGCTGGGGGTACCTGAAGTCGGTGACCGTAAGGAGCTGCCTAGGGTAAAACTAGTAACTGGGGCTAAGTCGTAACAAGGTAGCCGTACCGGAAGGTGCGGCTGGAACACCTCCTTTCTAGAGATGTTTCTAACCTTTAGAAGACAAATCCGTTAAGAGAGAGTCAAGGGGCTCTACTTAGTTTAGCTGTCAATTTTATTAAGATATATAAGGAACAGAAAGTCTCGTAGCTCAGCTGGTTAGAGCGCTACACTGATAATGTAGAGGTCGGCAGTTCGAGTCTGCCCGAGACTACGAAGAGTTCATTGAAAGAACGTATTGGATTATTTTAGAAGTTGGGCATCTGTCAACTCAAGAAGGGGGCTTAGTTGTCTACTTTTTAAAAGACGGGGAATTAGCTCAGCTGGCTAGAGCGCCTGCCTTGCACGCAGGAGGTCATCGGTTCGACTCCGATATTCTCCACAGATAAAACCTTGTAGAAGGTTTTTCAAAATGAGAGTTTGAGGTTAGCGCGTAAGCGCACTCCGAAAACGGACATTTT